>JAEOTS010000078.1 GCA_016839745.1 Promethearchaeota archaeon
CTTAGATATTTGTTTTTTAATAAAATTTTAAAATAAGAATAATAATTGATCTAAGATTATTTCAATTATAGAAATTATAAATCTGTAATTTTGATATGGATCATAAATTTATTAATCCTGTTGAAACTCGTTATCGAACAGAATTAGCTAACATCTTTACAGAAGATAAAAAATTAGAGT
Organism: Promethearchaeota archaeon; assembly: GCA_016839745.1. Lineage (GTDB taxonomy): Archaea > Asgardarchaeota > Lokiarchaeia > Sigyniarchaeales > SOKP01 > SOKP01. The sequence continues at coordinate 181 of JAEOTS010000078.1, forward strand.
ATTGGTTAAAAGTTGAAGCAGTATTAGCAAAAGCACATGCAAAATTAGGAAATATTCCTCAAGATGCTGCTGAAGAAATTTATAAGAAAGCTAATTTAACTTATGTAAAATTAAATCGGGTAAAAAAAATCGATAATGAGATACATCACGATTTAATGGCTATGGTTAAGGCTTTAACTGAGCAATGCGAAGGATCTGCTAAGAAATATGTTCATTTGGGGGCGACTAGTTACGACATTGAAGACACAGCAACAGCACTTCAGTTAAGAGAAGCGCTAACATATGTAATAAAATCTTTAAAAAACCTTTTAACAGCACTAATTAAAGTTATCGAAGATAAGAAAAAACTCGTGTGTATTGGAAGAACTCACGGACAACATGCTATTCCAACTACATATGGAATGAGATTTAGTGTTTGGGCATATGAAATAGACAGGCATTTAGATAGATTAAAAGAAACTCTAACCCGGATATCATATGGCAAAATGTCGGGTGCTGTGGGTACTATGGCAAGTTTTGGGGAGAATGGCATTGAAATTCAGAAATTAATAATGAAAGAACTTGATTTACTTCCAGCTTTGATAACAAACCAAATAATTCAGAGAGATCGTCATGCTGAAGTTATTTTTTTAACAACGTTAATTGGACAATCTTTAGCGAAGATTTCAAGGCAATTTCGAGTGCTCCAAAGAAACGAAATCGCAGAAATGTTTGAACCCTTCAAAAAGAGTCAAGTCGGTAGCTCAACAATGCCTCATAAGAGAAATCCCCACAAATCTGAAAGAATCTGCAGTTTGGCTAGAGTTCTAAAATCCAATGTAATTCCTGCTTTAGATAACATAGTGTTGGAAGATGAACGAGATTTAACAAACTCAGCTAATGAGAGAATAATTTTTGCTGAAAACTTCATTCTCTTAGATTATATGATAATTCAACTTACGAAAAACATCGAAGAAGTTGAATTTGATGAAATAAAAATCGAAGAAAATTTAAACCTTACTAAGGGAGCTGTCTTATCTGAGAAAATTATGGTTAATTTAGTTGAAAAGGGTATTGGAAGACAAGAGGGACACGAAATTTTAAGAAATGCTGTAATAAAAGCAAAAGAAGAAAATCGTTTACTTAAAGAAATTCTAAGCGAAAATCCGAAGATTGAGGGTGTTTTCACAAAAAAAGAAATTGATGATTTATTAAATCCTCATAATTATTTAGGAAAAGCTGTTGAACAAACTGAAAATTTATTACAATTTCTGAAAAATAAATATCAATCATAAAAATGTCTGACGAAAAAGATATTTACTCTCAATTAGGAGTTTCATCTAAAAAAGAAGATGTCCATAAAGCAATAAAATCATTAGATCAAGGCTTATTTCCAGGATCGTTTTGTAAAATTGTGCCAGATGTAAGTAGGGGTGATGATTGGTGTTCTGTATTTCATTCTGATGGGGCGGGCACAAAATCTAGCTTAGCGTATATGTATTATAAAGAAACAAATGACATCTCTGTGTTTAAGGGGATAGTAAGAGATGCCATTGTCATGAATATAGACGACATGTTGTGCGTTGGAGCAACAGGAAATTTCTTTATATCTAACAATATTAGCCGAAATAGCCGATATATCTCTGGAGATATAATTAATACGATTATTAAGGAATATTATAACTATAGCAAAAAGTTGTCTGAGCTTGGTTTGAATACCCTAGTGTGTGGAGGGGAAACGGCTGATGTAGGTGATATCGTGAAAACGCTACTAGTAGATGCTTCAGTTTTTTCAAGTATGAAAAGAAAAGATGTCATTAATGCCTCAAACATAAAGAATGGGGATGTAATAATTGGATTAGCTAGTGACGGAAAAGCTTCATACGAAGATGATTTTAATAGCGGAATAGGAAGTAATGGCTTAACTCTAGCTAGACATGGACTTCTTTCACACATCTATTACGAGAAATATCCCGAATGTTATGATCGAAACCTTGATGAACAATTAATCTTTTTTGGAAATTATCAACTTACAGATACTATCAAAGGATTGAGCTTGAATGTTGGAAAAGCTCTGTTGTCTCCAACTAGAACTTATTCTCCTTTGTTATTGGAAGTATTGAAACAATATAGTGAGGAAATTCACGGAATTATTCATAACACGGGAGGGGGTCAAACAAAAATCCTCAACTATGGCAAAAGAATTGCATATTTGAAAAATAATCTTTTTAAAATCCCTAAAATATTTGAAATGATTCAAAAATCTTCAGAAACTCATTGGAAAGAAATGTATCAAGTGTTCAATATGGGTCATCGAATGGAAATCTGTTGTAATGAAGCAATTGCAAAAGATATTAATATGATAGCTAAGAAATTCAATATCGAATCGAAAATTATTGGTCAATGCGAAAAAACACTCTCAAAAAAGAATAACCAGCTTGAAATTAAGTCAGAATTTGGATCGTTTAATTATGAGCAAAAAAATATGAGTTAATTTCGAAGTGATGGAAATTTTTGATGTAATTTGTATTGGGGCGGCACTTGTTGATCTTATCGCTCAAGTAGAAAGACACCCTTCTGATGATGATGAAGTGTTTGTATCAAATCTAACTTTATTATCTGGTGGGGCTGCTGCGAATACAGCATATGCTTGTGGAAAAATCGGCTTATCAACAGCCTTCATTGGAAAATTGGGGCAAAATGATATCTTTGCTAATAAAATAATAAGTGATTTTAAAGAAGTATCTGTTGAAACGAATTTAATTAAATATTCTAACCGTTATACGACAGGGTCTGCTTATGTGGTATTAGATGAAAAGGGAGAAAGGAGGATATATGCTCATAGTGGTGCCGCTAATTATCTATCTAAAAACGATCTTTTAGAAGAAGAGATTAAAGCCACTAAATTAATCTTTTTAAGCAGCTTACAAAATATAGAACCCTTATTACACGCAGCAAAAATAGGTAGAACCTGTAATATACCTGTGATTCTGAACCCAGGTATGTTGATTATCGACCAAGGTTTCGATTACATCCAAAATTTGTTAGAGAAAATCGATATATTGATACTCTCTCAAAAAGAATTTAAAACTCTTTTTAGTTTCAAAGAAAATGATTTAAGTGAAGATTCAATTAGAGAAAGATCAGTTTCATTATTTGCCTTAGGATTGAACATTATTGTTGTAACACTTGGTGAAAAAGGAGCATTCCTATTAACTACCAAGCACGGTGAGCTAATAAAACCGTTAAAATTAAAAAGAGTAATAGATACAACTGGAGCTGGTGATGCTTTTTCTGCAGGTTTCATGTTTGGTTTAATACAAAAATTGAGTCTAAAGTTTGAACACCTAAGAAATGATATTAAAATCGGTAATTTTGTAGCTGGACAGTGTATACAAAAATTAGGTGCGAGAAACGGAATTCCAGGAAGAAAGGAGTTAGTTAATTTTTTGGGGAATGCAAATAAAAAAATTTAAAAAATTTCAATATAATTATCTTTTAATCATAAAACTTGTTTGTAGTTATATATCATGAGAAGATTTGAAACCCCTTTAAAAAAGATAATAAAGCAACGATTTTATTATCTTTTCGAAGTTTTGATTATCTTTCTAGGTATTTTCATTTTCATGTTAATCCCAACTTTTCTGTTGCCATTTTTAATCGATGTAAATTCTGTTATTTTTGAACCTCTTTATTATTTATTCAGAGCTGTAATGCTTATCACTGCGATTCCTTTATTTTTGTATTTAGCAGCTTTTTTAATGGAAAAACAGCGAAAAAAATTAATTTTAGAGGAAGATATTAGTCCATCAAGGAACTTTTTAAGTTTATTTAACATAACTAAAAAGAATTTTAAATTTCAACTTTTATATGGTGTATTATTGCTTTTCTTAATTTTCATACCTCTAGATTTCTTTAGCTATCTCTTCTCGCCTGACATGCTCTCTTGGACAGCCATAGCTTTAGAACCTGCTGGAGAGTTCTCTTTAAATTCTTATTTCAACGAAAATTATTATATTTTTCTTTTCTCAATTATTATTATACCACTTATGGTTGCTATATATGAGGAATCCTTAGTAAGAGGTTTCTTATCCAATAGAGGAAGCGATTATTTAAACAGAATGTCTGCTGTAATAATAACGTCCTTCTTCTTTGGATTATTACATTTTGATATTGTTTTTTTAAGACCTTCACTAGGATTACCTATTATCTTTCCTATTATTTGGTTTCTACAAACTTTCTTTGTAGGGATTATTCTTGCGATGGTGGTACTAAGAAAACATTGGATATTTCCAGCGATCTTTGCTCATACTCTAAATAATGTAATTTCCTCTTTTTCAATTTGGAACTATATAAATGGTCAGGATTTTTCGTTTATGACTATTTTCGTTTATATTCCCCTCCTTATCATAGGAATCATATTATTTATATGGCAAATTTCTAGAATTAAAGAAAGTTTATCAATAGGTTTTAAAGAATTAAAAAGTTATTTCAAACGCGATGAGAGTATAGAAGAGAGATCGTCAGATACAATTGTACGGATAATAATGGACTTTTTATTCGGGTTGCTTATTTTTATGATAGGAGTAGTAATATTATAGCGAGTAATAAATGCAATGGTTAAATTTGGGATAATTTCTGATACTCACTTTACTATTAAAGATGAAACTAGCCTATCCGAAAATCTATTTAATCAACTGAAAGAAATTTTCAAAGATGTTGACGAAATTGTACACGCAGGAGATGTTTGTGAGGAATTTTTCTTAGATCATTTAAAAAAAATAGCACCAGTCCGGTGCGTTAAAGGTGAACTTGATAAAATAACTGGTTTGGAAGAATTTATCAAATTTCCAGTTAACAATTACAATATCGGTGTTATTCACAAGAAACCTGAAAATTTAGAAGATTGTTTTAAAAAAAATAATATTCATATTCTTGTTTTTGGGCATACTCATCAACCACTCATAAAAGGTACACCCTATAACACTTTATTGGTTAACCCAGGAAGCCCAACAAAACCTAAAGCACCACCCCCAAAAAGAGGATTTGAAAAACCAATAGCTAGGTCGACCGTTATTACGCTAAATATTGACGAAGATAATATTTTATCTACTTATATAATAAATATCAAAAATTCATAGAAATAAAGTTAAATATTATATAGTTCATATTATAGTTATTATAATAATAATAGCAGAGTGTTTATCCATATGGTTTCAAGGCTAGAACTTGTATTAAAAGAACTAAACGAGAATGGAAACTTTAGAGCATCATTGTTTTCAACTTCAACGGGATTAGTTTTAGCTTCCCAAAAAGCAGATGATGTTGATGACAGAGTAGTTGCCGCTATGAGTTCGTTATTGAGCGATGCAGCATATAAAGCTTCTGAGGAAATGAATTTATCCCTCCTATCGAGTTTAAAAATTAAATATTTAGAAGATTACATCGTGTGTAGAAATATAATCATGCCTGATCAAAAAACGCAGTTCATCTTAGCAGTTTTATCTAAAAAACCCGAATCATCCGAAATTGAGTCTTATTACGATCAACTCCTCGATTGGGCAGTGGATAACGCAACACCAGATTTAGAAAAACTCTCTTCTATTTAAGAAATATTTATTTTCCTAAGCATTCCTTTTCTTTAATCTAATAGTAAGGACTATAGCTTTTTTTATAACTTAGAAATGTTAAATTTAATAATCATAGTTTTATTTTGAATTTATGAAAGCAGCCTTCATAAACAAACATGGTAGTTTAGACCAACTACTAATTGGAGATCTCGATATTCCAAAAATAAAACCAAATGAAGTGTTAGTTCAAGCAAAATTTGGAGCTTTGAACCATATTGATGTTTTTTTGATAAGAGGTTGGCCGGGATTAAAATTAACTATGCCTCATGTATTAGGAAGCGATGGAAGTGGAATAATAAAGGAAGTAGGGTCTGCGGTAACAACAGTAAGTGAAGGAGAGAGCGTTACGATTAATCCTGGATTGAGCTGTGGGAAATGCAAATTTTGTTTATCAGGTAATCAGAATTTCTGTAAAAGCTTTTCTATTATGGGAGAACATAGGTGGGGTACTTATTGCGAGTATTTTAAAGTCCCTGAAGAAAATGCGTTAAAATTACCATCTAATATCTCTTATGAACTCGCAGCAGCAGCACCACTTACTTTTTTAACTGCTTGGAGGCTTTTAACAACTCAAGCTAATTTAAGACCGGGCGAAAACATACTTATCCATGGAGCAGGAGGGGGTGTCTCTACTGCTGCAATTCAGATTGCTAAATATATTGGAGCAAAAGTTATAACTACCACTAGTGATCAAGATAAAATGAAAAAAGCAGAAGAGTTAGGAGCAGATCATGTAATTAATTATAAGACCAGCCCTGATTACGGTAAAACTATTTTCTCTGAGATAACTAAAAAGCAAGGAATCGATGTTATAGTTGATAGCGTTGGAAAATTAACAATTTCAAACAGTCTTCGCCTGTTAAAACCCGGTGGACGTTTAGTTATTCCAGGTGCCACAACAGGATCAATAGCTGAGGTTGATATTAGGCAAATCTTCTGGAAACAAATCAAAATCTTTGGTTCGACTATGAGTAATCAAGGAGAATTTAGGGAGGTAATGAAATTAGTTTTTGAGGAAAAACTGAAACCCATTGTAGATAGAAAGTTCCAATTGGAAGAAATTATTGAAGCAGAGAACTATTTGAATGAAGGTAAACAGTTTGGGAAGGTTTTAATAGAAATCTCCTAATTCTTATTCTATTATCGATCTGTAAAATTCATATGCCTTTTCAGCAACTTCTTGTTCAAATCCTATATAAAAATGATCTGCTCCATTAATTATTCTATACTGCTTTGGTTCTAAGTAGAAATTATAATGGTTCTCAAAATTTTCATAAATCGCTAAAGTATCTCGATTTCCTTGAATAAATAACTTTGGTTTTTCACTTTGAGAAAGCTCTTTATATTTCAAACCCATAAAGTCCCAAGGAAATGAAATAGCACAAAAGGCAATGATATCTTTAGAATAATTTACTGCAGAGCAACCTATAGCGGCACCGTAGGAGTAACCGCAGATTACTATTTTTTCGACATTTTTCTCGTTTAAAAGAAAATCAATACAAGTTTTCACATCAATTAATTCTCCAGTTCCAGCAGTGTGATTTCCTGATGAATTTCCAACTCCCCTAAAATTAAACCGTAAACATGAAATACCATTTTGAGTGAATTTGTTAAAAACACCAGATACTACATTATTATACATATTGCCCCCATATTTTCCCTTTTTAAGGATTTAAATCCCGAAAAATTGAGGATGTGGGTGGCAAATTAGAACAACAAAAGGGAAATTTTCTGTGTTCGATAGAAACAACTCGGCTTCAATTCTATCTTCATTATTATTAATTAATATTTTATCAATTCCAAGCATAATTTTAATTAGTTTTTAATCTATAATAATAATACTGTATTAAGAATCTGGTGAAAATGAGTTATAATCGTATCCTAATTGAAAAAAAAATAAAAAAATTTCTAATAGAAGATAATTCATTTGTTGACATTAGTTCAAAATCAATTCCAACAAAATCTATCTCATCTGCAAAAATTATTGCTAAAACCGATGGCTATATATCTGGATTAGAAGAATTGGAGATATTATTTCAAATTCTAAAGGTTGACATTACTTTCAAGAAAGAAGATGGTGATCAAATCCAAAATGGAGATATCATAGCAGAATTGTATGGAAAAACCAAAGATATCTTGTTAGGTGAAAGAGTGGGATTAAATCTTCTGTGTCACATGAGTACAATAACAACAACTACTCGTAAATTTGTAAAAATCATCGAGGAATCCGGAAAAAGGGTGAAAATAGCCTGTACTAGAAAAACTCTCCCTGGTTTAAGAATGTTTGAAAAAAAGGCAGTAGAAATCGGAAAAGGAGACACCCACCGTTTTAATTTAGATGATATGGTTCTTTTAAAATCAACTCACTTAAAATTTTATAATGGAAATGTAGCAGAACTTCTCAGAAACATGAAGCTTAAAGTCAGCTTCACAAAAAAAATAGAGATTGAAGTGGAAAAAGTTAATGATGTTATTATAGCTGTAAAAAATGGAGCAGATATAATAATGCTAGATAATATGGACCCTGATAAAGTTCAAGATGCAATTAATTTGTTAAAACAACAAAATTTACGCGATCGGGTTATCATTGAAGTTTCGGGGAATATAACACAAGACAATATAGTAGATTATTTAATTTCAGAACCAGATATTATAAGTACGAGTATTCTAACCCAAAAACCTACTGAATTTGTAGATTTGTCCCTTCAACTTGGTTAAATAAGAATATAATTAATCAATAATCACTTCATGAATAGAACTAATTACATCTCTAATTTTAACTATCGCTTGATAAAGATCCTTAATAATACCAAACTCCCCTACTGCTAAAACTATTTCAATCTTTTTATCAGCAATTCTCCAATCAGTTACGGCTTTAATTATCGAGTGAAATTTATGGTAAAGCTCAGAAATCTCATCTGTAATTGGTTCTTTAAACGGATATACAAGATTTATAGTCATAATTCGATATCCTTCTAGTTTCTCGTATTTTTCATGGCTTTCAATAAATTTCAATATTGAATCTCTCAATGCTTCGCTTTTAGAACTAAATCCGCTCTGGTTTCGAACTTTTTCAAACCTATCTAATAAATCATCACTGACTTGTAATGATATAATTTTCATTATATCATAATTTAAAACTCTTTTAATTAAAAAGTTAGATTTTTTCAAAAACTATATCCATTTGTTAAAATTATAAAAAATTATTAATGTAATCAATACTCTTGTTTAAATCCTTATTAGATGAGAGCTCGATAATTAATGCTCCTCTATATTGATAATTTCTAATCGTTTTTAAAATTCCTTTAAAGTCAACTTTACCCGATCCTAGTGGTGGGTGAGTGTCAGAATCAGTGGTAAAGTTTTCAACGAGATGCACATTTTTTATAATTTTGTGATATCGTTCCCATAATATTTTTACATCTCCATTATTTGTGTAGAAGTGACTAGTATCATATGTGAGAAACAAATCTGTTCTGCCAATTGAATTTAAGGTCTCTGTAATATTATCTTGATCTAACATGATATGCGTATTTTTAGGCATATTCTCCAAACAAATAGTTAAATTAAGATTTCTTGTATAATCTAGTATTTTTTTTATTGCTCTAGATAATTGTATTGTATTGTAAACTCGTATGGACTCTAATATAAAATTAGCCAAGCCAGGATGTATCGTCATTAAATTAGTATTAATTCTTTTACATAAACCTGATGTTTCAATATACGCTTCAACAGAAGCTTGAGAAATTAGATTATTGTGAGAACATAGGTTAACATCAATAAAAGGACCATGAATTTGCTTTTTTAATGAATAGGAATTAACTAAATCAATAAAATCTTGTTTGTTTGCTTCTGTATACAAATCTTGAGGATCAACTACTAGTTCTACAAGATCAATTTCATTTTCTTCAGCAAATTTAAGGCATTCATCTGTAGCACGGTATATCATGTTAGGAATATCTTTTTGCTTGCTGTTCAGTCCATAATCAATAATACTACCTAAAGAACTTATTCCTAACTCCATATATTCCCACACATCACTTTAAGTTGATCTTAACCTTTTAGGAAAACAAGCAAATAACCTAGTGAACATCTTCTCGTGTTCTTCAAGGTTTTTTTCAGGGATAGGTAAAGGTTCTCCAATTTGCAAAGCACCCCAATACACCATTGCCAGCTTTTCCAATACAACAGAAAATCGAACTGCGTGATCTAAAGATTTTCCACATATGATAGCCCCATGGTTTGCTAGTATCGCTGCGTTATTTCTTCCTAACGCTTTCAAAGCACTAGCTCCCATTTCTTCAGTGTGGGCTTCAGTAATTTCTGTACATCGAATTTCTCCACCAAGAAAAATCAACTGTTGTTCCATTATTATTGGAATATTTTTTCTTAGAATTGAAAGCATAGAAATATAAGGAGAATGATTATGGATAACACATTTAACTTTAGGTCTATCTTTATAAACCGCGAGGTGCATTTTAACTTCTGTAGATGGGATTTTACCCGTACCTAGTACATTTCCATCTAAATCCATGTGTACAATTAACTCAGGGCTTAATAAATCATACTTGGTTGAAGTGGGAGTTACAAGTATTTCATTTTTATTTATCCTAACACTAACATTGCCTTCTCCATCCTCAACTAACCCTTTACTATGGATCTCTTGAGCTCCTCTTACAACTGTTTTTCGTAGTTGTTCTATCTTATCCGTTTCCATATAAACTTAAATTAAAGATTGATTAAAAATGTATTTTCATAGAATTAGATCTTCATTAAAGGTGAATTTTGTTATTATGCATATTTAAATTAAAAATTCAACATAGTCCAACTTTTTTTATTATATTTGGTAATACTAACAATGTCTAAAATAATGCAAGTTATTAGAAATGATTAAAAATGAGCCGTTTTATCTTACATTGCGACTTAGATTGCTTTTTTGCGGCCGTTGAGGAACGAGATAACCCAGAATATATAGGAAAACCTATAATAATAGGAGCAGATCCAAAAGATGGAAAGGGAAGAGGCGTAGTCAGTACTTGTAACTATGAAGCTCGGAAATTCGGACTCCATTCAGCGATGCCTATATCCCAAGCTTATAAAAGATGTCCTCATGGTACCTACCTTCATCCCAATTTTGAGAAATATCATAGAGCCTCAAAAGAAGTAATGGAGATTGTAAATTCCTATTCAGACAAGTTTCAACAAGTAAGCATTGATGAAGCATATCTAGATGTATCAGATAAGTGTATAAATTTTAAGGAGGTTAGAGATTTAGCTGAAAAACTAAAAGATGAAGTACAAAAAAATATAGGTATAACCATCTCGGTAGGGTGCGCTCCAACAAAATCCATTGCTAAAATTGCTTCAGATTACAACAAACCGAATGGAATTACAATCGTTGAGGAAAATCATATAAAAGATTTTTTAAAAAATTTAGATATTACCCGTATTCCAGGAATCGGAAAAAAGTCTAAACTCTATTATAACAAAAAGGGTATTAAAACGATTGGCGATATCATTGATCTTACACTTCCTAAAATGATACAGTTGTTTGGAAAAAACGGAGAATGGGTATGGAATGTTGCAAACGGATTTGATACTAGAGAAGTAAAAAACTTTCACGCTGATCGAAAATCCATAAGTAAGGAAAGAACTTTTTATGAAGACACAAATGATCTTAATCTAATTTTATCTAAGCTTGAAGAAATTAATAAAAGAATTCATAAGAATGTAATTAAAAATAAGATATATTATAAAACAGTAACTCTTAAAATAAGACTTGAAGGATTTATAACATTCACTCGTTCAAAATCCTTTATTCATCATGTTCAAGATGAGAATCAAGTATTAAAAGTAATCATTGAGTTATTGAATCAATTTTCAACTGTAAACAAGAAAGTGAGGCTTGTTGGAATAAGATTATCAAAATTAGAAAAAGCTCCAAGTGTAGCACAAACCACATTGTTAAGTTATTTAGAAGCTTAGTTCAGATGGTTTAATTAAAATTTATTTCTAAATTTTCTTTGAATCCTTAAAAAGGTCAAAGATATCCATTTCATAATCTATTGTATCTTCAGGTAAAAGATTTGGTTCCTTTATTAATTTGGCTAGATAATATATTTTAGATCCTCTTTCTAAGTATTTTAGAACGGTATAAGCCCCTTCTAAATGACTACCACAACACAAACTACCATGATTTGCGAGAATTACAGCGTTTCTCTCTTCTAGACTATTTTTTACATTAATTGCTAATTCTTCACTACCAGCTTCCCCGTACTCAGAGCAGACTACCTCTCCTCCTAAATAAGGTACAAGTTCCTCCATAACGGGAGGTAGCGATAAATTTAGCGCACTAAGTATTGTTGAGTATATACCATGAGAGTGTATGATTACATTCACATCGTCGCGTTCTTTATAAATGCCAAGATGTAGATGTTTTTCTACTGAGGGATTTCTTTCTCCTTCGATTACTTTACCCTCAAGATCAATAATTAAAATATCGTTCGGTTCCATCTCTTCGTAATTTACGTTACTGGGAGTGATTAATACTATTTCTTCGTCCCCCTTTTTCACCCTCATGCTCACATTTCCCGCTGATCCAATAACATGACCGTCATTTAGTAATCTTTTACAAATTTTTACAATTTCTTCTTTATATTTTTTGATTGGTTGATCTAATGACTCCTTTTTTTTCTTAAATCCTTCAAAAACTTCAGGGTTTAAAACGTGAGATGGAATTCCTTTATCTAACCAAGTGACGATATCATCCAGAAGCATTTTTGATTGTCTGTGAATTACTTCAGTTGTATTTCCCCCAATATGGGGTAGTACTATAACATTATCTAATTCTAAAAACTCATTATCTTCGTCAAGAGGTTCCATAGGAAAAACATCTAAAGCCGCTCCAGCAATTGTTCTATTTTTTAAAGCTTCGTATAGATAATCATAGTCTATCAGGCTTCCTTTTGCCATGTTTATTAAAAAAGCTGTGTTTTTCATCATTTTAATCCGTTCCTCGTTAATTAAATTATCATTATCATCAGTTGCAGCTGCATGAATAGTAACGAAATCGGAATTTTTCATTAAAGTGTCCACGTCAGTTTTTTCACCAAATTTTTCAACGATTTCATCTGCTACATATGGATCATAAACAAGAAGATTAACACCAAATGACTTTAATCGTTCGGCAACACGTTGTCCTATTTGACCAAAACCAACAATCCCTACTGTTTTATGCAATAGTTCACTACCCATAAACCTATTATAACATTTAATCCAATCTTCAAAATCAATAACTTCAAAATCATCTGAATGCAAGAACTTATCTAATTGAGTCAAATTTCTTGCCAAAGAAATGATCAACCCTACAGTTAATTCAGCAACTGCAACTACATTCCTTAGAGGAGTATAAATAACAGGAATTTTATTTTTAGTAGCTGCCTCTAAATTGATATTGAATGGATCCCCCCGACACGAGCCAATCAACTTAATATTTGTTTTTTCAAATAATTCAGCTTTTTTTAAATCATCTGCGACCGTTATAAAAATATCGCAATCTTTTAATTTTTCAATCATCTCCTTGACATCAAAATAAATATTTCCAGTTTCTCTCCAACTCTCATAAGTGACATCCACTTTCTTCTTCAATTCCCTTAAAACTTCGTCAGATATGCTTGCTGTTATAAAAGCTCTCATCACTTCTCAACTCATTTAAAAAATAATTAGTTAGTTTAGTTATTAGGTTAATTAATACCAAATAATAAAATTTAGAATCTATAAAAAGTATAATTATATTTTTTTAAAACATTAGGCTTCTTAGTTTCATTAAATTCCGAATTTGACCTTCAATAACCTTAATTTTTCCCGAAGAATATGCTTTTACTGCTCCAATCTCCTTATTAAATAGCTCTAACATTATCTTTTCTGACGAAAATTCGATTTTTACTGGAGCGTTCCCATCGCTTGTATTGTCTTTTACTTCAATTCCTTGATCTTTATTTACTAGAAGCATTACATTACGGTTAGTATCTAAGAATGTTATCTGTATGGGTTCTTCGTAGTTAGCTAATTTTCTTCTAATTTTCTCTGTGTTATTATAACGATTTTCGATTTCCTTTAAACACGATTCTATACTATCAAATTCTGACAATTTATCACACCCTTTAAATACTAATACAGTTTTTGAATGTAATAATTAACTTTCCTTTATAAAAATTTAATAAATTAAGTAAGAAAGAAATTACAACTTGTCAGTTTTAATTTTAAGGTTTTTCCATTCAAGGTAAATAGATTTATATTTCTCTGAAATGCTAGAATTACTCTTTATCTTCTCATAAGTAATGAGATCTTTAATCATAGCTTTATAATCTGAATAAACATCTAAACCTTTCAGGGCATTCATTGCTACTCCTATGAAAGCTGAATCTTTTACAAAAGGAATTGAAATTTCCGAATCTAACACATTTGCTAACAATTTACTAAATTCTTCTGATTTAGCCATACCCCCTGCGCAAAAAGTTCTTGTACCTGAATCAGTATAGTTATTTAAAGCACGATAATTTTCATATATTCCAAATGCTATATTTTCAAGAACGCTTCTAGCAAAATCTTCAATCTTGGGGAGTTCTTCAGATATCATCATAGGAGGTTGAAAAGCAAATACACCTCTTTTTATTGAAGTTTGATTTTTAATATTCATATTTTCAGGACCTAAGTACGCATAAGTTGATAAAGCACCTGGTGGAGACTTCTTTAAATATGTATCCATCAAGAAATCTGGATTATCCTCTGAATTGGATAAAAAACACTGTTTAAACCAATTATAAGAAGCACCTGTGTTGCCTGCATGTCCTTCTAATAACCACTTTCCCTTAATATAATGACAAGATGTCCAATAATTGCTCGAGGGATCAATAATCGGTTTATCCACTACGAGATGGAGAGGGGCTGTTGTACCTAAACTGATACCAATATCTCCTTTTTCAATAACTCCCATACCTAACAGAGTTGCTTGAGTATCTCCTCCTGCTTTTACTATAGGAATATTACTTTGACTAAAGTTGAATTTTTTAGCTAATTCCGACTTTAATTCACCAACTAGAGTTCCTGATTCCACAATATCTGGGAAAAAATCTGGATTGAAATCAAAGGTTTGTATTATTTCTGAACTCCATTCTCTTTTTTTTATATCAAACAACTGAGAACCAGCAGCAGATGAGAAATCACTAACGTAGATTCCAGTAAGTCGGTATACTAGCCAATCATCCAACATTAGTACTTTACTTATTTTTGCATAAGTTCCTTCCTCTTCTTCTCTAAACCATAATAACCTAGCTAAGCAAAATAATAGAGAAGGACTATGACCGGTTATTTCAAATAGTTCTTTTTCTGAAAATTCATCCTCTATTAGATAAGCGGAATCTATTCCACGAATATCTATATTAGGCCCTCCATAAATAACATTTCCCTTTCCGTCTAGAAATACAGAAGCTATCCTTTGAGCACAAGTCGATATTCCTATAATATTGGTATTTTGATTCTTAATTTTATTAAGAACTTGCTTTACTCCAAAAATTAATTTATTCCAAATGTCATCCATGTCAAAACTTTTTATAAAACCATCTATATCCTCATTAATAATGTTAATATTTTGGCTATTGAAATGAACTAATTTTAAATCTCCTGAAACTAAACCGACTTTTACGGAATTAGATGAAATATCAATTACAAGAATCATATTTTCATTATTTTCCATAATTTTCACCTAATAAATTTGTAAAATTAGGATGATGTTAGGTATTTACGAATAACTTTTCCGCGGGGAATTTCTTCTTCAAATAGTATTGCTTGAAAAGAATATATTTTGGTACTTTTTATATCTCTCCAAGCTTCAGCAGAAAGCCATGCTTTAGTACAAGTATGTTGTAAGAAAGTATCTACATCCCAATTTCTATCATGGTCAACGGGGACTTGTGGAAGTAATAATCCTCTTCGCATACCTTTCTCTACTATAAGCCCATCTCTTCCTATTACGATTTTTTCAAAATATTCTTTCGGATCGCTTACTTCTATTAATTTTGGGGGAGTTAAAATTGAAAGCTCAATAATGATATTATCCATTTCTTCAAGTGTGACAGGTGGAAAGCGTGAATCTTCTGTAGCCGAACTTACTGATACCCTATGAACAGCATCATATAATGAGAAATTAGGTTCAATATATCCAATACAACCTCTTAAGGGATTGCCTTCAACATTTTGAACATTTAAAGTCACAAAAGCACCATATTTATCCGTAAATTTCTTCCTCAAATCATCGGGAACTATAATTCTTTTACTATATCTAAGGAAATGCTCGATGTTTTCTCTCGCAAATTTAATTAAAACTTTTCCATCTTCTAATGAAAATATTTCTTTATCTGTCATACTCTCACTCTTAGAATTTGCTTTCAGTATATAATAGTAGACGGTTAATTATAATAATAACTTAATCAGAATGTTTTATAATATTTCCCTTAGGTTCAGCATCATTATTATTTATTTCGATTCCACTTAAAAATACTTTCCATATCTGAACAGTGGTTTTATAATCCTCATAAGGAGAAAATTTTGCTTTTGTTTTGAACGCTTCTGGTTTAATGGGGTATTCTGGAATCCTATCAACTATGATTAAATCTGCATCGTAGCCTGCTTTGATTAATCCTTTATTCTTAATTTTAAAAATTGTTGCGGGATTTTCTGAAGTAACCTTGACAAAAGTTTCAAGAGAAAGTTCATTGCGGCAAACTTTATCTAATAATGTTAATGCGTAGGTTTCAAATCCGGGAAATCCCGAAGGTGCGTCTAAATAATCCTGAGCTTTTTCTTTAAGTGTGTGAGGCGCGTGATCCGTGCCTACAAGGTTTATGTTCCCTTCCTTAAGTTCCTTAAATAAAAATAAGGAGTGCTCTTCGTCTCTTAAAGGAGGTAAAACTTTCCCAAAATTAGGATTGCTTAGTTGTATGGTGTTTGCCAATAATAGGTGGTGCGGTGTTGTTTCGAAGGTGATTTTTAAGTTTGGTTTCATATCTAAAGCTTTTCTTATTAAAGAATAGCTATCTTTACAACTAATATGGCAAAAATGTACGATTGGATAATTTTCCGTGCTTAAATCCAAATCTGCTATGATTTTATAATAATTATCGAGAATAAAGTGCACGTATTTAGCTTCTAGAGAGTTGGGGTACAGATTATTATGTAATTCTAATATTGGTAAATTAATCAGTGTACCATTGCTATAAACTTCCTTCTTTTCTTCAGGAGAAAGAGGCCAATCTGGGTGTACAAATATGGGAATTTGCAATTTAGACGAGATATTAAGAATTTTCTGAACATTCAAATAATTTGTCCAATCGATCTCATTTAAAGAGCCTAACGGATAAATTTTAAAACCAATAGCGCCTAATTCAATAATCGAAATAATTTCTTTGAGATTAAATTCCTTAGGAACTCCCGCAATAAATCTCACGTTCACATAAATGCTATTTTCTGCTTTTCTCATCCATTTTTTAAATTGAGTTGCGTTTATCGCAGGAGGAATCGTATTTGGCATATTAAAAATTGTCGTGATTCCAGAAAAAGCTGCTGCTAATGTTCCAGATGAAAATGTTTCTTTTTCACTCTGCCCCATATCTCTTAAATGAGAATGGATATCAATTATACCAGGTAAAATCTTTCTCTTTTCGCAATTTATTTCTATTCCATCTTTATTTTTGCTTCGAATTGATTTTACATCATCTTCAGAGTTATTATTTATGACAGATATAATCTTACCATTA
This sequence comes from Promethearchaeota archaeon, assembly GCA_016839745.1. Taxonomy (GTDB): domain Archaea; phylum Asgardarchaeota; class Lokiarchaeia; order Sigyniarchaeales; family SOKP01; genus SOKP01. The sequence goes on from JAEOTS010000078.1 coordinate 17,603, forward strand.
AGTATTAATAAAGCTCCATCCTGGAGCGAGCCATTATTATATATGAGCGCGTTTTTTAATATCATAAATTTCTTTCTATATCTGAATTCTCTATTTGGTCAATTAGAAAATTGACATACAAAATTTTATTTTCAATCCCTTTAATATTTGAAAGATTACTATATATTAATTTGTATTTTTCATTGATCCTTCCCAATAAATCGACTATACTCTGTGAGTTTTGAGGAAAAGGAAAAATATAACAATACTCCCTCAGGTTATCTAAATCCTCTAAGTTGGTGATATTCGTAAGTGTATTTTCTTCTTCAAATTCGTTAATAATCAATATTTTATCATTATGTAAATCATTAATGTTTTCCAAAATCGATTCACTATTTAGCAATCTCTTAACAAAAATCCCTGGAGTAGATTTTTGTATTCTTTGCATATTTATTTTTTCAACTCCGCTTATTTTATCCAATGCTTTTTTTAAGAGTAGAGCTTGAGATCTTTCATCAGAGCCCAAATATCTTAAAGAATTACCTTCGAACTTTATTAAAATCTGAGTTGAATCAATATAGATGTATAAATTGTTGTTTTTTCTTATTGAATAAGAACAACAGAAAGATTCTCGTATAATTGAGCATACAAGATATACATCTAAAGGGGTTTGTCCGTTATCTATAACCTTCTTGGAATAATCAGAAAGTTCATCAATAAATAATAAGAAATTTGCCAATCTAATCAAAACTATATAATCGTGTTAAAATCCATCGAAACCTTTAAACATCTTATCAAAACCGGGTGGTAAGCCTGTTCCGCCTTTTTTCCCTTTCTTTTGCATTTGTAAAGCTTTCTTCATAAATTTCTTCATTTGATTATATTGATCGAGCATCCTATTGATCGTAGTATAATCTGTGCCACTTCCAATGGCAATTCTTCTTTTTCGAGTTTTTTTAATAATTTTTGGATCATCTTTTTCTTCTTGAGTCAGAGAATTTAAAACCACTTCCCATTTCTCCAGATTTTTTTCGGCATCATCAGATAAAGCCTCAGGAATATTGCCTCCTCCCATCATTGCTAAAATTTGTTTCATTTTTCCAACTTTTTTAATACTTTTCAATTGAATATAAAGATCATCCAGCGTGAATTTACCTTTCATCATTCGCTTAACCATATCTGGATCAACATCAATCTCAGCTTCTTGTACGCGTTTAACCAAGCCCTCTATATCAGGAACACCTAATAGAGTACCTACAAATGTTGTTGGATCAAATTCCTCAAAATCCTCTAGTTTTTCGCCTACACCTATAAATCTTATAGATTGATTAGTGGCAGCACAAGCAGAAAGTGCTCCTCCTCCCTTAGCCGTTCCGTCTAATTTAGTAACAATTATACTTCCGATATTAGTAGCTTTTGCAAACTCTTCTGCCTGTGAATAAGCTTGTTGCCCTAAGCTTCCATCGATTACTAAGATTACTTCATTAGGTTTTAAGCTGGCCTCAATTTTTTCCATTTCTTTCATTAATTCCTTTTCTTCCTTATGTCGACCAGCTGTGTCAACTATAATAATATCGTGTTCGTCATTAACAGCTTTCTTAGTTTCTCTAACGGCAAGCTTAATGGCATTTTTTTCGTTAGGATTTCCATAACACTTTACTCCAATTTGGCCTGTTAGCTGAACAAGCTGTTCATATGCTCCCGGTCGCCATGTGTCTGTCGTAACTGCAGCCACTTTATATCCCTTGCTCTTATAAAATCGTGATAACTTCCCAACCGTTGTTGTTTTACCTGAGCCTTGAATTCCAACAAGTAATATTACATTACTTTTCCCTGGTTTAATTCTAATAGGTGCAGATTTCCCACCTATGGTTTTGACTAACTCATCATGAACAAGGGTAATTATAAAATCTTTCCTTTTCGCTCTTTTCAGATCTGTATTCATGGCGTCTTTTTTAATATTTTCCGTCATCTGGAAAACTAACTCAACTTTTACATCAGCACTTAGTAATGCTCTTTGTAAATCTTGGATAATTGCATTAATTACTTCTTTGTCAATTTTCGGTAATCTTCGCAACTTCCGCATTAAGTCTTCTAAATCTTTTCCTAGTTTTTTAAAAGCCATATTAAATTGAGTTTTGTATCTATTGTTTAATAATTAAAATAAACAAAAACTAATATTTTTTTTTAAATGATTATAATATTATATAAAAAAGAAATGTGAAAATAAAAAATATTACTTAATAGTATTTATAAAAATATAAGGAGAAAATAGTATATGTCAATCCGTAGAACTGAAATACAAAAACTGAAATCGGGTCAGTATATTATGGTTGATGACGAACCATGCATTATTAAAGCGACTGAACGATCTAAAAGTGGCAAGCATGGACATGCGAAAGTTCGTGTTGTATGTGTTGGGGTTTTCGATAATAATAAGAGATCTCTCACGATTCCATCAGGTCATTTAATTGACATACCCGAAATTATCAAGGGTACAGCTCAAATTAATTTCATCGAAGAGAAGTCTGTCAATATTATGGATTTGGAGACCTATGAATCAGTGGATGTTGATTGGCCCGCAGATGAAGATATGAAGAAGAAGATGAAAGAATTACAAGCGGATCCAGGTAAAATGTCATTAGCGCAAGTAGAATATTGGCAACTTGCAGGAAAAACCTTAATTAATAGAATTATAATAAATTAGAATTCCCAAAAATTTTTTTAAGAAATATGAAAATCATTTTCTTAAATTACTATATTTTTTAAATGTAATATTCTTGAGAAAAAACCTAAAAAAGAAGCTTGAGATTCATGGATAAAAAACCCGTTTCATTAGCTTGCAGAATGGACTCTGAGAGAGCGATTAAATTAACAAAGAAGATTTTTGAATTTCTCGTGAAAAAAGGCGAAGTTGTTCAAATGGAAACCAGAATCGCTCCAAAGATCTTTCCACATGGTGCTAAAGATTTAAAGGAAATGACGGCTGAAAATACTAAATTTTTAATTTCTATTGGTGGAGATGGGACAATATTAAGAGTAGCAGGGAGTTTACCAAATCGTAACGCGCCCCCTATTTTGGGAGTAAATATTGGATCTATAGGTTTTTTAGACGAGTCTAATGAGAGAACTGTTTTTAATGATATAATCCGTGTATTGAAAGGGGACTTTTTAGTAGAGAAATGTTCTAAATTAACTCCATTTGTAGTTAAAGGTTCTGAAGAAATTAGATTGAGTAATGCTTTAAATGAAATCCTAATCATTTCATCAAAGAGCTCAAAAGTTCTTTTAGCGGCTGTTAAAATAAATGGATGTTTTCTAAATCGTAGTTATTTAGACGGAATAATTATATCTACCTCTGTAGGCTCTACAGCATATAATTTAAGTGCGGGAGGTGCGATTGTTAAATCTACTATGGATTCGATGCAAGTAACTCCATTAAATAGTTTTGCCCGATCAGGATTGAAACCAATAGTACTTCCAATTGACAGTGAGGTCGAAGTCCAACTCTTAAGACAACGTCTAAGCGCAAAGATTATTATTGATGGTCAAAGAACCTTAAAAGAAATCCAACCAAAAACAATTATTAGAATCCGTAAAGCAAATTCCCACACAAGTTTTATTCGTCTTTCCAAGAGTATAAGCGACAATTATATTAGACGTTTAAGAAAAAAAATAATAGGAACTATCAAGGTGCCTTTAGACGACAGCCCAGAAGAAGAATTCAATTCTGGTTTTTGATACAAATATATTTTTAACTGGTATAGATTTTAATTATTTTAAAGAAACGATTGTCACTACTCCAGCGATAATTGATGAGATTAAAGTTAAAAAGTATAAGGATCAGAATAGAAATATATTACAAAGAATTGAACTTGCTAAAGAACTAGAAAAATTAATTATAGAAAAACCTACTGAATATTATATTAAGATAGTGGAAGAAAAATCTAAACTAACTGGTGATATTAACGTCTTATCAAAAACAGATTTAGATTTAGTTGCTTTAGCTTTAGAATTGATGAACACTACAAGTAACGAGATTATAGTATATACAAACGATTATTCCATGGAAAATTTATGTAGCGAATTAAATCTCAAATTCAAAACTTTATATAAGAATGGGATAAAAACTAAGATTTATTTTGAGGTATATTGTCCATTCTGTAAAACTATATACAAATCTGAAGATTTAAATAAATGTTGTGAAAGGTGCGGGCTAAAACTCAAAAGGCGTTTTTTAAAAAAAGAAAAAATATAGTGCAAAATAAATAGGAAAAAAACCAAATAAATATTGGATTAAAATATTAAAAGATAAACCATGGGCACTAAAATTAACGAGCTAGTGAAAGAAGTAAGAAGAACTATAACATTTGAAAACCTTTTAAATAAACACATTGCCATAGATGCTTTTAACACGATCTATCAGTTTTTAGCCATAATTAGGCAAAGAGATGGCACTCCCTTAAAAGATTATAATGGAAATGTAACTTCTCATCTATCAGGATTGTTTTACAGGACAATTAATTTTTTAGAGCATAATATTAAACCTATTTATGTGTTTGACGGAGTTCCTTCTGAGTTAAAACTAGAAACCATAAAAGAAAGAAGGAAGATCAAGGAAATAGCTAAGGAGAAAATGATTAATGCACAAGAGAAAGAAGATTTTGGAGAAGCAAAAAAATTTGCTCAGATGACATCTAAATTAGATACTGGTATGATTAACGAGAGCAAAAAACTATTAAAATATCTTGGTATCCCTATTGTCGAAGCTAGCTCTGAGGGTGAAGCCCAATCTGCCTTTATAGTTGAAAATGGTGATGCTTGGGCGTGCGCGTCTCAGGATTATGACACATTGTTATTTGGAGGAGAAAGGTTAATACGTAATTTTGCTGTCAGTAGGAGTAAAAAACTTAAAAATACTACGGTAACTCTTGATATAGAATATATCTCGTTATCAAAATTTCTTGAAAGTTTAAATATTACTCGAGAACAGTTAATAGAAATGGGGATTTTAATTGGAACAGACTTTTTTCCTGGAATTAAGGGAATTGGCCAACACAAAGCCCTCGATCTAATCAAAAAATATGGTTCGTTAGAAAATATTATAAAAAATAATGTAAAAGTTGGCAACATAGAAATTAAACTTGAAAAAGATCTAATTGAACAAATAAAAGAGATCTTTCTATACCCAAACATTAAAAAAAATTATCCTAAGATAATCTGGGAAAAAATAAAATACGAAGAAGTCGAGGAATTACTGATTGAACAACATAACTTTTCAAAACAGAGAGTCCTAAATGCTATTGAACGTTTGAAAAAGCAAAATTCTTCCAAAACACAAGTATCTTTAGATAGTTTCTTTAAAAAAAATTAAATTTCAATGTAAAAAAAAGCAAAAATTTTTACAAAATTAATATTTCATATTTATAGATAATAATATTTTATTTAATCGATCTAAAATGTCAACTAAAGAAAACGATAAAAGTGAGACCAAGAGTAGAGATATTGCTTTACGGGTACAAGAAGCAAAAAAAAGAGATATTGGCCGAAATATTGCTAGAATTGATCAAGAAACTATGGAGAAGCTAAATATTAAAACTGGCGATGTCATAGCTCTTATTGGAAAAAAGGAAAGTGCTGGGATTGCATGGCCAAGTTATCCTCAAGATAGTGGACTAGGAATTATTCGTATCGATTCTAGATTGAAAAAAAATACAGGAGCAAGTATTGATGAAACGATACAAATTAGGAAAGTCAATGCACAATCGGCCCAAAACATTGTTTTAGCGCCGATAAGCGTTAAAATAAAATCCAATCCTCGATTTGAAACTTTCGTTAAGCGAAAATTAAACAACTACCCCGTTACAATTGAAGATTTCATATATATATCTATTGGTATTAGTAGAGAGATCACGTTTAAAGTTATAAATATGAGACCAAGCGGAGTATGTACAATCAAACCGGAAACAGCCTTACATATTAGTGAACATATTACTGAAGATGAAGAAAGAGGAGCAGATTATGTTACATACGAGGATGTTGGTGGTTTAGACCGCGAAATACAAAGGGTTAGAGAAATGGTTGAGCTCCCGCTGAGACATCCCTCTTTATTTAAGCGATTAGGTATTGATCCTCCAAAAGGAGTTCTGTTAAGGGGTCCTCCAGGATGCGGAAAGACGCTTTTAGCTAAAGCTGTTGCTAACGAAAGCGAAGCATATTTCATTTCAATAAATGGACCCGAAATTATGAGCAAATTTTATGGCGAATCTGAGAAAAAACTTAGAAATATATTCACAGAAGCTGAAGAAAAGAGTCCATCTATTATTTTTATTGATGAAATCGATGCAATTGCCCCAAAAAGAGAGACAGTAACTGGTGAAGTAGAACGGAGAGTTGTTGCTCAATTGTTAGCTCTGATGGATGGATTACATAGTAGAGGTAGGGTAATCGTTATAGGCGCAACAAATAGGCCTAATAGTTTAGATCCAGCATTAAGGCGCCCAGGGAGATTCGATCGCGAAATAGAGATAAAAGTACCTAATGAAAAAGGGAGAAGAGAAGTATTTCAGATTCACACGAGGAACATGCCCCTCGATAAAAAAAAAATATCGTTAAAAGAGTTTGCTAACATCACTCATGGATTTGTAGGAGCAGATATTTCTGCAGTCTGCCGGGAAGCAGCAATGGCTGCGCTTAGAAGATATCTACCACATATTGATTTGGAATCTGAAATTATTGATCCTGAATTGCTAGAACAAATTGAAGTTACTAAAGCTGATTTTGAAGAGGCTTTAAAGGAAGTAATGCCATCTGGAATAAGAGAAGTGTTTGTAGAAATACCAAATGTTACCTGGGATCAGATAGGTGGATTGGAAGATTTAAAGCAGAAGTTAATAGAGTCTGTTGATTGGCCTTTGTCACATCCGAACATTTTCGAACGCATGGGGATAACTCCTCCGAGAGGAATCTTACTTTATGGTCCCCCTGGATGTGGAAAAACACTTTTAGCTCGAGCAGTTGCTCATGAAAGTAAAGCTAATTTTATATCCATAAAAGGTCCAGAGTTGTTATCCAAATATGTTGGAGAAAGTGAAAAAGCAATTCGTGAAGTTTTTCGAAAAGCCAAAATGGCTGCACCTTGTATTATATTTTTTGACGAATTTGATTCTATAGCTCCAAGTAGAGGCAGACATACTACCGACTCAGGAGTTTCAGAAAAAGTTCTCTCGCAATTCTTAACTGAACTGGATGGGTTAGAGGTAAAGAAAGATATTGTAGTAATTGCTGCTACCAATCGACCCGACATTTTAGACCCTGCTTTAATTAGACCTGGAAGAATAGATAGAATATTACTAGTTCCCGCTCCTGATGAAAAAGGAAGAGAAAAAATATTGAAAATTTTTACCAAAGATATGCCCCTGACTGGCAATATAGATGTAAATACCTTAAATACGAAGTTAGAGGGCTATTCTGGGGCAGATATTGAAACCTTGTGTCGTGAAGCGGGCATGATTGCGCTAAGAGAAAATATGAGAGCAAGAAAAATTTCGGAAGATCATTTTAAATTGGCTATAGAATCGATGAACCCTAGCATCACTCCAGAGATAACTAAATTTTATGAAGGTTTTGGAAAAAACATAAAAAATCTAATCATACAACAAACAAAGGAAGATCGAATGGTTATCTAATATTCATAAAGTTAATTTGGGAGAAATAATTTCTATTTAATGTACATGATTTTTATCTTTATTTAATTAAAAGGTGAACAATAATCGAATCACAAAGATGGAATCAAAAACCCGTAGTTAATTCTTTAATCGACATACTAATTAAAAATAAGGGAGAAATATTAGATAAACGATTGGAAGAACTACTCAAGAAGGAATTCTCTTTTATTAATCCATTAATTTTAGAGGAATTACTAATGAAGTTAGAAAGTCGAAGCATTCTCAATGTTTTTCGAGTTTCAAAAACTAAGAAAATGATTGTACTTAACAAAAGAAATCAAGAAATTAAAAGTGAGATTATGGATGAGCTAAACTGATTGGAGCTTTTTCCAATTTACACATTCTTGCGATAAAGATATATTTTCAGCTTGAGATTTAAATTTTCTTTCCCTGATATCTACAAAGATAGGATAATTTACTGCATTTCCCATCATTAACATTTCTCCTACTCCTAAACTTGAGATCATGTCCGTGTAATCTTTAGTAATTGTTTCCGAGCTATCCATTAAGTGTTTTAAATCGTAGGGATTTTTAATGTTTAGAATTAACTTTGAATTTGTCTGAGATAAGGCAGTAGTACTAAGCTTTTTAGGTCTTTGGCTTATTAAACATAAACACGCCATGAACTTTCTTCCTTCCCTTGCGATTGTTTCGATAATATATTTAGATAATGCCTTAGAATGAGCCGCTTCAGGACAAAATTGATGGGATTCTTCAATAATCAACAAAAATGGAGGTATTTCATTTTTTCTCCTTAGATAAAAAAGTTGATGGCACATATAATCCACAATAATTTGTTTTTTGCGAATAGAAATTTCATTTTGAAGATTAAAAATAGAGATTTCACCTTGATTTATGACATTTCTCATAACTGGATTTTCTTGTGGTCCAAAAAGATTTAGTCGTTCTAAATCAGACAACCATCCAATTAAGGCTTGCTTTGTGCTTTTTCCGCCTTCAATTTCTTTTTCAATTAATTCTATAATGCTATTAAGAGTAAATTTATTGTTTGGTTCCTCCATTTTTCTTAACTTCTTAATATATTTAGATAACTCTCTTATCTGAACATTAGAAATTTGTTCTTGATATTTTTTATAAGCAAATGCGTTTAATTTGGGGACTGCAATCTGAAAATATGAAGTATCAATTACTTTAACCTTATTTTTTAGGTTAGGAGCCTTATTTAGATATTGATATTCTCCGTGAACATCAATCAATATAATTGCAGGAGTTCCATCAGTTTTTTCACGTGTTAATAGTTCCTCAATAATGATTGATGTAAGATAACTTTTACCTCCTCCCGAAATTGAAAGAATAGCAAAATGTTTATTTAATAACCGATCCATATTAATATAAGCATCTAAATTAGATACCTTCACTTTACCCAAATTTAGTCCCCGCTCTTGATCAAGTCCAATAAAACTCTTGAGAATTTCTTCGTCAACTAAATATACTTCCTTACCCGGACTTGCGGGATACATCATCCTTTTAATCGTTTTTATTTCAAATGCGCTAGATTCTTTGAATTCAATAATCCCTAAATTTCTAACAATTGCAACAGCGTATTCAAAATCATCGCTCGGAAATAACCCTTTAAGAATATTTGGATTATTTTCGTTGTTATAAGCTTTAATTGTTAAGGCATCCGAAAAATATTCGTTTAATAGAACGATTTTTTCAACTATGCCAATTAAATATCCTTCAATTGATTTTGTAGACACAAATAAACCCTTTTTAACAAA
>JAEOTS010000079.1 GCA_016839745.1 Promethearchaeota archaeon
AAAAACAAGCGTTATTACAAAATAGAGGCTATGTATTTTCTTCATTTTTAATCAATTCAACAAATTATAATTTGATAGGTATAAATATGATTTGGCATACTTATATTTTTTAACACTTTAAAAATTTAATTTCATCATTTATCTATTTTTCTCTTGTAAAAAAATTGATTTTAAAAAGAAGTAAAAATGAAAAAAAAGTCGTCTTATCTTTGGGCTGAATTTTCTGTTTCTAGCAACTTAGGTTTTACAATCTTATCACTAGAAGGAGTGCCTTTTAATAATTTGGATGTTTTGTTTAATTCCTCTTGAAAGCTCTTATTAAAGGCAATTTTACGCTCGATAATCTTTACATCTGGATTCTTCGTACGCGTTAAAGTTTTTCCATATTTCCTGACTTTTCTCACTGGAACTGGGTATTTCAGTATAAATTGATATAGAATTACATAGGTAGCCAATGCCGCAGCTCCAATTGTAGCTAGGATAAAGAAAATCTGGAATACGAAGTCTGGTTCTAAAGGGATAATTATATCATAAGTTATTGTAAGAATTACATTATCAATAGAAACCATTATGTCTTCATCAAGAATGAACTCATCAGCAATGTATACTTGAATTGAAACATTAATTTCTTTATCATTCGGTATTAAGTTAGTAACGGCAAATCCTTCTTCTCTAGCGTCTTTAAACCAAGTCTCTAATTCGTTTAATCTAATAGTCTCATTGTACTCAATATTATTAATAAAGAGTTTAAATCTAGAGTTAGGAGATAAAGAACTTAACCGTGTTTGGTTGATTTTATAATCAAAATATAATTTTGCGTTTGTAACTTCAACGGTATAATTGTTTTCTTCAATTTTATCTCCATAATTTTCCCATGTTAAGGATGAGAACTGGTCTATTTTTTTTTGGTAAGTAATTGACATATTGAAATTTTTGATTAATAGCATCTGCCAGTTATCACTATCTCCAGGATGTCCACTATCTTCACACCAAATATATGTACCCAAAGTTATAGCAAAATTTTGATGATCGTATTGTAACGCCTGTTCGAGGTAAAATATCAGAGTTTCTTCATTAACTGGACCGATAAGTGTGTTGTTTAATTGTGTGATTGGGATTGGATCATCCCGACCTAAGTCGTCTGTCTGGTACCGAATAGCTGGGAATTCTCTATTCTTCTCCAAATCAGATATAATTAAAAAGAATCTCGCAAAATCACCAGTTGCAATCTGAACTGTAGTCCCACCACTAAGTGTATCTCCAGGACGATCAATACCCCCCCCATTCACTGGAGAAGCTTGTGCAGTACCGTTTATCCAACAATTTAAAGACGCTGCAGTAATGACATAGTCAGACATATTCAGATCCATTGTAAAATTTTTCTGCCATTGCACTCTAAGAGATTGAGGGGCGTTATCTGGCCAAAAATGGCTTGTATACCAACCAGTTTCGTCCATTCCGTAAGTATCAGGAAGTGGTAAACCATCTTGATCTGCAATTTGAATCCAACCACTACTGGTCCCATTTTCGACGAAAGTTTGAGATCCAATGTCACCCTTTATAAGATAATTTGCACTTCCATTGTCAATTTCTGTTTGAATATCTAATAAATCTCCATCTAATAAAGAAGTCCAATTCTCAATTGTATCAAAATTCGTGTTATCTATCCACTGCTGAGTAACTGATTTTCTTGTATAGGTATCAGTTGTACTTTCTTGAGAAAGTTTTAACAAGTTTCGGGATGAATTCGAATCGTTAGGAATATTCATAACTATTATTGGCATAAATGTTAATCCCATTAAAAGAAATATTAAAAAAATTAGTGCTTTAGCGGATTTGAGTTTGTCAACTTTGTTTTTCAAATTATTCTTAACATCTTTTGTCTTACTTGAGCTGGATACTTGCGTTTTCATTGGAGTGCTTTTTATTATCTTACCATACTTCTTATCAAACAAATTCTTTCGAGTTTTAATCGTCACATTTGGAGGATTTTCTTTTGTCAAAGATTTACGATATTTCCTAACTTTTCTAACTGGCTTTGGAAATCTTAAAACCCTCCTGTAGTATATAAAATAAACCAATAATAACGCAGATGCGATTAACGAACTTATTAAAAGGATAAGAAAAGTTATATCTCGTTGGGCAAGGAAAAATAGGTTGTATGAAACGCGCAAGTATACATTATCTATCGTAATCGTATAGTTCTCAATTAAGTTAAATTCATCACCAAGAAAAATTTGGATTGTAAGATTTATCTCATAATTTTCTGGAGTAATACTTGTCAAATCGTATCCTCCTTCTTTAGCTTGTTTCGGATTCGTATCTGCTTCGCCTAGGTTGATATTCTCGCTATATTCTTGATCGTTAATTAAAATTCTGAATTCTGAATTAGAAGATAAAGAAACTGGCCACAATTTATCAATTTTATAGTCAAAGAATAATTTTGATTGAGTAATATCTATTATACCCCCTTTATTATCAATTCGCTCTGTAGGATATTTCCACGACATTGAAGTGTGTTGGTTTATGTTTTTGACATAGGATATTGTAAAGTTACAAGCCTTAATATAGACTTCAGGAAATTCGTCTAGATCCGTACTACAATTATCTTCGCAATTGAATTCCATTCCTAGAATAATAATAAAATTCTGAAAATCGCCGTTTTCTAAAACTTGATTGAGGAAAAATATCAAATCATCCATATTATCAGCAACAAAAATAGTATCGTTCAAATAATCGTAACTGTCAATAACTTCTGCTCCATCCTGGCCTAATGTAGTTGATTGATATTCCGTAATCTTATAATTTACATCCTTCGCGGGATTTGCAAGTCGCACATAGTATTTTACATAATCACCTACATCAAAATTGACAATGCCTGCGTCCCCTTCTACTTCTACACCTTCCCAATGCCAAACATCACCTCCTCCGCAACCAACATAAGCTTTTGCAGTAGCATTGATCAAAACGCTTAAAGATGCTGCAGTTATAGTATAATCTGACATGTTAAGCGGTGTTGTTATCACTTTCTCCCATTGAATGCTCGTTTTTTGGTAAGCATTTACTGTTGTCCCTCCGTGTTCTGCCCATAAGTGGGAAGCGAAGACTCCTGACTCATCTCTTCCATGTCCCTGAGTAGGATAAACAGGAATTTCAGGATTAGTCGAATTGTACCAGTTTTGTGAGGTTGTTGAATTAATTGTGCCCGAAATCAAAGAGGTTGTGTAAGTCTCCCCGATAACTTTAAAATCTCCTCCTCCATCAGTGATTTCTGCATCAACATCTCTTATATCACCATTATACTCGCTAATCCAACCAACATCATTATCAAAATTACTGTTAATAATCAACTGCGTTTCATGGGATTCCTTAAACCATTCATCTGTGAAGCTTTCTTGGCTTAAATTTATACTGAGAGCTTGATTTGGCTCATTTAGTAAACTATTACTTTGATTGAAGAAAAAGAATGATGTTACAATTGATATGTTTAATATAATAATAATATAGAGAACTTTATTTCTGCGTGATAAATTTTTTTTCATATTCCTAAACCCAAGATTCCTATTAGTGATCTATAGTAAAAAATTTTAGCATAAATAATTTGCAGTTTTAAAATTAGAGTAAAATCAATATCATTTTTAAATCATTGATTAAATTTATTTAAATGAATTACTTAAGACTTAATTATATATATTTTAATTTAATTACTTAAGTTATAAAAATTACGAGAGAAACCAATATGATTCAAGGAATATTAACGTTTCAGTTTAAACTGAATCAGAATGAAACCACTGGTGAGATTGATCCCGAATTTAGTCCTATTCAGCTGGTATTTTCAAACAACAAGTTCGATGAAAACGATTTCGCCGGTTTGATCATCGAAAACGATATATTTGGAACCTTTTATCAACATACAGTTGGCATTTTTGGTATGAAATACGGATATAGCAATTTTTATACAGGACGTCTTAAGGAGACACCCTATCAAATTTTCTCATACTTCAAGCAGTTAACTGATGGAACTCAGTATCTTACGATGTCTTTGTTTGAATTAGACGATGAGATTGAATTGTTTGAAGATTTAATTAAAGACATGACAAGTAGGTTAGATACGATTTATGAAAAATTGACTAAAGCTTCAAATACTAGACAATTGGATTTAATCTCTAACGTAAATGTCCGGCTAAAGAACGAATTAAAGTATACAATTTTTCAAGTTGAACGGCTGAGTAAATTAGATAAACTTCAGAAAGTATCCCTAATCTACAACAGTAATGAGCGGTTAAAAATATTAGAAATTTTAAGAGAACGCCCTGCTTCTAAAAGTGAAATTAAAGGTATCGTTGAACAAATGAAACCTACAGTCAATATCGATATATTATTAAGGCCATTTTTAGAATTAAATTTAATAAGGCGTGATTGGATTAAAGGCGAGAAAGATAAAAAAACGGGAGTCGTAACTAATCAAGGTGAATATATTTTTTTGGTTAAGGATATAAATTTTGCGCGTGTTCCTAACGAAAATCTATTAAAGCATTTTAAAGAAACGAATAACGATCTTTTATCTTTGTTTAAACAAAAATCTGTAGATTACTTCACAGATTACGATCCGTACGAAGAACCCCTTGAAAATACGCAAAAACTGGCTTCAATATTATTAAATCCCGATGTTTATGACTTTTTCGTGCTCATGCGATCTAATCATTATCCACTCGATAAAATTCCTAAAATCTTTTCGGAATTCGCCGTTACAGAGATTTTACTTGACAATTTAAAGAAATTAAATGTTATAACTGAGATAAAGGACGAAAATAAAAGAAGCTGGATATGTTTATTAACAGATATTAAACCTTTAACAATTTTTCCGGAGTTTTTATTGCCAAAAATTAGAGAAGCTTTTAAAAGAGAGGAAGAAGAAGGTAAAGAAGGCAAAATCACATATGAAATTGCTAAAAAAGCATTAAATTTATTGGAAATATCTTATCCAGAAAAGGTCACTTTTTAAATCTGCAATTAAATAGAAAGAGATGAAAAAATAAATGTATTTATTTAAAGAAAAGGAAGAAATAGAAATTCCCTATACATGCAAATTGTGCTTAAAAGAAATTCCTTTCAAAGTAACTAAAAAAGAATACCAGGCTGCTAATAAATTTCCGATTACTAAGCAATTAACTCATGGAGAGCCTGCGCACAAACTCATTGTTCATTTTAATCAATACTTAGAAGTCGAAAATTTCGAAGTAGAAGAAATACTTGAAAAGGAAGATGTTTCGTATTCAGAAGAACTTACAAGGCAAGTTTTAAGCGAAATAGATCTTACTGACGAAGAGATTGAATTATATTTTCGAATAACCGGTCGTGAAGCCGTAAGTATCGGCGAAATGGCTATTTTAACTGGAAATTCTAAAGCTAAGTGCCAAGAAATTGCTGATAAATTTGTTAAAAAGGGATTATTTAAAGAAATTGTTGGAGCACGACCCCATTACAGCGCTTTACCTCCATATGCGGCATTAGTTAGTCAACTACAGAAATTTCATAAATATATTTCTGATATTAAATCTAGCATACCTACTCAACTAAAACAAACTTTTGCTCAGTTAGAATCCGAGTCGGGAAAAGTTGAAGTTAAACCAAAACCTGTTCCTACAGAGTTAATGAAAGAATTAAAGGATAATATGCTAACGCAAATACGTTCTCAAAAGAAAGAATTCGACGATACTTTAGCAGTGATGGATCAAATACGAGGGATTACCGACGATATTACGAATCTCGAAGGGTATACTGATTCAGTTATGGGAACCCAAATGGGAGATCTTAAGAAACAGTTTGAAGATATTAACACTAAGACATCTCATATTATTAAGGGTCAAGTTAACGACT
>JAEOTS010000080.1 GCA_016839745.1 Promethearchaeota archaeon
AAAATACGGTTTTCAACTTCTGTTTTGAATTCATCATACCAAGAAGCTTCTTGGACCTTTTTAAATAAATCGAATTCAAAAAGCATGCTAATTATCAGGCCGGTTTTTCCTTTTGGAGCTAGAGAGGAATCTCGAAGCGCAGGAATTGAAATTTCATAAGTATTCAATTTGCAAAACCTATCTAACCACTGTAGAATTTCTTCTTTTGAGGTATTTTCAAAATTTTCGATTAATGATTTTAGTTCCGAACGATTAATTTCTCCAAGACCTCTTTTCGATGGAGTGTAAAAGAAGTGTCCGTGTGAAATAGATTTATATTTTTCTATTGGTTCATCAACTCCGATGAACAAACTAAATACCGAATCTCCACCACGATGGGAAATAAATTTTTCTTTTTGATCTTTAATTTTGCGAGAAATTTTATCATCTAAATTGTCGGTATTAACTCTCTTGTATAATGTCTTTAGATCCGCGCCCCAAATGAGATAATCATAGGGATATAAATTGCCATTGATATCGATTACTTGATTCATTGAAGGAATAATTTTGGAGATTTCTGTTTCAGTTTGGATTTTCCCTCCCCATTCGATAATCTTTTGTTCAATAGCTCTAGGTATTTGACCTGTACCACCCATTGGGTAAATATAATCAAGATAAACGTAAAAATAGCCCATAGCAAAAGATGTAGGAGTATTTTTAAAAAAATGTTGGCCAATTATATCAGTAAGAGGTCTGTATGACGACATTTTTTCTAAAAATTCTTCAACGGGTTCATCTAGGCGATTCATACGCCGGACCGTTAACAAGAATTTTCCCAAATATGGAAGTAGTTCTTTAAATAGAAATTTTCTATCTTTCTTGAGGTCTTTTAAAAGGGGGTTGTCTATCCCATATAAAACGGCCATATCTTTCATCATTTTTTCTATAAATGAGAAAATTCTTTGGATATCTTCTATCTTTTCAGGATACAATTTTTCTAGTAAGATCTTATAGTCAACCAAACTATCTTCCGAATGGATATTAATAACATCGCTTTCAATCCCAACAGAGATAGGACTGTTAATAATCTCTAGTTTAATTCCTAGATCATTTAAAAAAGGTTTAATAATACCAGAATTTTCTATCGATCTTGCAGCTGTATCGAAGAAAAATCCATCTCGTTCAATTGTATTAACTAGACCTCCAATTTCTTTATTTTTTTCAATTAAAAGGACATCATACTTTGCCCTCGATAAATAGGCAGCAGCGGTTAAACCTGCCATACCTGCCCCGACTATAACTATTTTTTTATCTTTATCATTCATTCAAGACCACCTAATTTGATGCTTAAACTCCAGAGCTCATCTGCGACCTCCCTATCCAATGCAGGAGGTGCTGGTTCTTCTTCTGAAGTAAGACGGAAAAACTTACCGCTCACTCCATTAATTTCATTTGACACGCCGAGATAATATAAAGCTTGAGCGGATATCTCAGGTGATTTTGCAGCTCGATCAACAAAATGATGTTTAAAAAATCGATAAATTTTTCCGTTATTTTCTCCCATGTTTGTTTTCACACTTCCAGGATGCATTGCATTTATTGATACTTCGCTATCTTTGAAATAATCGTCAAATGAAATCATTGAAAGAAGTTGAGCTGTTTTTGCTTTCCCATAACTACGCAAGCCTGAATAATGATGATCCTCCCAATCAAGATCATCTAAACTCAATCCAAGAATAGCAAAACGGTGACCTTCAGAATTTACAAGTATAATCCTTGTATTACCTTGGGTTTTTAGTTTATCCTTTAATATATAATTTAGAATAAATGACCCGAGATAATCTACTTGAAAAACAAGTTCGATATTGTCTTCAGTAAATATCTTTTTAGTAGAATAAACGCCTGCATTATGGATAAGTATATCTATTTTTATATCAGAATCTAAAAGTTCGTATCCTACTTTCTGTACATCAGAGATGCGGGTAAAATCTGCAATTTTATATTCACATTCTATACCAAAATCTTGACGAATTTCTTCGCAAATCGTAAATGATTTTTCTTCATTTCGATTTATCAGTATAAGATTAGCACCATGCAAAGCATATTTTCTTGCAGTATAATAACCAATTCCAGATGTTGCCCCCGTGATAACTACTAATTTTTCTTTAAAGTCTTCATCACATTCTTTTATCTCCGCCTTTTTATTCCTCCGCATAGCCCACATTTGGGATAACTTATATTCTTTCCAGTACTTATTCACGCGAATCATCCGAATCTTTTCTTTATAAATTTCCTATATCTATCTGCAAGGAAGGGAATGTTATCGATTATATCACCCCAAAGATCGTAATAATCCCTTTGTTCAATGATTTTACCATCTTCATTTAAAGTTAATCTGCTTGCTCCGAATAATGTCGAATTAGGATACCTCTTAAAACTTAATGACATTTCCCATTCAAAAAAAATAATATTTCCTTCAAACAGAATGTGGACAATTTTCATTTTCAAATCTTTAGATCGCTCAGTTAATCGTTCGGTCATTGGTTTAAATTCTTTCATGCCCTGGATTTCTTGAATCGTATCGCGAAAATAGATATTATCGTCATAATATGGGAGGATATGTGACCAATCAGGCTTGCCATTAGTATTGTAAATATTAGTCCATAGTTCGACAAATTGGTCCTTACTTTCAATTCTGATACTCATTAGAACCTTTCATAATTTTGTAATTAAGAATTTATATTCAATTAAAATAAAAATTAACCATTTAAATACAATTCATTAATAAATCATAATATCACCTTATTTGAATAAAAATGTTAAAAGATAATTTGCCTAAATATTCTGGATTAAGCAAAACAAGTAATTATAAAATCAAGAAATATGATATAAAAAAAATAGGATTTAACATTAAAAAAACAAACAATCAAGTTCATGATCGTTCTATCCATACCAGCTAAAAGTTAATTCCATTTTCCTATTTTCTTTGATGATTTAAGGTTTTAGTAACTCCTTAATTTTTTCTAATCTTTTTTCTCTTGAAAGATTATCATTTATGGGATTTAAATCGCCATAAAGACTTTTATGGTATACCCCCCTTGCTTCTTGATGAAAAATCCCTATAGTGAATCGATGTGCTTTCCTTGCGATCTGTAATGCTTCTTCTTTTGATCTGGGTTTTTTATCTAAGTATTCAATTTTATCTTTGTATTCTTCCCACTTGTGGTAGGGCATTGCGGGTTGCAGAACTTCGATAAAGGAGAATCCCTTATGCTCTATAGCTGTAACTAAAGTTTCAGTCAGATGTTTGATATCTCCTGCATAGCATCTTGCCACAAATGTTGCACCAACCTCAATAAGTAATGAAATAGGATTGAGGGGAATCTCAAAACTTCCCTTTGGAGTTGATGGTCCTTTCCATCCTGGTTCTGTTAAACTTGAGAATTGTCCAGTAGTTAATGCATAAACACTATTATTATGCAAAACTAGTGTAATATCTTGATTTCTTTTAGCGGCATAAAGCGTATGAGCTAAACCCTCCCCCAAACCGTTTCCATCGCCAGAAAATGTGATAATTCTTAGTTCTGGATTAGCGATCTTTATTCCTTCTGCGTTTGAACTGTTTCTACCATGCAATCCATAAATCCCACTCAAATTTACATAATCAAATATTTTTGCATGGCAACCTATTCCTGAAGAAATTACAATTTCTTCCCTCTTTACACCCTTCCTCTCTAATTCAAGAACTGCATTTTGGAACGCAGTACGAATACCATAATTTCCACATCCAGGACACCATGTAATTTCAGCGTTGGTTTCAAAACCCATTCTATTTCAGCACCTCTCGAATTTGTGTTGATAATTCAATCGGATCAAATGGACGACCATCATAACGCTTTATTGTTGTTCTCACTTTTATACCCGTCTTTTCTACTAAAAGCTGAGTAAATTGTCCAGAGATATTTTGCTCAACTACTATGTTGTCTTGATCTTTGAATTCTTCTAACTCCCAAGTTGGTAATGGACTTAAGTATATAGGTTGAATTGTAGTTGGATTTAGTTTACCATACCTAAGAGCTTCTAAAACGCTCATATAGGTTGAGCCAAAACAAAAAATATTAGTTGGATGCTCCCCGCGGATAATGTTTACAGTCTCTTTATCTTTCAGATAATTTAATAGCGCACTCACTTTTCGATTTCTTTTTTCGTGCATTTTAGCAATTAGTTTGGCATCCTCAGTAGTAATTCCATACTCGTCATGCTCATAACTATTCCATTTTATAACCTCATTAGAAGGTGGAAAGAGCATTGGTGAGATACCGTTGTCTGTATCGAGATACCTACTATATTTACCATTATTGTGAAGACTAGCGGCAGCCCATTTTGCTTTTGCTGGGTCAATCTCGACTGTCATTGCACTCTCTGATAGATGCTTTTCAGTTAGTAATATACCTGGTGTTTGAAATTTCCAAACGAGATCTAACATTTCAGCAGTTAAATAAAACGCGTCCTCGACCGTTGCGGGAGACGCTACAATTCTTAAAAAGTCCCCATGTCCAGCAGTGAGGGCAAATGAAAGGTCAGCTTGCTCAGTATAAGTTGGTACGCCAGTCGCAGGTCCAGGCCTTTGAGACAATACTATTAGAACTGGAGCCTCAGTAATTCCTGCTAAGGAATAACCTTCTACCATAAG
Organism: Promethearchaeota archaeon; assembly: GCA_016839745.1. GTDB lineage: Archaea > Asgardarchaeota > Lokiarchaeia > Sigyniarchaeales > SOKP01 > SOKP01. The sequence continues at coordinate 4,673 of JAEOTS010000080.1, forward strand.
AGCAAAACCTCCTCCACTTGTACCAACCATCGTTTTTGCTCCTGTAAAGGTAGATCCTACAGCCAAATTTATAACTGCAATTTCACTCTCGGCGTGAACTACTGCCAGTCCAAAATTTTCTGCTTGTCTTGCGATAAAATGCAGAATTGTAGAAGCAGGAGTCATTGGATAACCATAATATATATTTAATCCTCCAGCAATCGCTCCAAGGCTAATAGATTCATTTCCTGTTATAATCTTTCTCTCTTTATCACCCCGTTCTAATGGGAATTTGCTTTCACAGTCTTCTTTTACCATATCATAGATACTACCAGCAAACCTAATATTATCCTCAATGCCTCGGGGGTATTGCTCACTAATTATCTGATTCATTTGCTCTTTACTAAAACCAATAGTGCTTGATAAAACAGCTACTGCCCCCACACCATACATAAGTTTTTTCATTGGATATTTATCTGCCTCAGAACTTAAAGGAATACCAATTCCATTAATATTACCTAATTCATCCGAATTATATACCATTATACCATTATCTGCGAGATCATTCAAATGAGTCTCACAGCTCCTCTTATCAAAGTTGACAACTAGGTTAGATTTCATATAATGACTTGTAAGCCATCTTGTTGAAGTGCTCACTACAGAAAAGTTATGTCCTCCTCGAATTAGGCTCATATAATCATCCATTTGAAAAACATGACGGTTCAAACTAGAAAAGATATGAGCAGCCACTGAACCGGCCTTTTTTACACCTTCCCCAGCTTTCCCTCCAATTAAAAATGTGAAAACATCTTTTGACATGATAGATATAACCTCTTTTAATTTAAGAAATGATAATTTATCGATAATTAATTAAAAAACAGTTTTCTAATAGTATATAAATCTATTGCTTATATTCACTCAACTCTGCATTAAATAAAGATAAGTTAAGGTTTAAGATTCACTTTGTAAGCATGTCAAATAAATCTAGATATCTTTCCACATGCTTAATTAATAGGAATTCATTTTTTATTTTGAGATGGCCAGCTTCCCCTATTTCTCTTGCTTTGTCTGGATTTTTTAGAATATAAGTTATTTTTTCAGCAGTCTCTTCAATGGTGTCAACTAAGAACCCATTTTCTCCATCATCAATTTGAAGTTTAATTCCCCCGACATTTCCCCCGATAACCGGGATTTTTTTCCACATCCCTTCAGTTACTGTAAGACCAAAACCTTCTTTAATCGATTTTTGAAGAATCACCTGAGATAATCGTTGGAATGCATTAACTTCAATATCACCTACGCCATCCAAATTGCTTAGTATGATAATATCGGGATCGTTTTTAGCATAATCCTTTACTTTTTCCAGCCATTCTACACCTTCTGGATCGTCGTGAGCTAAGCTTCCTATTAAAACTAGGCGAATAGGATGCTTTTCTTTAACGATTCTGTATGCGTCAATAACTCCTAGAGGATCTTTCCAAGGATCAAATCGAGAAACTTGCGTAACTAACGGAAGGTCTAAAGGTACAAACTTTTCTACGATTTTTTGAGCCTGAACCTCTGGAATGTCTTTATTTTTAACAGAGAAAGGATCAATCGATGGTGGAATTTGGTATATGAGATTGTGGCTTTTTTTTCTGGCATATTCCATTTTAGTAAAGACCAAAGCATCATATAAAGACAAATAATCTGATATCATACCCCAAGCTTGAGGATTTGGGTTTGCAGTGTCGATGTGACAACGCCAAATCCATTTCCCTTTTTTATCTTCTGCGAAATTAATAAGCGGACAAGGTTGAGGATCATGAATGATATTAAAATCAGAATCGGGACGAATTTGATCGTAGGTAGATTTAGCTTGTTCGATATAGTCGTTTACTTCTTTGTCACTAAAAAATATTTCCATATTTCCTTGCAATGCATTATGCATTTTTTTGGAAATGTCGAAAAAACTTTCTGGTGCGGTAAATACCTCCCAGCTACCCTCAATTCCTAGTTCGTTCATTAAGGGAATCATATTTTGTAGAATTTCTGCAACACCACCACCATATTTTGTAGCATTTACATGTAAAACAGTTTTACCTTTGAATTTGTGAGCCTTTTCCTTTAATTCATTAATAGTTTTTGCGCCTAAAAGTAGAGCATATGCTTCTAATATTGATTCAGAATTCTTTTTCATAAATTTCACTATTTTAACTTTTAAGTAATATTTATTATTGTCATGAATAAAAAGTTTAGTTATGGACTCTATTGTCTAATTTCTATGAGTTAAGATTATACTTAGTACAGGCTTACCTTAAGCATTTTTTATTTTTGATTTATGAAAAGATAGGATAAGATTTAAAAGATTATTTATCGTATTTTTTCTCTGTCTTACTAATTTTTAAGTATCGACAAAATTATAAAAAAAAAGTAATAAAAAAAAAATCCAAAAAAGTGAAAATATACATGACAAAATACAACAAAAAAGCACTTATTGTGCTTGCAAGTCTCGTATTTTTAATGACATCAACATTTTTTCTCTTTCCAATAAAGGTACAAGCAAAACCAGTTAGTTCTCAAGTACCCATGTTGACTATTTATGTTACTGATCAACAAATGGCTGGTGTCGAATTTGTCAAAGCCGATTTTCTTGCGTCACCTCTCGGTAGTGGCGTAACAGATGTAACTGTTACATCTACAGGAACTACTGCCAATGACCAGTTAGCTTTTCTACAGACCTTAATGGGGGGTGGAACTGCTACAGCGGCAGTAATTGGTTTAGATGTAGTTTGGACTGCATTATTTGCTAGTAATGGTTGGATTATTAATCTTGACTCATATTTAGATCCCAATGAAATGGACGATTATGTAGCGGGATTAGTTGACGCTGGAACCTGGAACGGTCACTTATACGCGTATCCGTATTTTAATAACTTAGGTATCTTGTTCTATAGAACTGATTTATTAAATCTACATATGCCAGGTTGGACAGAAGCCGATTTTGATACGTGGGAGGAGTTAAATGCAACAGCTAATTATATTCTTAACAACCAAAGTGGCTTATTGACTGCAGCTGATGCTGATTTAGTAGGATACATTGGACAACTCGACGCTTATGAAGGTGGTGTAGTCAACTTCTTTGAGATTATTGGAAGCAACGGTGTTCTTGACGCAGTCACTAGTGCTGGTGATGTAAATGTAAATACTCAAGATGTAAAAGACGCAATGACCTTCTTTAAAGCGTTAGTACCTCCTCAATATACTGGGGTTCAAGGTAATCAATACATTATCCCACGCTATGGCCTTGTTCATGACGAAGGATCATCAGTGGGTAAATGGTTAGCAAATGAATCGATATTTATGAGACAATGGCCGTTTGCATACGGATTATCGGAAGACAATAACATGGACTTTGGTCTAGCACCATTACCTCATTTTGCTGGTGCAACAGGTTACAGAACTTCAGCGGTAGGAGGCGCAATTTTAGCAGTTCCAGCTGCAACAACAGGTACTGCAAGAGAAGCTGCCGTTAATCTTACTAAATTCCTTGGAGATCAATTAGCTCAAGAAGCAGAACTTACAGAAGTTTCAAATTTCCCTGCTCTTACATCAGTTTATGCTAGCCCCCCTACGGGACAGGAATGGATTATGAATTTCACGGATCAGTTACCCTTAACTTTATCACGACCTGTACATGAAGATTATCCTCTCATTTCAAATGTGATAGCTGATTACTTCAGTGATTTATTAAGTTGTCAAAAGAGTGTTGACGATGCATTATTGGAAATGGATCGCGATATAAAAGAAATAATTGGAGAAGCACCTGTTCTTCCTGGACTTGAAATTCCAGGATATAGCATTGCGATACTAGTTATGACGACTGCCTTTTCTATTGGATTAATTGTAGTATTAAGAAGAAGACATAGGTAAGAGAATAATTTAATACATCTAAATTTTAATTTTTTTTTTTAATTATAAAATATATTTTAAAAAAAAGGAGATTTTTAAACATGGAAACTGTTTCAGTTGAAAAATATGAATTAGTGAAAGAATTCGAAAAACCTCCTAAAGATACAAGATTTGTTGTATCATTATTAATCCCAGGAATAATAATTTTTGCTTTAGCCATATTGTTTCCTATTATTACAGGGATTTTCATCAGTTTTACTGATGCTAGCCCATCTACGGGATTATTTGGAAAATATCTAACATTAGATAATTATTTTAAACTTTTAATACAAGGAGAATTCCATACACGCTACTTTTGGCAATACACATATCAAACATTGTTTTTTTCGATTTTTTCCCTTTCAATAGAGTTTTTCTTAGGTTTAATATTTGCTCTAATTCTAAACAAAAAATTTAAAGGTAGAGGCATCGCGAGAGCTACAATTTTAATACCGTGGGCAATTCCTACTGTAGCATCTGCTACAATATATAGGTTTGAAATTTTTAATACTGCTGATGAAAACGGATTAATTAATAGCCTTATTGTTTTCTTTGGAGGTCGTCCAATTGATTTCTTTGGACCTGATGCAGAAATATTTAGTCTTGGGAATATATTAATAATAATAATTATCGTTTTAATAATCGTCCTGGTAATAATTGGAGCTCTCGCTATAGTAAGAAGAAGTATAAAGGCATCTATTAAGAAAATACTTATTATCGTATCGATAATTCTACTGTTAGCTTTATTGTCTTTTGTATCTTTTGCGACACGGGGAGATCCAACATCTTTAGTAGATCTGGAAGTTACAATGACGATGTTCACATCAATTTTCATTGATGTTTGGAAAACGACGCCTTTTATCACATTATTAATTTTAGCATCTTTACAAATTGTACCGAAGGATTTATATAAAGCAGGCGATATAGCTGGAGCATCTGGTTGGCAAAAATTTAGGTATATAACATGGCCTTTAATTAAACCAGGAGTAGGAATTGCGTTAATTTTTCGAATGATGCAAGCTCTTAGAGTGTATGACGCTATAGTAGTGTTTAATGATGACAGCGTTAATTCCATGACTTCCCATTCAGTTCTTTTGTGGTTAAGCGGTGATTATGGAAAGGCTTCAGCAGTTTCAGTTTTATTATTAGGTTTTATAGCAGTATTTGCATTAGGTATAACGATATTGACAAGGAAAAAGAAGAGAAGCAAATCATCAAAGAATACTTCTTTTTTACCCAACGTAGAAGCTAATGATGTGTTAAAATCAGAAGTTAATCCTTTGACTGGTGAGTTGAAAAAGGAAAATATAATTAATGACGCCAATTTTGAGACGAAAATTGAACCAATATCCGAGTCCACAGTTAAATGGTATATACGGAAGAGACATATTAAAAAAGGATTTTTTATCTTTTTAGCAGTGTTTATGTGTCTCTTCTGCGCGGGTCCTTTTATTTGGATAGTATTAAGATCTTTTAGAGACCCTTACATTGTACAAACAGAGTTTGAATTATTTCCAAAATACCTTTCATTTGGAGCGTACGAAGTAATATTTCAAAGTGCCGAAGTGACTGGTGTCGCATTTGAGAGAGCGCTTTTAAATGGATTAATATTGTCAGGAACAACAGTTGTAACAGTAATTATTGTTGGTTCATTTATTGCTTACGCTATAGCAAAATTTGACTTTAAATTTAAAAAAGGTCTAAATAGTTTTATATTCTCAATGAACAGCTTACCACCTCTTATTATAATAATACCTTTCTATATTCAGATTATTAGTATAGCGACTATATTCCCATTCTTTGACTTACGGGATAATTTATTAGGATTGGTTTTACCTTATGCTGCAATCAACCTGCCATTGGCTATATTCATTCTAGTCGCGTTTTTTAGGGAAATTCCTGAAGATTTGTGGAAAGCTGCAAAAGTTGATGGTGCTTCGAACTTTCAAATTTTTAGAAAAATTATCTTTCCATTAACTATACCTGGTATTTTTACAAGTGCGATCTTAGTATTTATTGCTTCTTGGAATGAATTGCTATTCGCTCAAATATTTTTAACAGATCCTTTAAATCACACGGTACCACGTGCTATTTTAAGATATACAAGGAACCTTCAGAGTTTAACAGCAACATGGGATACTGACATCGCTTTATTAGCAGCAACAACTATAGCAACAATACCGTTGGTAATAGTCGTTTTAATATTTCAGAAGAAAATTGTAAGTGGTTTAACGAGAGGTGCCGTGAAAGGTTAAAAAAATAAAGGTGAAAATTAGATGGTCGTTATTAAATTAGAAAAAGTAAATAAAAAATTTGCTCCTGATGTTCATGTTTTAAAAGACATTGATCTCGAAATTAAGGATAAGGAATTCATGGTACTTGTTGGACCTTCGGGTTGTGGGAAATCTACCTGTTTAAATGTAATTGCAGGGTTAGAATATGTGACAGATGGTCGCGTATTTTTCGATGATGTGGAGGTTACTCATGTACCTCCAAAAGAGAGGAGGGTTGCCATGGTTTTTCAAAGTTATGCTTTATATCCTCACATGAATGTTAGAGAAAATATGGGATTCGCTTTAAAAATAGATAAAATGGATAAAGAAGAGATCACTCGAAGAGTTAAAAGTGCCGCTGAATTATTAGGCATAGGAGAATTACTGGATCGAAAACCTGGTGAGCTTAGTGGGGGTCAACGCCAACGAGTAGCTCTGGGTAGATCTATTGTTCGTAATCCAACGGTGTTTCTCTTTGATGAGCCATTAAGCAATTTAGATGCAAAATTGAGAATCCAAATGCGTGGTGAAATAATTAAATTACAGAAGCAACTTAAAATCACCCAAGTCTATGTTACTCATGATCAAGTAGAAGCTATGTCCATGGCTGATCGAATAGCGATTTTAAATGATGGTAAATTTCAGCAAATAGGAACGCCTACAGAAGTATATAACACACCTAATAACCTTTTTGTTGCAGGATTCATCGGATCACCTACAATGAATTTCATTGATGTGAGACTTAATGAGAGGACCGGAGATACGGTTGAATTTGCAGATTTTACTTTTGAGCTAACAAATCAACTTGCTGAAAAAATTAAAAATTCCCCCTCAACTCAGCTAGTACTAGGTATTCGACCAGAACATATTAAAATCACACCAGAACCTCATGAAAAATCATTTGAAGTAGATTTGAGTGTTGTAGAATATCTTGGACCAGAAACTTTGGTAAGGTTTGAACTTTCAGAAAACATCGTTGCTTTAGCGGCACCAACAGGCTATTATCCAGTAAAAATGGGTGAGAAATCTTTTGTTTCTTTTCCGAAGGAGAAAATTTACATATTTAATAAAGATACAACGCAAAATATATTATATGAAGCATAACTATTAAACAAACATATAGAAAACTGTGAGTATCATTCCATTTATAGCCAATCTTTACGATAAAGCAAAAGAAAATAATGTACTCTCCGGAATAATAATATTCGACATTATTGCATTTCTATCTTATGTTGTAAATCCTTTTAGTTTTTTTTATGCTGGCGATATCGATCTGATCTTTGGAGGGATAGTAGCTTTACTTTTTGCTCTTAAAAATAGAAAAGAACATCAATCTACGTTAAAAACGGGTTTATATGTAGGTTTTTTCGGTGCTATCCTTTCAGCGGTTTCAATTGCTGTCTTTGAATGGGTTTTTTTTATCGTGGTTATAGGATTCAGTTTTGTTTACTTTTTATCATTACTAGTAACATTTCTACTCATAGCAATCCCTATTGGATTGGTTCTTGGATTGGTAATAGGATATATTTACTATCGTAAGAATCTCAAGTCTAGTAAATCTAAATCAAATTCTAAGTATACTGATGAATATCTTGAAAATATGTTAAAAAAGTAAATATTATTTTTTTTTAAAATTATCGAGCTTTACTAACTCCTAGAATTTTTCGACAATGTGGACAAAAGAAGACAGTTGTCATAAAAGCCACTGGTGCTAATGTAACTTTAATTGTACTTACTTTTTGATGCATACCAGATCCCCCTTCTAATAAATCTTCAATATCGATTTCTTCTTCACAATATGGACAAATTGGATTTAATTCGCTCTTAAATTCGAACTTCTTTGTAAAGGACATAGTAATTAATTCCACTAATGTATATTTAAAATTATGCTTTGTCGCTTTGAAGTTTTAGAAATCTATTATCATTTGTTTCACGAGCTTTTAAAATCTTATACTAAATTTTTTAAAACACAATTCCTTCTAAGAAGTAAGTTTATATCATAATTGTTATAATAATACTAATACAAAATACTAATTTAACGTAAAATTTATAATTACGATTAGCATTTACCGAATCTGCTAATGAATTAAAAGAATTAGGAATTAACTCTATTAAATAGGGATAATAAAACCATGCAAATCTACGAATTAAAAATAAATAAAAACACATGCACTGGATGCAACGCGTGTGTCGTGAGTTGCCCTATAAATTTCAATGAATTAAGAAAAATGAGCTATTTAAACGAAAGTAACGCTGTTATACTAGTTAAAAACGGAATAGCGGTACCTATTTATATCGAGGAGAGAGAGGTTAATTGCGACGGTTGCGGTGTATGTGTTAAAATGTGTCCTCAAGTTGCAATCAGAATTGAAAATGTGGAGAAAGATTAAAAATGTCGTTTCCTAAAATTTCTAGAACAATTACAAAAGAAATGGAACATATTAAAGTTCAGTTCCTTACTGAAAATTTAGAGCTTATCTTAAATCGAGAGAAATGTGTTGGATGCGGAACTTGCGCTCGTGTTTGTCCCAAGGATGCAATTTCTCGTGGACCAGTAGGTATGTCGCGCCGTTTCCCCACAACAGAAGATATAATACCAGAACTTTACGATCCTAAGCTTTGTGTCTTCTGTGGAACTTGCGTTTATTGCTGTCCTTTTGGAGCTTTAACCATGAAAAAGGATGGCGAAATTATTAATTTAGCCGATATCCCACTTGTAGCTCAAAAAGTAATGCCAACCCTAGAGTTTGAAACTAAAAAATTATTGAACGATAGAATCGCAAAACAATGGGCTAAAGCCAAAGTGAAAATCATTGACGAGGAATGCGCTAAAGGATGTGGTTCCTGCGCTGAAGTTTGTCCATCAGGTTCGATTGAAATTGCTAAAAGAGCCGAGCATGGCTGGGAAATGTCGAAGAATGTGGAGGTTGTAGACGAGGACGCGTGCGTAGCTTGTGGAGCCTGTGATAACGCTTGCCCAACAGGAGCGTTGGTTCTTGAAATAACCGATATTCATACTTCGGGAGAATTTGAAGAACGCTATTGGCCGCCTTTAATAGAAAGATTGAAAACTTTAAGATGGAGTACAAAGGAGGAAGCCGAAAAATGAGTTTAGATACCTTAATTCTTTTAACTGGACGCACTATAAGTCAAGGAGTAGCTCTTGAAGGCGGAAAAGCATCAAGAGAGAATGTTCGAGCTGCAGGTATTTGCACATTTGATGCTGATGACTTTAAAAAACTCGATTGTATTGTTGGGACTCCAGTTAAAGTTATAACAGATTATGGAGAAGTTACAGTATATTCTACAATAACAGAAGAAGGACCTCATCCCGGTATTATTTTTATTCCGATGGGCCCTTGGGCAAATCAACTTGTAAATCCTAGTTCTCAAGGATGTGGTACTCCCACTTATAAAGGGATTAAAGCAAAAGTGGAAGTTGTAAAAAATGGAAAAGTATTGGGTGCCCTTGAGTTAATAGGAAAATTAAAAGAAGCTTAGAGGAGAAAAAAATGGTTGAAAAAGTAAAAACGATTGTAGATGTTTGTTGTCCATTTTGTGGTACTCTCTGCGATGATCTCGAGGTAGACGTTGATCTAAAAACCGATCAGGTGGTAGAAGTAAGAAATGGTTGCCAAATTGGCACTAAAAAATATTTTTCATCTAATCCAAGCGATCATCGATATACAAAACCTTTAATTAGAAAAAATGGAGAACATGTAGAAGTCTCGTGGGACGAAGCAATTGATAAAGCCGCTGATATTCTGGTAAAGGCTCAAAGACCGCTGCTTTATGGATTTTCCAGCACCGAATGCGATGCTCAAAGTAGAGGCGTTGAGTTAGCAGAGATGTTAAACGCGATATTGGATAATACGGCTTCAGTTTGTCACGGTCCAAGTTTGCTAGCAATTCAAGATGTCGGAGCTTCCCTAGCTACTTTGGGGGAAATTAAAAATAGAGCAGATACAATTATTTTTTGGGGATCAAATCCAGTTCATGCTCATCCAAGGCACTTAAGTCGATATAGCGATTTCATTAGAGGTTATTTTAGAACTGATGGAAGAAACGATAGATATATTGTGGTTGTTGACCCACGATATACTCACACAGCACAAATTGCTGATAAATATATTAAAATAAACCCTAGTGAAGATTACGAACTAGTTCAAGCAATAAGAGCAGTGTTAAGAGGATCTGATTTAGATGTAAAAGAGATTTCTGGCGTCCCTATAGAAGATATTAAGGAATTAGTAGAGATTTTAAAATCAAGTAATTTCGGAGTAGTTTTCTTTGGCATGGGCTTAACCCAGAGTTTAGCGCATCATCGTAATGTAGATACCGCCATACGCTTAGTTACTGAATTAAACGATTATACTAAATTCCTTTTAATTCCAATGCGGGGACACTATAACGTTGCAGGAGCAAATCAAGTGTTTGCGTGGAATACGGGCTACGCCTATTCGATCGACTTTTCACGAGGCTATCCTCGCTATAATCCAGGAGAATTTTCTTCCGTTGATCTTCTAATGCGGGACGAAGTGGATGCTTCTTTAATTGTTGCATCTGATCCTGGAAGTAATTTTCCCGCAGCTTCAGTAAAAAACTTATTTAAACATCCTCTAATTGCAATCGAACCACATAAAACACCAACTTCAGCATTTGCTGACGTTGTATTACCCGCAGCTATCGCTGGAATCGAATGTGAAGGAACTGCGTACCGAATGGACAAAGTTCCTTTAAGGTTGAGGAAAGTAAAAGAAGCACCAGGAGAGAGTTTATCTGATAAAGAGATTTTAGAAAGATTAATTGAAAAAGTGAAAGAGAAGTTGGGTGAATAAATGGTGGATGAGATTAAATTAAAAATAAAGAAAAAACTTGAATTTCCTTTAGAAGCAGATAGTATTACCCCAGATAACTTTGCAGGGAAAACTGCAGCTGAGATAAAAAAATTACCCTTATACTATGCAACAAAAAAGGTAAAAATAGGAGACTTTTTTGATATATCTGGAAAATCAACTGAGGTTGCTAATACTAAGATCATCATGGATGGTGATTTATCTAACGTTAAACGAATTGGTGAAAAAATGACGGGTGGAGAAATAGAGATAAATAGCGATGTGGGTATGCACATCGGAAACAATATGTCTGGTGGAAAAATAGTAGTTCACGGAAATGCTGACGATTGGGCTGGTGCTATGCTTCAAGGAGGTGAACTCGAAATTAATGGAGACGCTGGACATTACGTTGGATCCGCTTATAGAGGATTTTGGCAAGGTATGAAAAACGGTATTATCAAAGTTAAGGGAAAAGTAGGAGTGGAGGCCATGCTTTGGGCAAAGAGTTCAAAACCCGCAAACAAATGGCCAACATTATATTGTGGTAGCGCAGATTCTTTTTTGGGAATTCATAATCATGGCGGTACTATAGTTGTTGAAGGAAATGTGGATCGCTGTGCCGGAGCAGACCAAGCGTGGGGGAGCATTGTAATCAAAGGAAAAGTTTCTAGACTTCTACCTTCATATAAGAAAGTCGGAGAAGTCAAAGAGGTTCAACTTCCAAACGGAGAAGTGATTAAAGGAAAATTTATTGAGTATAGTGGAGATCACACCATTAAGAAAGAAACTAACGGCAGATTATACGTTGCTGCTTAATCTTCTTTAGTAACCGTTTTTATTTTAGACTATTTCTGTTAAAAATATTATTTTAACAATATTTGCTAACATAGTATTTAGACGACAAAATTTTCGTGTTGTTTAGATAATTAAAAAGACAAAATTAATATTGCTAAATTACTTAAATTCTTCTTAAATAGAAATTCGTTTATAAAAATCAGTGTTTATTTAATGAAAAAATTAAATATTAGGAACAAAGAAGTTCATATACTAGTCTTATTTGGCTTACTTGCTTTACTGTTCGTTTCCGTGAACCTTGCGAAAAACTATTTTCCTCAAGGAAACTACATTTTTGACGATGAATTACCAAGATCAGCAGCAATTTCAATTAATATAGTCTCACCCACTGCTAACGATAATTTTAGTTCTACACCACCTGATTTTGTAGTTGAGATAGACGATGCCGTTAATCCTATAGATACGATGTGGTATACAATCGATGGAGGTGCAACGAATATTACCTTCCTAACGAATGGAACTATCGATCAAAACAATTGGACAGCTCTTGCCGATGGTCCAGTAACTTTAACTTTTTACGCTAACAATAGTATTTCTGAAATTGATTCCGCGTCAAGAAGCATTAACAAAGATACTGGCGCTCCAGTAGTCACCGTTACTTCGCCTACGGGAGGAGACTATTTTGACGCAACAGCACCAGCTTACATTGTGGAAATAAGCGATACTGATAGCTCTATAGATACAATGTGGTATACGATCGATGGAGGTATAACGAATATTACCTTCATAACAAATGGAACTATCGATCAAAACAACTGGACTGCTCTCGGAGATGGTCCTGTTACAATTATGTTCTATGCAAACGATTCTGCCGGAAATCTAGACTCGGATTCAGTAATAATAAATAAAGATGCAACCGATCCAACAGTTTCTATTACTTCCCCGACAGGAGGAGAATATTACGACGCTTCAGCACCTAGTTTTACAGTTGAGATTGTAGAAGTCAATCTTGATACGATGTGGTATACGATCAATGGAGGTGTCACGAATATTACATTCCTAACAAACGGAACTATCGATCAAAACAACTGGACTGCTCTCGGGGATGGCCCTGTTACGATCGCGTTCTATGCGAACGATTCTGCGGGTAATATAGGATCAGATAGTAAGATTGTAAATAAAGACACTGGCAATCCAATAGTCACCATCTCGTCGCCAACTGGTGGAGAGTATTTTGACGCGACAGCACCAGCTTACATTGTAGAAATAAGCGATACTGGTAGTCCTATAGATACGATGTGGTATACGATCGATGGAGGCGTAACGAATATTACCTTCCTAACAAATGGAACTATAAATCAAGTTGAATGGACTGCTCTCGGGGATGGCCCTGTTACGATCGCGTTCTATGCGAACGATTCTATTGGTAATATAGGATCAGATAGTAAGATTGTAAATAAAGATACAGGGGATCCAACAGTGTCTATTACTTCACCAACTGGTGGAGAGTATTTTGACGCGACAGCACCAGCTTACATTGTAGAAATAAGCGATACTGGTAGTCCTATAGATACGATGTGGTATACGATCGATGGAGGCGTAACGAATATTACCTTCCTAGCAAACGGAACTATCGATCAGAACAACTGGACAGCTCTCGTTGACGGAATTATAACAATGGTTTTCTATGCGAACGATTCTGCTGGAAATGTTAATTCTAATACAGTAATCGTGAATAAAGATGCAACCGATCCAACCGTTTTTATTACTTCGCCAACGGGGGGACAATATTTTGACGCTACAGCACCTAGTTTTACTGTTGAGATAACTGACGACAATCTTGATAAGATGTGGTATACGATCGATGGAGGAGCGAACATTATGTTTACATTAAATGGATCTATCGATCAGAACAACTGGACACTTCTTGCTGACGGTTCTGTAACGATAATATTTTATGCTAACGATTCTGCAGGTAATGTTAACTCTGATACAGTAAATGTGAATAAAGATACTACTGCTCCAACGCTCAATATTGTTTCTCCGCTCCTTGGTCAAACATTTGGTGCAGCAGCACCAAATTTTATCGTAGAGATTGACGATGATATCCTTGATACAATGTGGTATACGATCGATGGAGGTGTAACGAATATTACATTCCTAACAAATGGAACTATAGATCAAGTTGAATGGACAGCCCTCGCTAATGGCCCAGTGATCATAACTTTTTATGCAAATGACAGCTTTGGTCACATGAATTTTGCTTCAAGAAATTTTAATAAAAACGCTGAAGCACCAAATATTAACGTAGTATCACCAACCTCAGATTCTTATTTCGGAATATCGGCTCCAAATTTTATTGTTGAGATAACCGATGGCGATCTTGACACGATGTGGTATACAATTGATGGAGGTGTAACGAATATTACCTTTACTGTTAATGGAACTATCGATCAGAATAATTGGACTGCGCACATTGACGGTGCTGTGACATTAATTTTCTACGCAAACGACTCGGTAGGTAATTTTGCTTCTGAACTCGTTCTCATCAATAAAGATACGGTTGCTCCGACGGTTAATATAATATCTCCGTCATTGCTTCAGCTACTGGGCATTAATTCACCAAGTTTTATAGTTGAAATTGATGACCCTATTTTAGACGCAATGTGGTATTCTCTTGATATGGGATTGACTAACTATACATTTATGGCTAATGGAACCTTTAATCCATCAGCTTGGGGTTCTGTTGCCAATGGAACAGTGACGATCTATTTCTATGCAAATGATTTAGTTGGTAACGAAGCATTTGATTCAGTTGTTGTAAGAGTAGACAAAATAATTCCGACGATAACAGTTAATCTGCCATTAGATGGTAGCGTGATAGGAACTCGACCTATTATTAATATTACTGTAAACGATACAAACGTAGATTCGATTTGGTACAGCGTAGACTCAAATATTATGGCATTAGCTAATAATTCTGACCAGTTATTGAACCTATTGATCTGGAATGCTTTACCAGAAGGTCCGTTCACAATTGAGTTATATGCTAATGATACAGCAGGAAACCTAAATAATTTCTACACGATAAATCTTATTAAAGATATTTCTGCACCTATAGTTAGTATTGTACATCCTCTACCTAATGCAACATATAGCAGCAACTCTCCACAGATCACATTAACTATTAACGATGCGACACTCGATACTACTTGGTATTCAATTGTAGCAACTAGTTATACATTCGAATTTACAGCCACCATCGGAACCAATGTTATAACCATTAACCAAGCAGCGTGGAATTCTCTTTTAAATGGGCCAGTTACGATTGAATTCTATGCCAACGATAGCCTTGGAAGAATCTCATCTGATAATATTACGGTAATTAGGAACGCACCATTAATTACTATTGAACTTCCTCTACCTGATGCAACATATGGTAGTAGCGCTCCACAGATCACATTAACTATTAACGATGCGACACTCGATACTACTTGGTATTCAATTGTAGGAACTAATTATACATTCGTATTTACAGCCAACAACGGAACCAATGTTATAACTATTAACCAAACAGCGTGGGATTCTCTTTCAAATGGGCCAGTTACGATTGTATTCTATGCCAACGATAGCCTTGGAAGAATCTCATCTGATAGTATTGCGTTAAATAAAGAAGTAACAGAGGTTTTTGACCTCTGGTCAGAGCTTATTGCGTTCCTATTAAGCCCAATAGGACTTACAATTATTGGTTCTGTTATAGCAATTGTAGTAATAGCAATTATACTTAAAAGACGGAAAACTCATAGAACCAGTGATAAGGAAGTACGAAAAATCGAAAGTTTATGGGACTAAATCTATTACACACTTTTTTTTTATTTTTCAGTTTTATTTCTTTGTTAATTTGATTATAATGAATAAAAGTTGATTTTATTGGTTATGAGATCAATATTTATTTAAGAAGTCTTGATTATCTACCTCAATTAAGAAAAGGTCAGTATCATGTTTCAAAAAAAAGTTAAAATTACGAGAATTTTCAAAGAAGAAAGAAAGGAAGAACTGGACACCGTTTTACTAGAAAGCCCGATTGATTTTTTTATCAATTCGAAACCGTTGGTGAATATAATCTGTCTGAATAAAGATTTAAAGGAATTAACGGTAGGTTTCTTGTTTTCTATCGGGATTATAAATGATATGAACGATATCAGTATAATAAAAATTGATAACATAGAAGGCCGGGTTTACGTCGAGTTGGTAGACTCTATAGATTTTAATTTGGAAAAGATGGAGCTTACCCCAATCAGCAGAATTATTGATACTACTTGTGGAATTCCTTCTCCTTGGCGTAATTTGATTAAAGAGAAATTAATTGAGACTGACAACATACTAAATTTGGACACAGAATTTACAGTGAGCTCAGAACTCATTTTTTCATCAATAATAGAGATGCAAAAAAATACGCTCTTATTTAGAGAAACGGGAGGTTGTCATGGGGCTGCGATATTCGATCTTTATGGTTCTCTTATAACAGTTAAAGAAGACATAGGAAGACATAACGCTATAGACAAAGTAATTGGCGCGTTACTATTGAAAAAAGAGCCTTTTGACAATAAAATTCTTACTTCAACAGGGAGGTTAACTGGGGATTCAGTTCTTAAAGCAGTAAGAGCACAAATTCCAATTGTAGCTTCTTTATCCGCAGCTATTGAATCAGGTATAAGACTGGCTGATTCTTATGGGATTACTTTAATTGGATTTGCTCGAGGCAAGAAGATGAATATTTACACACACTCTAAAAGAATAAAGCTTTAACTATACAATTATTGTTAAACAGCTTCAAGACTATAATCTTTTTTTATTTTTAATTTACCCAATATTAGCAAGTTAGAATAGAATTAAAAACTTTAATTTCTATATTATCATATCTAGCTTAATGTAATTTACTTATAATATTAAATGGGAGAAAAAAAAATGAAAATAAAATATCTTTGGATTTTGGTAATAATTGGTGGCGCGATTTTAATGATCGTTGGCAGTGCAGTCGGAAGCCAGTTTTACACAAAACTTCTAGAACAGTTAATTCTTGCTGGTTTCATTGGTCCAGAATTCATACCACTCGTCTCATCAATAATGATCGTCTTAGGATACATAGCTTTATTTGGAGGATATTCGGTTCTTGTGGCTGTATTCTTGATATTAATTAAAATGGGTAGAGTGGGAAGAATAATCATAACGATTGCGACTGGCTTTGGAATTTTGGGATTAATCATTTACGGTGTTTCGTGGGCAGTAGGATATTATGGTATTGCCCTCAATCCTACTTGGCAAACGATTCTAGATCAAGTTCATGGTCTTTTTACTTTCGATTCGGGTTTGGCTTTAGCAGGGACTGCAATTGTAGTTGTGGGTACGTTTTTATTAAAAAGAGCTGAGAAAGCTGACAAAGAAGAAGCAAAAGATGACAAAAAATCTTCATCTAATAGTCCAGGAAGCAAGCATTGTCCTAATTGTGGTGCAAAATTACCCGCTTATGCGAACTTTTGCAACAAATGTGGAAAAAGTTTCGATTAAACAACTCTTTCTTTTCTTTTTTATTAGCTTATTGATAAATTAAATAAGTATTTTCAGTTAAATTAAGAGGAAATCTAAAATATAATGTCATACACTCAAATAGTAAAGTTTTATATCTCAAATCTTATATAATAAGATCTAGGGTTAATATAATCTAAAATAATTAGCCTTCTTGGAAGGATGAAAATGAATATTGAGATTTTTGGCGGTGTTGGAGAAATTGGAGGGAATAAAATATTTGTCAACATTGGTGATAAGAAATTCCTTTTTGATTTTGGACTTTCTTTTAGTGAGAACCAAAAATACTTCTCAGAATTCCTCAATCCTCGTAAATTAAACGGGATAATTGATTATTTATATTTAGGACTCTTACCTCCGATAAATAAGCTATATAGAAATGATTTAATCACCCCCTTTTCAGAAGTATTGAATTCTGATCCATATAATATTATAACCACTGACGAAAATATCGTTGATGCTTTTTTTCTCACTCATGCTCACCTCGATCACTATAAGTTTGTAGGTTTTCTCAAACAAAATACACCAATATACATGAACTGGATCTCAAATACGATATTAGAACATCTTATTAATACTTCTAAAGATACTCTCTTACCCGAGGTTTTGAATTTCTACGAATCTTTTAAAATGGTTCCCAAAAAGAGGCAAAGTGGTAATGAAGAAATCGAATATAAAAGAGCAACAAAACCTGATTTCAAGCCATCAGACATCAAGAGACCAATAAGAATCATGAAAGAGGGGACGCCTTCAAGGTTTAAATCCTCTCAAGGCGAGATAAACATTACTCAGTTTCAGACAGACCATTCAATTCCAGGTGCGTGCTCCTATATAATTGAAAACGACGGGAGAAGTATAATTTATACTGGTGATTTTAGAAGACACGGATTTCATAGCGAATGGGTTGACGATTTCATTAAACTAGCTCACGACGCTAATCCTGTATCGATTATAACTGAAGGTACAAGAGTTCCTTCCGTTGAAATCTTTAATAAAGGCTCTTATCGTGACGATGAGCAATCTGAAAGCGAGGTTAAAAACAAGTCGAGTACTATTATAAAAAATCATCCAGGACTAATTCTTGTGAGGTGTCCTTCTAGAAACCTCGATAGGATATTGTTATATTATTCCCTCGCGAAAAAGTTCAATAGAAGATTCGCAATTACTCCAAAGTTATTTCATTTAATAGATAGTTTTCGAACGAAATTTGATGATATGGAAGAAAGTCGCATAAAATATTATTATAAAACTTATAATCTTCCAGATTATAGCGATAAAAACTTTGTAGTGTATTTACCACGTAAGGGTTGGGGCAAATTTGAAGCAGCAGATTATAGAGAAGCTTTCCAAAATGATATTTTTAAGATTGACAACTATATTACATATAAGGATGTGAAAAAAGAACCTGAAAAATATTTGCTTTACCTCGATTATTTTATGTTAAACGAATTAATTGATATCGATCAGAAACCGAATAGTACCATATTCTTAAACTCAACTACAGACCCATTTAGTGAAGAAATGAATATTCAAGAGGAGAAGCTAAATGCGTGGTTAGAAAGATTTAATATATCAAAAACAGAAACGATCCATTCTTCTGGACATTGTAACGTCGACGAATTAATAGATTTTCTGCAGAAGTTCGACGCTGATAATATCATTCCTATACATACAGAACATCCCGAAACTTTTCAAGAATTTGGATTATCTGGAAAAGTTATTTTGCCTGAAAAAGGAAAAAATATACTCTTTTAATAATAATTAAAAAATACTTTAACACCTAATAGGTGTTAACTTTCATTTGTTTGACTCTTGAATTTTTATCCAGATTCACGAATTATTTGGCGTCTTATAACAAAAATTAAATAGATTACGCTGATTCCAAGGAATATCAAAAAAATACTACCAAATGGAATTTCTTCTCCAAGTGGCTCCACCACATCTATTACTATAAATGTAACGCTGTCAATTACGAAATTTCCGTAGTCGTCTGTGAAATTTACAATATAAACATACGATCCTACATCAAATCCATTGGGGATGTTGTAGTTAATTGTGTTTCCGCTTGTCCATGCATTTGGGCCAGCAACATTTCCCGTTCCCTGTAGATCGATAGTATAAGTGCCTGGATTTGTATCAGTTGCTGTCCAAGATATATTTCGCCCCATGTATCCGATTTCAAGGGTAAAATCGCTCGGAGCGTTTGATATTATCGGATCCTCCATATCAACCGTTTCTCGAACTTGAATTACAGCCAGACCATTATCGCTATCTGCCACATAGGCATAATCGCCACTCACATAAACTCCATATGCAACTCCATCGGTATCTTCGTATATGGGCATTCCAGGGTTTGTCGGGTCGGAAACATTGATAATCGCTAAACCTGATGTATAATCTGCCACATATGCATAATCTCCGCTCACATAAACTCCTTGGGCCTCTCCAGTTGTATTTTCGTAGACTGGCGTTCCTGGATTTGTAGGGTCGAAAATATCGATCACTGCCAAGCCGGAAGCACCATCCGCTAAATAAACATAATCTCCGCTAACAAAAACGCCTACTGTATATCCAGTTGTGGATTTGTAGATGGGTAATCCAGGATTTGTCGGGTCGGAAATGTCGATGACAGCTAAACCAGTATCTTGAGTCGCTACATAAGCGTAATCTCCACTCACGAAAACATCGAGTGCATACGATGTCGTGTGTTCATAGACGGGTGCTCCCGGGTCTGTTGGGTCGGAAATGTTGAAAACCGCCAAACCGGAAAGACCATTTGCTATATAGGTATAATCTCCGCTCACATAAACACCTTGAGCAATCCCAGACGTGGGTTTGTAGACGGGCATCCCCGGATCAGTTGGGTTGGAAATATCGAAAATTGCCAAGCCAGAAGTACCACCCGCAACATAGGCGTAATCTCCACTCACATGCACATCAAACGCATAATCGCTCGTGGGTTCGTAGACGGGCGTTCCCGGGTTTTTAGGGTCAGTAATATCGATAACTGCCAAACCTGAACTACCATGAGCCAAATAAGCGTAATCACCGCTCACATAAACGTTACTTGCCCCTCCGGTCGTGTCTACATAGTAAACGGAAGAGTCATGGGGTGATAGTGCATTAATAATTTCGTCAGTATTCTTTCCTTCTATTGGAGTTTTGATATTTCTCTGTACACCTTTTAACAAATTTGGAATTGCAATAGAAGATGAAATGTATAGAATAATCAGGAAGAAAATAATTTTTCTTGATTTCTGCGTTGATTTACACCACTATCTTTGATTATCTTAAAAATTTATTTTAGGATTTTTAATTGATCTTTTTTATATTCTAAGATATTATTCTTTATATATTCTTCAAATCTATCAGTTTTACCAAATTGAATTCACAAAATTTTTAATTAAATTTAGTATTAGAATAATTATTATTGTTCCAAAAGTTGAAGCACTAAAGAAATAATTTAATATTTGAAAAGAGGATTAATTATGGCAAAAGTTGATGAATTTAAAATGTTCGCGGGTTGCACAATCGGGAACCGGATTCCTTTTATAGAAGCTAGCTCCCGTAAAGTGTTTGATAAACTTGGTATAAAAACTTCTGACGCGGCTTTTGCGTGCTGTCCTGATCCAGTTGGATTTCACGCAATTGATCATACAAGCTGGTTAGCTATGGGAGCTCGTAATCTTGTTCTTGCTGAAGCTGAAGGAAAAGACATTATATCGCTATGCAATGGTTGTTTTCAAACTTTAAAGCTTGTGAACTCAGAGTTAAATCACGATGATCACGAGAAAGAAAAGATAAACAAAATTTTGGGCAAAATAGGAAAGGAATTTAAAGGTTCCATTAATGTTAAACATTTTGTTGAAGTTTTACACGACTACGGTCCTGAAAAAATTAAAGAATTCGTCACTCACGACTTTTCAGGGGTTAAAATCGCATGTCATACAGGATGCCACTATAATAGACCATCTGAGATTGTTCAAACTGACGATCCTATGGAGCCTAAAAAGTTAAGGGAACTAGTAGCAGCTACAGGAGCAACACCAGTTGAATATGACGAAGAGTTTATATGTTGTGGAACAGGAGTTGGAAACGCTGAACCAGAAGTATCAATGCAAATGCTAGCAAATAAGTTATCCAGTGCTATCAAAGCTGGAGCTGACGCTTTTGTCGTTATTTGCCCTGCTTGCTTTCAACAATTAGATACCAATCAAAAAAAGGCAGGAACTCAATCTAATAATACGTTTGATATTCCCATTTTATACTTAACGGAATTGTACGCTTTAGCTTTCGGATTTAATTCCGACGATCTTGGTTTGAAATTCCATCGGGCTCGTTTATCCAGCTTTCTTGAAAAGTTTGGGCTTAAAAAGAAAGAATAACCAAATCTTTTTCTTTACTATTTTTTTTATATACAAAGAAAAATTAAGTTTATTTGATGAACATATTAAGAACTCCTGATGAGAGATTTAATACCATTCTAAATTTTCGATACACACCTTGTTTTACTGAAACTCTAAATGGTTATGAATATGTAAGAATGCATTATATTGATGAAGGGCCAAGAAATGCAAAATATACCTTTCTATGCCTGCACGGTCAACCAACTTGGTGCTATCTATATAGAAAAATGATTCCTATTTTTTTAAATGCCGGTTATAGAGTAGTTGCTCCAGATTATTTTGGATTTGGAAGATCAGATAAACCAGTTGAGGACGAAGTCTATACATTTGATTTTCATCGAAATTCTATAATTGAATTCATAAACCATTTACAATTAAAAAATATCATTTTAGTAGTTCAAGATTGGGGAGGATTAATTGGACTTACTTTACCTATGGAAATGCCAGATACATTTTCAAAGTTAATTTTAATGAATACCGCTTTAGGAACGGGCGAGGGCGTACCGTCCCCTGGCTTTAAAGCCTTTCGAGGTTGGGTAAACAAAACTCCAGATATGGATGTTGGTCGATTGATGCTTAGAGGTGCACCAATTTTAACCCCTGAAGAAATGAGAGCCTATGACGCGCCTTTTCCCGATATTACGTACAAAGCAGGGATACGAAGATTCCCCAATTTATTCCCGACTACGTACGATGCTCCTGGTGCGGAAATCTCTAGAAGGGCTCGAGATTGGTTTCAAAAAGAATGGTCTGGAGAATCCTTCATGGCCGTTGGAATGCAAGATCCTGTTCTTGGCCCTTCAGTTATGCGAAATCTGAGAGCAATAATTCCTGGATGTCCTAAACCGTTAAGATTAAAAGAAGCAGGACATTTTGTGCAAGAATGGGGAGATGTTGTAGCTATAAAAGCGTTAGAAACTTTTAATTTATAGATGATACGATAAAATAATATTCTAGATTTCATCCATTATGCCTTTTAATTTTAAAAATCCATCGAAATCATTTGCTTGGTTCTATTCGTTATTTTGCCCAATTTATGGGAGAAAATTCTATAAGGAGTTATTACCAGCATTAAAATTAAATGGAACAGAATCAATTTTAGATTTTGGTAGTGGAACTGGCGTTTTAGCAAAAAAGATTATCAAAGAATTATCAAATGGCGGAACCCTAAGTTGTTTAGATTTATCAGAGGCTTTTCTGAATAGGGTTCGTAAAAAACTACGTAAATATACAAATGTGAACTACATATTAGGAGATATACAAGAGATGAATATGTCATCTAATACGTTCGATAAAATCGTCATTACCTGGGTAATTCACCATATAGAAGATGAGGTTAGGCTTGGTTTATTACAAAGCATAGTTAGTACTTTAAAACCAAATGGAGAAATCTATGTAATAGAATTCTTAGCACCCCCTCATGGGATTCCTGAAATAGCTTTAATTGAGCTTTTTAACGGAATTGGGTTATCTGGAAGAATAGAATATAGAAAGAAGAATACAGGATTATTTGAATTCAAGAGAAAGCAAAATTAAGAGAACTAAGAAAAATAGTTCCTAAAATAGAAAAAATTTGGTTTATTTAAATCAATTCAGCGAATAGATTAAATCCGTTCACCTCGTAAATTCGAACATTTACAAAGGATCCATAGATTCCTTTAAAATTCTCAATAAATATATTTTTATAAGCGTAATTTCGACCAAAAGCTTGATTTATTCTAAACCCGTCGTGTAAGACTAACATCTCACCTTCCCAGTTCTTCCAGGTAGTATTTATATCGTCCAAGGATTCGCGGAAGACCTTAGAAAGTATTTTTGACCGTTTTTTTATAATTTTGCTATTTACTTGTTCCATACTTTTAGCTTTTGTTCCAGGTCGAGGTGTAAACTTAGAAATATTAAGAATTTCGGGGTTTAACCATTTAATTAAATTTATAGTTTGATTGAAATCTTCTTCGGATTCTCCGGGAAAGCCGCAAATTATATCTGTTGATATAGTGAGCGATGGAAACTCCTTTCTAAGGATTTTTAATTTATCTGTTATATCTGAGATACGGTAATAACGGTTCATGCGCTTAAGAATTGAATCGCTTCCAGATTGAATAGGGATATGCAAAAATTGATATACTTTTTTTAGTTTGAAAATCGAAAGTAACTGCTCAAATTCGTCAACTAAAAATTTAGGATTAAGCATACCTACTCTCAGGAAAAATTCATAATCTAATTCCACAATCTTAGTAATTAAATCAATTAGTTTTACATTTTGATATTCGTACGTGCTACAATCTTGGGATGTCAAATAGATTTGCTTAATTCCTTGCTTTAATTGATGTTTTACGTTTTCTACAATATTTTGAGGTTCGTAGCAATTTAGACGACCTCGAGCATTTTTAACGCAGCAATATGTACAAGCACCCAAACAACCTTCAGATATTGGAACTATTCCAGTGATTTTATTTTTAGGGTATTCAATTAGAAACCTTGATTTATCAATTACAGCTTTGGATTTAATAACGAGATTTTTTTTCCCTGATTTTATTTCTCGGAGAATAAAAGGTATTTCGTCTAAATTATCTAAATCAATAATAGCTGAGAAATTTGGGATAATCTTTTTAATCACATCAATGTAATTATCCTCAATATGTGGTAAGCAACCCGCTATTACGAAATATTTGGTTACTTCTTCTTTATACCTTTCGTACAATTCTTTTAAACGGGATTTGATTTTGTTTTCTGTTTGTTGCTTCACAGCACATGTATTTATAAACACAAATTCAGCGTCTCTAAGGTTTTTTTGAGAATACCCCGCTTTATTTAAAACACTTGAGATAATGTAAGAATCTGCTTTATTTGAAGTACACCCGTACGTTTCTATATAGTAAGAATTCTTTTCCATGCGTGAGTAAAATGCTTTTGAGTTAGTACTTAATAAAATGAAGTGCAAGTAAAAAATTTTTAAGAATAGAAGACAAAAAAGAGATGAAATAATGAAAATTTTTTTAATAAAACCTTCTATTATAAGAATTAATTAGTTTGAATAATTAAGTTGAGTAATATGACAAAATATGCTTACTGTAAAGTTTGTGATAAAGAGGTTGATCAACCCGTAAGAAAACCAATGGAAACTTTTCATAAAATCATATGGGTTATTATTTCCATTGCCACAGTAGGTATTGGGGCAATTATTTTCGCGATTATCTACACAAATAGGAAGAAGGTATATTGTGAAAAGTGTCGAACAAAAGTAGAGTTTTCAAGTGAACCCCATAAAAAACCGGAAGAAGATGGAGAACCCTTAACACAAAGAGAAAGAATATTAAAAAAAGCTGGAAAGGCAAAGGAGAAGAAAGCCAAAGAAGAAAAAGAACCTCCTTCGGAAATTACTGACGAAGAAGAAAAAGAGCAAACTTTCTGCCCCTATTGTGGTGAGGATATTGAAGCAGGGATTAGTCGGTGTCCATACTGTCATTCATCCCTAAAGACATCATATTAAAATCACTTCTACCAATTTTATCAATCACACAATATTTAAATAGGAAAATAATTCAAATAAACTAAAATAACATCATAATAATATAAATATGAAAATCTAATATAATTAGAGGAAATTAAAATGCCACGCAAATCGCGAAAAGCACCAACGAGAGATGCTGATCCTTTAGATCAGTATAGTACCTGGGATTTACGCATTGCTAAAACCATATATTATTCTATAATTATTGCCTCAGCAGTTACAATTCTTGGTATCTGGTTAACAATTATAGGATGGCTTGTTGAATCAGGTAGATGGGAAATAGTGGTGGGTTGGGGACCAGGCGCTGGTGCTCTTATTATTGTTGGGATTGTAGTACTCCATCTATTCTTGCTAGTTCTTTTCTATGTGTTATTTAGAGGTGGAATATTAAGGCTTTGCCAAAGATTATTCAAAGACAGAGTATTGGCGAAAAAATACGAAGACTACACTACGCTCAGGCTTTTAATAGCTGTTACATTGATAAGCGTCTACATTTTTCTTATAACCCTCGTAGTCGTTATTTTACCTTCGTTTTTCTGGGAAATAGTAGCAAATTTCTGGATTAATATTGTATTTAAGTTTAATCCTGGCGAATGGGTTCTCTTTATTGGGATAGTCTTATTTGTAATAGTAATGCTGATTTATATAGGGATTGTACTTTGGAACCATGGAGTGTTCGCTGTACTTAAACGCGTCAAACGAATAGAAGAAGAAATGGAAGTCGAAGATGAAATAAAACGAGAAGAACTGAAAGGAGCGGACGACGAAACACTTCAGAAAATATACGAAAAACAAACGGGTAAACAAGCAATCTATCGGGGAAAAGAGACGAAAGGATTTAGATCTTGGAAAAAAAGCATGCTATCGTAAAAAATTAAGAAATAAAAAAATTTTATTTATTTTATTATTTATTTATTTTTCCGAACAGTTTTCATACGAGTTCTCCTAAATTCTTTAGTTTTGTGATACTCTTAAGGAGGGATTTTAAACTTTTTTTTTTATTAAAAAGGTTTAAAATTTTTAAGATTCTAAGATTTTCCATGCTTTCTGAAAGGAGTTCTAAGTGAATGAATGAATTTTTTTAAAACCATTCTTTATTTTGTTCTATCCAAGTTTTAATTAAATTAACCATTCTTGAGTAGTCGAACGCATCAACTTGGTCATCTGAATAATCGTCCCTTAAGACAAGGTTCGCGTTGTAGGTTCCAGAGATACTCTTCCCGAACCTTGAGTCGTTATATTGCCCTTCAATTTCGTCGAGTAGATAATCATAGTTTAGCATAATATCTAACGGATCTTTTGCTTCCCTGATTTTATGTATCAAATCAAGGATTTTACTACCTTTTTGGGGGGTTTGATTTATTTTCATTCCTGACATTTTAAAGCTTATTATTTTTTCTTCAAACCCTATTTCAAATAGTTCTTAATAAATGAAAAATAGTAAAAAAAAAAAATTAAGAGTAAAGGATACAAAACATAAAAAATTAAGAAATAAAAAAATTATATTTATTTTATTATTTTTACTTTTACCTTCTCATCATACGTGGATTTCTAAACAAATCCAATTCAGTTTTGGGAATTTTGTAATCCGAGGTACCGGTTGCTTTCATCTTTTTGAACAGTCTTTTGACTACTTTTCTTGCCTCGTCCATGAAATTACATGCTAATCCAAACAATATCATATATCTCAAAAATGTCTTGTCTTTTGCGTAAGTTTCGTCGAAAACTTCTATTCCGTATTCTTTTTTTATTGGTTTTCCATCTACACGTGCAATCAATTTTTTCCCGATATACAACTTATAATTCCTACCGGGACCAACTACTCCTTTTGCTAAGACCATTTGGAGTTTATCATCCTTTTGTTCAGGAAGGAGTGGGAAAGTCCAACGAGTGCCGATGAATCTCCATCCCCTTACGAAACGAATTAAGCTTTTCACACCAGGGATTTGTGCGTAGAACACGGGTGCGGCGTGTTTAATCTCAAAACTTTGAATGATGGAATGAGCAACGCTTAACTCAACACCACCCTTAAAATTACCTCCCTTAGCCTTAGAATCCATTGTCTCTTCCATTATGGTGAAATATCTACAAACAAGCCTTTTCTCCTCGATTGGGCTTTCTTCCCACTGTTCTTTGTTAAAGGCAATAATGCTCTTCTTTTCGTCATCTATTGAAATGACGCCTTCAATGTCGAAGTTTTTTGAAAACCAACGCGTTTTCGCAGTATATTTTAATTGTTGGTGAACTCCTAACTCTTCGTCGTGTAATCGCGTCCTCCAAAAATTAACGTCTATCTTTTTGTAGACTATTTTTTTAGAAGGAGCTTTAGGAGCTTCGGGTATTTTAGCGTCAGGTGCTTTCGTTGCTGCTTTTTTCTTCTTTACGGGAGTCGTTCTTGCTTTTTCTCGCTCTTTCCTTACTTTTTTATCTTCTTCTGGATCTTGTTCCATGAATAATCACTTTTCTGTTTTCTGTTACTTATTAATTTTAAAAATAAATTTCTTAGTAATAATAATATGATCTGCGGTTAAAAATTTTATTCACATAATTCTATTAAATTGAGTTGCGAAAAGAAAAATTTAAAAAAAGGTGGAGTTAAGGTTCGAAAGTTATTTCACATCTATCGGAGTCACAAAATTTCTCCCCTATCGCCCTATCCTTTGTCTCATCCAAGAACAATGGTTTAATATTAGTTGTCAATTCTTCATATCTCTCTTTAGTAATTTCTTCGTAGGGTGCTTGCTTATAACCGTGCTCTTTTATTGGCAAGAAGCTCGCGCTTTTTAACTTATCTTCAAAACACTCAAGAACATGCTTTATTTGATTTGCCTCTTCTTTCGTAAAAGTAATGGTAATAGAAACCTGGTTGTCGGACCAATATTTTTGATAATCTGCGGCATTTTCAGCTTGCTCCCATATTGAAACTTCGTTTTTAGAGCGCTCAAAATATTTTTCATGGACTGGAAATTCGACTACAACGGTGTTAGGAGAATATGAATCGTCTTCAACGAAGTAACCCGCTTTTTTAATTAATTCTATTAAGTCAGAATTTTTTGAAATACGGATTCTTCTAATGTAATACTCAGAATGAGGGTAATGAATTCCAGGAGGGACGCCGGGGAGCAAACTAACGGTCCCACTAGGCTTAACAGTGGTTATTTTAATGCTCTTTGGGATACAGAGCCAACCAGAATATTGCTCGTCTAATTTTTTTAAATACTTATATCCCTTCTCGCACCATTCCAACATAGTCCTCCTCCCATTTTTTACGAAAGCTTCTATAATTCCAGTCTGAGAAACTCCCATCCGCCTGTTTTTGAGCATAACAGCGTTAGTTTCTTGCCAATGTGTGTTTACAAGGGTTACAGATTTGGAGTATAAATAAGCAAACTTTAAAGTCTCTTGAAACTCCTCGTACGAATCGTGCCTAGAGGGGAAAGTTTCCACAAGACAACAAAGTTCGAATGATTCTAATGTCTGTTCTCCACAAGGATTGATGCCAGCAGCTTTCTTATCTTTATAATCGGGTTTGTCTCCCATTCTAGAATATGCTTTTGCGTTATCTAACCAAAAGATTCCAGGCTCTCCATTTACGGCAATTTGATCGGCAATAAATGTATAATCTAATCCCTTAAAAGCAAAAACACTGTTATTACTGGCCCACCTATGGGAATAAAGTTTTTCTTCGTCTTGTTTAGAAGTAATAAAATCAAAATCCGTAGCTTCTCCTAAAGCAATTTCAGCACTTCGTCTAACGTTTCCTGCAACAACGCATTTTCCTATTAGATTCATTACATCTAAGATATCAATTGACGATATTTTTTGACCAATTCGAGCTTCTAATATTTTCTGAATATCTTTTAGCATATCTTTTAAAGGTCCTGGACCACTAGCAATTCCTCCAAATCCTCTGATAGGTTCTCCAGCTTTTCTTATTAAACTGAAATCGAATTCTGGAAGAGGCTTTCCTAAGAAGAATGCTTCTAAGTCAATTCTTAGAGCTTCTACCCACCCTTCCCTACTATCAGGTATCTGAAATGTAAGTGATTCCTCTTTCGGTTTTTTTATAGTTATTTTATCTGCGCCTTTTGTGTCAAATCCTACGCCTACACCTAACATAAGCGCGTCCATAACGAACTCAAAGGATTTTGATAATTTTAAGTCGATATCTTCGGTAGATGCAAACCCACAGTTATTTAAAGACATGGATCCATGACGTGCGATGAACTCCGTACCCATCATCCATAAGCCACGTCCAGGAGGAAGAAATTTAAAATTCCATATTTTAGTAAACATTTTTTGT
This sequence comes from Promethearchaeota archaeon, assembly GCA_016839745.1. GTDB lineage: Archaea > Asgardarchaeota > Lokiarchaeia > Sigyniarchaeales > SOKP01 > SOKP01. The sequence goes on from JAEOTS010000080.1 coordinate 34,294, forward strand.
GCGGATCGTTGAGCTTTAGAATCGCTCCAGGGCAAACTCAGCTTTATACAATGTTCTTTTTGAATTGAATAGCAACCTTCCACAACTCTTCTGATGGTCTCCCAAAACTCTTCTTTTCTTCCCTCTTCTTCAATCATTCTCGCGTACGTTCGTTTGTACGTGATGTGTCCCAAAGGACCAAAGTCTGGTTGCTTTCCTTTAAAATTGTCCATAAAATCCTCGTCCAGCTTGAAGGATATGTTTTCCAGATTAATAGCTCGCGCAAATAAGTTTCGATATTTATTTAATCCACGCTGCGTTAACTCAACGCATACCAATTCTCTAATGTAGTTCGTGGTGATTTCTTCGTATCCTAGCCCTATTATTATTCGAAGGACATCTTCAGTTACTTTTTCTGCGATGTTAATGTCAAGTCCCGTCTCTTTGTTCAATACTTTGGCTATACTGGATACATCGAACTCTTTCTTTTCACCCTTTGAGTTGATAACATATTTAGGATACAAATCTACTAACGAAAACGAATTATCAGTCATTTTTTTACCCGTTATTTGCCATAAAGATTAACACAATAATTTTATCGGCGTTATTAATAAAAACCAAAATTAAACTGCCTTAACCTAATTTTTAATTTAAGATTCAATCTAATATAAAGATATTTATTGAAATATATTAAGCTATTGATGAACATCGTAGTTTTAACCGTTAGGTTAATTTGCTAAATCTATGTACCAATTGGTAATTCACGCATTAATTTTTACCGCTCTATTTGTTTAATTATTTTTTCTGATTAAGTCGAAATTACGTCGATATTGTTATGTTAATAATTAGTGGATGATTTTTAAATAAAAATTGATGGCTCGATTTATGATTTTTTACCTCGACATAAATATGTTATTAGGTGCCATTGAAGATTATAAAAAAGGATATAATGTGAAAACTATAAACGTTAACTGTAACAATATTCTAAATCTTAAAGTTATAGAATTTAACTATTTTCAATGAGTCTATCAAAAGATATAAATAACAAACCATAATCATTACTCTTAAATCCATAAATTTAATGGTGAAAAAAATGGACAAAAATGTTAAAATATTAACAGTTTTCTTACTGTTAGGATGTACTCTGGCATTGTCCAGTATATTAGGTAGAGAATTTTGTAAATATCAAGAGAATCCTAATAAAGAATGGGATTTTTTTAATGAAATAAATCCTTTTCCTGAAGTATCAGCACCACCAACGACCCAATCACTTGTGGTTGGTACAAATGCTGGCCCTTTTGAATTAGATCCTCACTATTCTTGGGATAGCGCTTCATTTGATGTAATTGAACAAGTTTGTGAAGGTTTATACACATTTGATTTATCAGATGAGGCGGGTGGCTATCCTCCAGTACCGAATTTAGCATCTGCAATGCCTATAATTTCATCTAATTCATTAGAATACACTATTGCTCTCAGACAGAACGTAAATTTTACAGATGGTACCAAATTTAACGCGTCCTCTGTTGAATATAACTTCTATAGATTATTGCACTTTATGAATTGGTCTGGAAATTCTTGGTTACCACAAAACACTACAATGTGGAAACAAGATTTAGGATTTAACCGCCCATTACCCGCAACGACCGCATTAACTCAAATACGCGTTATATATCAAACATCCATCGGAGCACCTATCATTAATAATATTACTATTATTGATGAATATACGATAAAAATGGGTTTAAGAGAACCGAAAGCATCCTGGCTATCGATGCTTTGTTTTGTGGGATCAAGCATTATGTCCCCTACTTATCTTCAAAGTCTTGACGATCCAGGTACATTAACAGTCAATGAGGCAATGGATGTGTATCTCAGCGACATTTTCGGAGCAAGTATAATAGGAACTGGACCATTTATTTATGATACATATATAGCTGATGTCGAAGTAGGATTCGAACCTAATCCAAATTACTGGCAGGGAGCTCCTAAGCTCACAAATTTAACTTTTGCAATCATTCAAGATGATACGACCCGAAACCAAGCGTTGTTATCTGGCGATATTGATATGTTGGGGGCTGGTGTTCTTCCCGCATTTTTGGATCAATTCGAAGCAGATCCTAATATTGACCTTATTAATGGTGGCGGTACGTTAAACACCCTATGGATAACATTCAAATATACGATTCCAAAAGTCGTAAGACAAGCGATCTCGTGGTGCTATGACTATTCCTGGGTGATTGATGTAATTTACGATCGTCAATCAGTCAGGATGTTATCTCCTATTCCAGCGGGTCTTGTACATTCAAATTACAACTATGATTGTCCTACCTACGATCTTGCCAAGGCAAGGAATTACCTCCTTACTGATCCAACCTACGGACCTATTCTTAGTGGAGCGGGTATAACCGCAGCCAGTCCAGATTCAGCATGGATAAACCTTGCAGCTACAACTCCTCTTGAAAGTTATAACTTTACGTGGAATGCCGAAACTTCACGAAGAGGAGACGTTGGGTTTAGATTGAAGTACAATATGGAAAGAATAGGAATGTTTTTGGATGTGGTAAGTGTATCTTGGGGCGAATTTATTGACAGATTAATATTCGACAGAGATAAGTTGGAAATATATGTCATGGGTTGGCGACCAGATTATAATGATCCTGAAAATTTCATTCTACCAATATGGGACGAAGTTATTAATGGTGGAAACTATTATGAACCTGATTTGCACGGCCCTGGCGGTTTGTTCGATCAAATGCTTACAGAAACAAATTTCGCTGCAAGAGATGCTATTTTCCAAGAGATTCAACAAAAAATGATCGAAAGAGATTTTCCTGGTATGTATCTCCTCACATCTATCAACTGGAATGCCCTTCAAACATATGTCAATGGATGGATCCCTAACCCTCTTCGTAGAGCATGGTTTTATCCTGTATATCTCGGACTCGACGATTTAACACCACCAGATATTAATATACTTTTACCGGTATCCGATCAGATTTTTGGAATTGATGCTCCTACATTTATTACAACTTTTATTGATGAATCCCCATTAGATTCTACATGGTATACTATAGATGGAGGATTAACAAATTATACCTATTCAGGATTAAGTGGAACTGTGGACCAAACCGCATGGAATGATGCGGGGACCAGTTTAATAAGCCTAACTTTTTATGCAAATGACACGCTGGGGAATGTCGGATCTGAGACTGTCAATATTTATAAGGATATAGTAGCACCAGATATTACTATACATTCACCGGTATCCGATCAGATTTTTGGAATTGATGCTCCTACATTTATTATAACTATTACTGATGATTCCCCATTAGATTCTCCATGGTATACTATAGATGGAGGATTAACAAATTATACTTTTTCTGGACTCACAGGAGCTATTATTCAAACTGTATGGGATAGCGCTTCTCAGGGAAATATCTTAATCACATTCTATGCGGAAGATGATGCTGGTAATATAGGAACGAGTAGTGTTACTGTAAAAAAAAGCATTTTATCTGAACCAACTATTCCTGGATACGATGTATTTTTGATATTTGGAGTGATTTCCCTTGTAGCAATAATTTTAATCAAAAAAATAAAAAGCAAATAACCTTTTTTTTTTATTTAAAGAAAGTCTGTGGAATTATCAGAAATCGTTTGATTGTTAATATTCCATAATGTCTCGAATTCTTCCATTAATAATTTATAAAGGTATGAATTTTCTCCCGCCTTCCATAACGGTATATAACCACCCTTTTGAGAATAAAGGTGAGGCATGTATAAAGCAAAATAATCGTTAAATACAGCAGTACATTTTATGGTTCCATATAAAACGCGTTTAACTTCGATATTATCGCTTTTCTCTGCTATTTCCGAGAATGTTTTAAAATTAAATTTTATATCACTTCTGACTTTTTCCACAGATACTCCAGTTTTTTCATATATCATTTGTAATAACGCAGGATTTTCCTCGTGCATCATTAACATCTTAATTTTTAAACCATTACTAGCTTTATCTATCATGTGTTTTTCAAAGTCTTTACCACGCCTCCAAGCATCTAAAGTAATACCCATTAAATAGAATTTTTCTTCAGTACTTTTATAGATATCACTCCAATCGTCATGACTTCCGAAAGTTTGCGTTTGCCCAAGAAAATCAAGAGCAATATCCTTTTCCTCAAGAGGTTTAAAGCCTGGAATACTTGGCTCTACTTTATAGTCATTATCTTCCAAATTCTTAATAATTTCAATAATTGCATTAATATATTTTTTCTCTACATATGATCTCGCTTTTAAATCGTAAAATACGCTTCTTTCGTCTTTAATATCAAAAGGAAGCTTATGACCCTCTTCAATTAGGATAACTACTGGTCGTACAGCGCATTGGGCAACAGCAAGTTCATAAAATACGTTTGGATTATCAAATGAGAGGACAACGATGCATAAATCGGAAGTTCGTATTGAATTATATATTTGGCTAGAGATTTTACCAGTTTCAGGAATCTTATCAGACCTAATAAGTTCTATGTTGAAAACTTTTAACGCAGGCTCAATAATAAAATCAAATACATCATCAGCGTGCTGCCTTATTTCTGAACCTTCTTCCCCTATTGGACTTATAACAAATGCTTTTCTCATCACTCTCCCTCGATTTTACTATTTTAAACTATTATAGTAACCTATTTATAAATGATTAGAAGAGAGATTAGAATTTAAGCTTTTTTTTTATCCTACTAAAGTTAGACCGAAGTTCCATGATTTTGACTTCTTGCCTAATGACTGCAACTTACCATTGAATATACAACTTATTTTTTAAAACTTAAATTAATCTCTGAACTCCAATAAGTTTATAGAATTTGGTCGTAACAATCTTAATTATATTATTATTTGAATTGGATTTTGCTTAATATATTTTTTATATCTTCCGGTTCATATCCTCTTTCTATTAATAATTTTTGTATACTCGTTGAATCAAGACCATAAAAAATATCTTCTTGATTTAGTTTTGAAAGTTCAATTCCAAGATCATTTGGTAAAGATTTGTCAGTATCAAGTACATCTTTAATTTCATATAATCGCGGTAATAATATGTTTTCCAATCGTTCACGTAAATTTCTTGGAATTGGATATGCCGCTACAGTAAGATCGACGCATTCAACTATTCCTTTTAGTTGATGTTTATTCATTCTTGCCACCACATACAGCATCCCTTCTATTTTTTGGTCTTTAGTGATAAAGAAGATATCTCCTTCGTAATAATTATATTTAAGATTTTTAAGACTCATCTGCATAATTTCTTTATTGAATTTCTTATTCTTTTAAAAATAACAAGGATATAAATATTTAAGTAAAATAATGGTATATCAATTGTCTACGCTTATTATTTTCATTTAAAATGTAATTCTGACATAAAGATTAAATACGAATTTATCAGATTTAATACTATTCAATAATTATTTTGCGGGATCGAATTAATGAAACTTACAAATCTTACAATTAGAGATTTAATTACACCAGATTCGAAGTTAACATTCCTTGCTGGAGCGGGTTGTTCCATTGATCCTCCCTCTTGTCAGCCAGCAGGACGTGCTATGATGGATGCGATAATCGATTATACATGTGCTGAATCAGAAATTGAAGGAATTAAAAAGCTAGAAAAACTTCGATTTGAGGCACTTGTGGAGATAGTCCGAGAACAATTAGATAAGGAGTTAAAAATCATTGATTATTATGGACTATGTGATAAACCGAATACTCAGCATTTATTTCTGGCTGACATGATCAATAAAGGGAGTTTTGTAATAACTACTAATTTTGACTTTTTAATAGAATACGCATTAAAACAATTGGGAGTTCCAGATGATGATATTATTCCTGTTATAACGCGGGAAGATTTTGAAGAATTTCAAGATCCATATGAACAACTAAAAAAAGGAAAGAAAACTGTGTATAAAATTCATGGTTCCACTAAAAACATTATTACAGAGAAATCTACGCGAGACTCGTTAATTGCAACAATTAAAGCATTCGGTTCGAATAAAGAAGGAGAGAATGTTTTTCAACTTGAATCCTTTAAACAACCAGCATTCGCAAACATCACGGAGAATCGCTCTTTAGTGATAGTGGGCTATTCTGGCAGCGATGATTTTGATATTGTTCCAACTTTGCAAGTCTTGAAAAATCTCAACAATATTATTTGGATTAATTATGTTCACGATGATGAGGGGAAAGAGTTAATTTATGAAATTACTTCTTCTGAGCCAGAAGAATTTGACAAAGTTGATCAAATTTTAGTGGAAATTAAGCGAATGAATAATAAAGTTCCTGTATACAAAGTTAATGCGAATACACATAGAATAGTAAACGAGATTTTAGATTTCAAACCTAAATTAAGCTCAGAAAAATTCTCTGTTAATGCACTGGATTGGTTAAAAGAAATAATTATAATACCAAGTGAAATGATGAAGTATTTTATATCTTATAAAATATATTGGAGTTTTGATATTTATAATAAAGCAATGACATGTTCAGAAAACATTTTGAGAATTGCTAAAGAATTAGGAGATTTGAGGGGAAAAGCTATTGCTCTTAACAACATCGGGACAATTCATTATGCACAAGGTAACTATCCAGAAGCATTGAAGCGGTACGAAGAGGTACTACAAATCGATGAGCAATTAGGAGATTTGAGCGGGAAAGGTAAAGATATTAATAACATTGGAGGGATTTATGAAGCACAAGGTAATTATCCAGAAGCATTGAAGCAGTACGAAGAGGCACTACAAATCGACGAACAATTAGGAGATTTGAGCGGAAAAGCTATTGCTCTTAACAACATCGGAATGATTCATTATGCACAAGGGAACTATCCAGAAGCATTGAAACGGTACGAAGAGGCACTACAAATCGACGAACAATTAGGAGATTTGAGCGGAAAAGCTATTCATCTTAACAACATCGGGGGGATTCATTATGCACAAGGAAACTATCCAGAGGCATTGAAACGGCAGGAAGAGGCACTACAAATCGACGAGCAATTAGGAAATTTGGCACATAAAGCTGAATGTCTTAACAACATCGGGACATTTCATCATGTACAAGGGAACTATCCAAAGGCATTGAGGCGATATGAAGAGGCACTACAAATCGACGAGCAACTAGGAAATTTGAGGGGAAAAGCTATTCGTCTTAACAACATTGGAGAGATTTATGATGCACAAGGGAGCTATCCAGAGGCATTGAGGCGGTACGAGGAGGCATTACAAACTCTCATTGTAAAAGGATTAAGCGAATCACAAAATGCTAAGATTATTAAAGAAAATATTGAAAATTTAAAGAGTAAAAATTAGATTAGGTCAGTATTCAGTGTGATGTAAGGATCAAAATCTCAAGACTGTTGTAGAAAATCCCAAGTACCAAGCGCCCCACCAGCTATAATCAAAAAAAAAGGAATCAAAAAATTAAAAGGTAGAATGGAAAAGGTTCCACTCATTGAAATCCTTGCTATCATCACGGCAAATATAATTCCTATAACTCCTAAAATTAAACAAATAACACTTCCAGCTATTAGACTCTTGAATTCAATTAGCGCCCCCAATATAGCAAACAAACCGACTCCTCCAATATAATATAGATACCCACACTGAGTGGGTGTGCCAATCCACCCAAGATTACACAAAAACAGCATGAAGAAACTTAAAAGGACGACCAAGAATCCCCCAAATACACTTAACACAATACTCAATTTTTTTGTAGACATTATTTCATGTTTTGAAAGTTAGTTTTCTACGATTTACATTGGATTGCATATCAGTAATAAAAAGTTATATTTAAGTCATTGCATGATTCAAAACACTGAAATTAAGTATCGAATTATATATATTAATTAATTCAAACTTGATCTAGTAAGCTTAATAAGCTGACCTAACTGGAATCAATTATAAAAGAAAGGTAAATAAATGTGCTAGATGAAATTGAAGTGTCTGATACGAGCAATTCTGGTGCGGATGTTTCAAAGGAAAAGATTAATCTCCAATTTCATTGGTACTTAAGCATTTTCTTTATTATTTACTATTTGTCTTATGTGATCTCTGGAATCATTTTTATGACCTACATAATAAATGTTTTTATTCCGTATGTCTTATTAATAGACAATCTCATTGTCATTTTTACCAACATTTATTCGTTTCTGGCTTTAATTGCTTTACCATTAGTCATTATTGTTAGTTATTTATCCCGCTTATTAATTATAGGTTTAATAACTCGTTTTTTCTGGAGATTAACTGAGAAAAGGAGTCCAACTCGGGATGGCATAATCCCGCGAAATATTCCTTCCAAAACCGCAAATTATTACCACATTCGATCTTTTATGATAAAATACGGAAAAAACGCTTTCATGAAAGGTGTTTTTCCGTGGTTATCTAATTGGTACTTTAATTTTGTGGGAACCGGCATCATTAAAAAAGGCTCTACGTTAGAAGAATCAGTTGTCACAGATAAACACATGAATGTTGGAAGGAATTGCTATGTCGGCGTTAATTCAGCACTATCATCTCATTTTGTAGAAGGAACATTTGGCAATATTGTCTATTTTGAAATCAAATTGGGAGAAAATACCACTCTTGGAGGATTTAACAACATTGCACCTGGATGTGAATTAAGCGATAACTCGTATTTGTTACCAATATCCGCAGCGACAAAACATAATAAGACTAAAGGGAATAACTATTACTTTGGGATGCCCATACATAGAATATTCAAGAAAAAACTCATGAACTACTTAAAAGTGAGCGAACATGATTTAGAACGAGCTGAAGAATTAAGGATCAGGCAAGAAAAAGAAAAATTAGAAAGAAATAAATGAGCGAATTGATAAAATTTTTAATAGACTTAAGAGGAAATTAATAGATTTTGATCGAAGATACAAGTGATTCTGGACCTGAACTCCAACGGGAAATTGTTCAATTTCAGTATCAGAAATATATGGCTTTCTTTTTTTTCATCTACATAGGTTCTTATTTAGCGCCAGTCATCGCTCTAATGTTTTACCTTTTCTTAGTTTTAAAACCTTTCTTTTTAGAAGTAGAAAATTTCATTGTTGTCCTAACTAGTTTTGATTCATTAATTGTTTTTTTAACCCTTCCCCTTGTTGTAGTTGTCTTCTATTTATCCCACTTATATTTCTTAGGACTTTTTACGCGAATTTTATGGAGGTATACCGAAAAGAAAAGTTCTACACGGGATGGCATAATTCCTCGCAATATTAGGTCAAAGACAGTAGATTATTACCACTACCGAAGCTTTATGATTAAATACGGAAAGAATGCTTTCGTGAAAGGAATTTTCCCATGGCTGGCTAATTGGTTTTTTAATTTTGTAGGAGCAAGCGTTATTAATAAAGGCACAACTTTTGAGGAATCTGTTAGTAACGACCGAAATATTGAAGTGGGAAAAAATTGTTATATTGGAGTGAATTCGGCGTTAGCTTCTCACGTTGTTGAAGGTATTTTTGGTAACATCATCTATTTTCAGGTAAAAGCAAGAGATAATGTTACGCTCGGAGGGTTTAATGTAGTGGGACCTGGAAGCGAGCTAAAAGAAAACTCTTATTTATTACCTATGGCTGCTGCGACTAAATTTAATACGACTAAAGGAGACAGCTATTATTATGGTATGCCATTACATCGCATATTTAAGAAAAAGCTCATGGGTTACTTAAAACTCAGTGAAGACGATTTAAACAGGGCAGAAGAACTAAGAATTAGGCAAGAAAACGCGAAACTCAACAGTTCAAAGAAAAAAGAAACAAACAATAAAGAAAAACAAAAATAAAGACACGTGTTAAATAAAATGACTGAAGAAGAAAATGATGAGCAAGAAGTTGTTAAGGAGGATAATGAAATAGATGATGATACAGAATTCATTATAGACTTTACAACAAGCTCGGCAATAAATAGAGTTGGTTTGAAATTCTTAGTTGTGTATATCCCAATATTCTGGTTTAGCGGTCTTGCGGTTGCAACATTTTGGTATGGTTATACAATAAGTCCAGTACCTTGGATAATTAAATTGTTATTTTTACCTCTAATATTATTAGGTTTCAGTTTTCTATTTATCTTTAGTTGTTTCTTTTTTAGCAAACTTCTATTAATTTTCATAAACTTAATTCACTTTCCCAAAGAGGGAATATTCCGGGCTGAAAAGGGAAACATGGATTTTGAGTTTTGGATCCTCAGAACCGAGATAAAGAAGATAACGCTATGGTTAATACGAAATTGGCCTTTGCCGTGGATTGATGTTATCGCTTTTCGCTGGTTTGGTATAAAAATGGACTTTTCAAGCCATTTAAACGACGCGTGGTGTGATGCTGAATTCATTTCCTTTGGAAAACACGTTACCATTGGTCAAGGCGCTGTTATCATGAGTTCAATGGTAGTAGGCAATTACCTCATCATTAAAAAGATTAGATTTGACGATTATTCGCTCATCGGAGGTCAGAGTACTATCGCCCCTGGAACGCATTTTGGTGAAGATACAGTGCTGGGCGCGGTGTCTACGACAACATTAAATCAGGAATTAGAAGACGGATGGATTTATTCTGGAATCCCAGCAAGGAAATTAAAACTTAACAAATACGCTGAAATGCGGAGGGACATTATCCACAAAGTTGACGTTGACGAAGCAGAAAAAGTCGAAACCGAGCACGAAGTTAATATAGACGATGATAAAAGACACCTTTTTAAAAAGAAGAGGGAGGATGATTGAAATGAGCGTTCCTAATTCTATGCGTATTGGTCCTTTTTGTGCGACGGTCTTAGCTAAAAAAAAATACTTGATATTATATATATTTTTGATTTGGATAAGTCTATTTCCCGCTATTTTGGAAATATGGTGGTATTGGCAGATGTTATGGTACGAGCCTCGACCACTCCACTTTTACGTGTTTTTGCCACTCTATTTGTTCGTTATCTATGTTACAACTGTTATTGCCGCCATCTTTTTCACGAAAATTGTGTTAATGATCATTAACATTTTCCATAAACCTAAAGAAGGAGTGTTTCTTCGAGATCCTTCTGATAAGGATTACCGTTATTGGAGCCTTAGAAACACGATTAAGAAATGGCCCACTTGGCTCGCACATAAATTTCCATTTCCCTTCTTAGATAATATATGTTTTAAAATGTTTGGGGTTAAAACAAAATTTTCTAACTCACTTTTTGAAGGTTGGGTAGATACGGAATTCATGGAATTCGGTAAAAATGTTGTTGTTGGACAGGGTGCTATAATTCAATCTTCGGTTATCATAGGAAACCTTTTGATTATTAGAAAAACAACTATTGAAGAAAATGTAAGGATTGGAGCACACGTAATAATTATGCCAGGAACTCATATAGGAAAAAATTGTATTTTGAATACTTGGTCGTCTACCATGGTCGGACAAGAATTGGAAGAAGGTTGGATATATAATGGAGGTCCGGCAAAAAAATTTAAGAAAAATAGGTTTTTCGAGGACATCCCAATTGAAAAACTTACTAAAAGCATTGGAGATTTGGATGGATTATTAAGGAAATACGACGAACAACGGGTCGCTAGAGTAACTAAAGAGCGGAAATTCCTTAAAATAAAAGATAAAGAGGAACATACCACTGAAGAAAAGGAGTAACATGAAAATCGGTTACGTACAAACTTCTCCAATTTTTGGAGAAATAACTCAAAACTTTGACCAAATTGAGAGTTTAGTGGGTAATTCTAAAGCAGACTTTATTGTTTTGCCCGAACTCTTCGCAACGGGATACACTTTCATATCTAAAGAAGAAGCGGCATCTATGGCTGAAAATACTGAAGGAAAAACTTCCGAATTCTTAATGAGAATAGCTAAAAGAACGGGTGCTGTGGTTGTAGGTGGATTCATAGAAAAAGATGGTAATCACATATTCAATTCGTCTATGATCGTATCTGATAGCGAAGTTCTTGGTACATATAGGAAACTCCACCTTTATTACAAAGAAAATAAGTGGTTTTCTCCGGGAAATAAACCTTTAGAAATATATAAAGTTAAAGATACAAGGGTGGGAATCATGATTTGTTTCGATTGGTTCTTTCCTGAGACTATCCGAAGTTTAACTCTTCTTGGAGCAGAAATTATCGCTCATCCCGCTAATTTAGTTCTTCCGTATTGCCAGAAAGCAATGATAACTCGATGTTTGATCAATCGCGTTTTCGCTATAACTTCTAATAGAATTGGTAATGAAGCGAGAGGAGAGGATAATTTTACATTTACAGGGGGAAGCCAAATTACCTCTTTTAATGGTGAGGTACTATCAACTGCGCCAAAGGATAAACCTTATATTGATTTTGTTGAAATAGAGATTACTCAAGCGAGAGATAAAAACCTTAACAAATATAATAATGTAATTAGTGATAGAAGAATTGAGTTTTATTCACTTGAGTAAATTTACTATCAAATTTTAAAAAAATTAAACTTCTACAACATAAAGCGGCCATTTTTTTAAAATGCCTTTCGGACTCTTCCCGTTTTTAACTTTCTCTAATATTTCAGAGCGAGTCGATAAGAAGTCTACGGGATTATTCTTAATAAATTCTAGTTCAATCTCATTATTTAAAATAGCTTCTTTAAATTTTTTATTTTTAATACATTCCAATAAGATTTGACTATAATTTGCTAAATTAGAGCAATTACTCTTCTCGTTTGAATATAGAAATAATCTTAAACCATTATTTACAGATTTTTTAGAGATTATTAGTAATAGAGAATCAATATTTGGAATGCATTTCTCTTTTAAGCAATTTAAAAGAAATCTAGGATTTTGAATTTCGAAATTAGGAAAAGTAAAGTAATCCCCAGCATAGACTCGATAATTAGATTGTACTTCTATCTTATTTGACAATTTTATAGGATAATTTAATTGAAAACTTGAACGGAAAATTCTCCCGTCAATTTGGGGAAGTCCGTCTTGATATTTAATTGAAATAACATCACTTAAATCTATATTGATTAATGCTTCTGAGTTGTCAAGACGTGAAACATAAAGCCTACCAAATTTATTTTTGGTTCTTGAAATCAACTCTTTTTTTCCTCTGTAATCTATTACTGGAAGTGAAAGAGGAAAGATATGCATTCTATCTAAAGTAGAGATATCAAAACCAGCTCCACTTAAACTTGAAGCAAATGGTCCAATCTCAGAAGCTACATAAAGATTAGTGAATTTTTCTTTCCCTTTTTCCCATTTCATAAATTTTCGAATTAAATTCCAGTCAGATTTTGAAAGTGAACTAATGCTAAATATTAAAGTTGCATTAGCTAGCTTTTCAGATAGATCATTTTGAATTTGTTTTGAAGCATTAAATAATCCATTCTTTTCAATTTTTAATAGAAGGTCTTCAACTTTTGGATTTTGAGTTTTATCTATTGAATCAAGTGATCTTTTAATCCCATCCTGGAGTCTAACAATATCTGCCCAACCTAAGATTGTTATTGCTGGAGCAGAAATAACTGAGATATTATCCATTGTTAAAATTTCAGATAAAATCTCTAAATTCCTTGAATTTTTATATTCATATAAAAGATACGATTTTGGTTTAATAACAGATAACATAATTCTTTGAGAAAATTCTGAAGAGTAAAGCGAAATATATTTCTTGTCTTTATATGTTCTAGTTCCATCAAATTTTAATCTAGAAGGAACAAAAACAATAGCGGAAGAATTTGAATTTAAACCACTCGATTCAAAAATTGCTTGCATACCAGGAGCCCACTGCCTTTTAGCAATATCTTTTGTCATGTGAAACCATTTTATCATCGACAAATTACTATTTGTAGTCCCTGAAGTATGACAAAAAACTAATGGTTTCGAAATTTTATTAGTTTTTAGATAATCATCGATCTTTATCGAGAAACTTCTTGAATCAGTCAATCCAGATTTTATCTTATTGAAAATATCCTCAACAGATGACAATCCCGAAAGTTTTAATGATAATTCTTCATATTCTTCTCTAGTCCTTATTTCAAGCCAAGATTTCCAATTTATTTTTTTTATATCAGAAAAGGACTCATTGAATTTTTTCTGAATCTTCTCATCAAAATCTAATGACTCCAAAATGCTCTCCGAGAATAAAATTTTTATTTAGTATATAATTCAATCAATTCTTGTCGTCGTTTCCTATAAAATACAATTGGAATATCTCCTTGAATGAGTTTTTCTTCCATTTGTAATTCAGTTTTTATCGGTTGCTGGGTTATAACAACCCTTCGATCTTGGTGTAAAATCTTAATACTTGACTTTTTTCCAATCCAATTAACTAAAGTTTTCAAAAGTGGAATTCTTACTAATTTCTGATAAAATCTCATATAAAATAAAGTATTGTTTTCATCAACTGGAACAAACGCAATAAAAATGCGTGCTTTTGTTGCAAGATTGAGTTGCCATAAATGGGGGAATCTAAAGGTAAGATGAAACACTTTAAAATCTTCTGGAAATTCTTGAGGCGTAAAAGGTTTAGTTTTCCCATCATCTTTTACATTATATGTCCACGCAAGAAACCCTCGCTTATCCTCCATTTCTTCAACGAGAGGGCCATGTACTAGAGTCCGGTGCCCTCTTCCAATTGTATTATAATGTACAAAAGGAAGATGTACTACATCTAATTGGTTTTCAATTGCTCTAGAGTAGTGAACTGGCCAAACTTCTGTATAGGTGGAATAACTAAATTTTTTATCAATATCTTCAAAGAAGGGAAGGGGAGGATATTCGCTCAAAGTATCTCCCCACCATATCCAGATAAAACCATGATCTTCTTCTGTGGGGTAAGAATGAACTTTAAAACGTTCAGGAACGGGTGAACTTTTTCCATTAGCGGGGATAATTGTAGTTCTACCTGAGGAGTCGTATTGAAGTCCATGAAATGGGCATTCTACAGTTTCACCATCTTGGCATATTTTACCTATACTCAGTGCTGCACCTCGATGTACACATTTATCTTTCAAGCATATAATTTCATTTTTCTTGTTACGCCAAAATACCATTTTTTCGCTTAAACGAGTTATTCCAATGAGTTTACCACGAGGAACTTCTTTTGATTCTAATACAGCATACCATTGATTTGGAATCATAATTAAATTAACACTATAATCTCTTATTTTTATTTATTCTTCCTATAAACTAAAAACAATACGATTCAGTTTGAATGAAATTTCATTTCACTTCAAAGTAATACGAAAAGACAAACATAATAAGCTTATTTAAAATATAATTGTATTGAAGAAGAACGATCCGAACTTTAAGTGATTGATAAAATAAGTTAATAAATGCATAGAAGATGAGAGCTGCCGTATTTGATGGACAACAAATATCAGTTAAGGATGTACCAATACCAAAACTTGGAAATTCTCAAGTTTTAATTCAAATTAAAGCGTCAGGAATATGTGGGACCGATATAGCCATAGTAAAAGGAGATTTGCCAACGCCATCTCCGCTTATTTTAGGACACGAGTTTGCAGGTGAAGTTATAGAAGTCGGTAAGAAAGTTGACTCAAACTGGGAAGGAAAACATGTCACATCCGAAATTAATACCAACATCGATTTCAGCTGTTATTACTGTCAACGAAAAATTTTTTCCCAATGTCTATCACGCAAAGCCTTAGGTATAGATATTAACGGCTCCTTTGCTGAATACATAGTTCTTGAGCCATATTTGCTTCACGAAATACCGAGAAAGATTTCTTACAAGGAAGCAACGTTTATAGAACCTTTAGCAGCAGCGTATCAAACATTTGAAATGATGCCATTAGCTGATGACGACAAAGTTATCGCAATCTATGGGCTTGGAAAATTAGGTTTATTGCTAACCCAAGTCGCCTTAGTTAAGGGATTGGATGTAATAGCAGTTGATGGTTCAGAAAAAAAGCTTTCTATGGCTGAACAGTATGGTGCAAAGCAATTAATTAACCGTCATGAGGTAGAAAATATAAGTGATGAGATCAAAAGTTCAACTGATAATCTTGGAGCAGATATTGTCGTAGATACTACAGGCAATCCAGAAGCTCTTATAGATATCGTTGCTTCGTGTAAAACACGAGGTAAAATCCACATTAAAAGTACTCATGGATTAAGAACTCCAATCAATCTTACTGATATAGTAGTTCGAGAAATCACAATTTACAGCAGTAGGTGTGGTCCATTTGATAAAGCAATTGAGGGATTAAGCTCTGGAGATATTAAAGTTAAAAATTTAGTTTCCAAAATGTATGACTTAGAAAAAATTAGAGAAGCATTTGCTGCTTACGATGAAAATCCGGATTTTATAAAAGCAGTTATCATAATTTAGTAAACAGTACCTGTTTTTCTAAAAATCTAACGATCTTTTTACATGTATTCATGTGAGATTGTTTATTTGGATAAAACATTTCAGGTCTCGGGCATTCTTGGTCTAAAACGCATATTTCTTTATCAGAATCGTATATTAAAGGATAAAAACGACATCCTTGTGGTCTCACTCTATAAACTTGACATAATTTAGATGTAACATCAAAGAAAACGCAAAATCCATCTGCATTTTTTAATTGGAGCAATCCATCTGTTGTTTTTATTACAAAATCGTTTGTTCGCAAGTTCTTAGGATCAGAATTTTTAATTCGGTTAACATCCCGAGCAGAAAGAATCATTTCTGTTTCACGACAACAATTACCACAATCTACACATTTGTTTTTCATAGTTAGCTTATCTTTTCTACTATTTATTAATACTTAATAAGGAAAAAACAAATTTTTTTAAACTATAAAAGTAATCTTTTATCTTAATTATACTTTAATCGAGTATTTTTTTTGATTTGATAAATCATGGCTGTTGAGGGTAAAGCAGAGGTGTCTACTGATTCTAAAGCCTCTGAAGATTCAGAAGAAGAACCCATTATAGAAGAAGTGAGAATGCAATATACTCTCTATTTGATACTCTTTTTTATTATTTACTATATATCGTGGATCGGTCCCAGCTTTATTTTTATGACGTATTTCATGATGGTTTTTCGAGAATATTTTTTAGAGGCTCCCACTTTTATCGCTATTTTTACGGAACTAAATCCGCTTTTAGCTTTACTTTTAATGCCTTTGATTATAATTCTATGTTATTTAGTGCGCATTATTTTCATAGGGCTTACCACTAAGATTATTTGGGCAATAACTGAAAAAATATCGCCATCGAAAAATGGAATAATACCCAGAAACATTAAATCTAAAGCAGCAGATTATTACCACATAAGATCCTTTATTTTAAAATACGGCAAAAATATATTTACAAAAGGAATCCTTCCTTGGCTTTCAAACTGGTTTTATAATTTTGTGAAAGCCAGCAAAATTGGAAAAGGTACGACAATAGAAGAATCTTTAGTAAATGATAAATTTATAACTGTCGGAAAAAACTGCTATATTGGAGTTAATTCAAGCCTCGCGACACATGTTGTTGAGGGAATTTTTGGCAATATCTCGTATTTTGAAGTTAAACTGAAAGATAATGTTACTTTTGCAGCGATGAATCAGATCGGTCCTGGATCTGAAGTTTTCGAGGATAGTTTTTTATTACCCTTAGCATCAGCTCAAAAGCATGTGACAATAGGGAAACAGGGAGGTAAAAATTTTGGGTATTACTTTGGACTTCCCGCTAGGAAAATTTTTAAAAAGAAATTAAAGGAATATATTGGCTTAAATCCTGAAGATTTAGAAAGAAATGAGAACTTAGAAGAGTACCTTTCTAAGAAAAACGAGACAAAGTCAAAAATTAAACAAAAGAGTATTGAAAAAATCGAAGCGGAAGATCCTAACGAAACTAGTAACAATGATACTAAGGACCAAGTAAAGGAAAATCCTATTGATATCAATAGTTTAACTAAAGAAGATTTAGCCGTCGACTTTACAACTAGCAGTGCTATTAGCAGAATAAATATAAAGTTTTTAGCTGTTTACATACCAATTTTTTGGTTAAGTGGATTAATGGCAGCAATATTTTGGTATGAATATACCCGATTTTTTGGACTCTCAACAATATTATTTCTACCAATCGCTCTCTTTTTAATGATTTACATATTTATTATAGGAGTGCTGTTTTTTAGCAAGCTGCTGCTAATTTTTATCAATTTATTGCATAAACCCCGTGAGGGAGTTTTTTTAGCTGAAATTGGTGATAAAGACTACGAATTTTGGATGATGAGGACAGAATTAAAAAAAATTGCCCTTTGGTTTCTTAGAAACGCTCCACTACCTTGGATAGATGTAATTGCGTTTAGGTGGTTTGGTATACGGATGGATTTCTCAAGTCATTTAAACGATGCGTGGTGTGATGCCGAGTTTGTAGATTTTGGTCGAAATGTATTAATAGGGCAAGGAGCTACAGTGATGTCCTCAATGATAATTGGTAAATATTTGATAATTAAAAGAGTAATATTTGAAGATTACGTTCTAGTAGGTGGACAAACAACCATCGCCCCCGGTACGATAATGAGACACGATGGTTTTATTGGTGCTATAAGTACTACGACATACAATCAAGTTCTTGAGCCTAATTGGATATATTTCGGAATTCCAGCCATTAAGCTTAAAAAAAATAAATATGCCGCGATAAGACGAGATATCATAACAAAACGCAGCGTTGATGATGAGACGAAAATCGAGGAGACTACAGATGTTTACGTCGATGATGATAAAAAACAATTAATAAACACAGAAGAATCGGAGGATAATCATGTCAATTCCTAGTAGCATGCGTATTGGACCTCTAATACCAACTATTCTGATAAAAAAGAGCTACTTAATATTTTACTTTATCATCGTGTGGTTCAGTTTTATTCCACTTTTCTTGGAATTATGGGTCTATTGGAAATTTTTGTGGAATTATACCCGACCGATTCATTTCTACACTTTCCTACCTTTATTAATTATTCCCATGTACGTAACTCTTGTTTTTAGCGCAACTTTTATAGCTAAAATATTTCATTTAATAGTTAATGCAATCCACAAGCCTAGAACCGGCGTATTTCTAAGGCATCCAAGCGACAAAGATTACCGTTATTGGTGTATAAGGAATGTTATAAAAAGATGGCCGTTTTGGCTCAGTCATAGATTTCCCTTCCCTTTTTTGAATAATATCTGTTTTAAAGTATTTGGGGTCAAAACAAAATTTTCAAATTCTCTTTTTGAAGGCTGGGTAGATACAGAGTTCATAGAGTTCGGTAAAAATGTCGTCGTTGGTCAAGGAACTATAGTACAATCTTCCATGATAATCGGAAACCTTCTTATTATAAAGAAAACAATAATTGAAGACGATGTGAGGATTGGATCTCACGCAATTGTTATGCCGGGCACACACATCAAAAATAGAAGCGTATTAGCAAGTAATTCAGTCACTACAGTTGACCAAAAACTCGATGAGGGCTATATATACGTCGGAGTTCCGGCAAAGGAATTGAAGAGAAATTATTTCTTTGAAGATGGACTACAAGATAAACTCGGTCAAGTTGAAGACGTGGAAGCATTAAGAGAAAAATACGAAACAATGTATCTTAAGCGTGTCGACGAGAAACCCAAATACAAAGAACGAAAAGAACTGAAAAGAAAGACGAAAGCGCAAGAACAATATTGGTATGGGCTTGAAACTGAAGAAGGAGACGAGGACGATGTATATGACGACACGTTTACCATTTAAATAAAATAAAAAAAAAATAATAGTTATTTTGCTTACTATTTCTTTTCTTCTCTAAGATAAAAGAAGATATCGAAGACTAATATTACTATAATCACTATTGTGTCTAACCAATGGAAAATCAGATTAGTTGCCGAACGAGTTACATATATATTTGAGGTAAGATTGACTAAGGCTATTATAATAAGGAATACAATTGCAAATTGGAAAAGGATTTTGATCTGATCCCATTCTCCGTTAAGGATTCCAAGCACAATTGCGATTCCAATAGCGATTAAAGCTCCACCAAAAAGGCGCCAAAAGTGAGGATCAAAATAGGGGGCATCGTTAAGAGAATAAACGCTCTCCGGAAGGAACACGTACATTATTCCATAGATAAATCCTACGATCATGTTAATAATTAACACGATTTTCATTTCTTTAGATATTTCTGCCATGACTTATATACCTTTAATGTAGTTTAATAGAAAAATTATGAATAATCATTAAAAATACTATGCGAGATGTCTATATAAGCTTTTACAAAAATGTGAATTACACTAAATCCTTTGCAAAATTACAAAAAGAAAAAGAAGATATATAGAATAGGAGGTAAATTGGTTTAGGTGTGGTTTAACGAGAAGCCATAAATCTAGCCTTTTTCCTCCGCTTTCTATATTTTTTATGGGATGTGAATCCCTGAACTACTGTTATAGTACCAAAAATTGAAATCAATAGTAGAGCCAATAATGTTATTTTAGGTATTATTTTTGATCTATTCATTTTTTTCATCATCGCTCTTTTTTTTAGATTTGTGTTAATTGGTATTTATCTCACGATTTCATTTTTAGATTTACCTTCGAAACTTTCCACAAAGTCCGAATATTTACATTTTATTCCGTCGGTATACTAATATCAAAAGTCCAACAGCAATAACACAAAATCCACAGAATGAAAAAAAATCTAAAATAAAATAAGGAGAATTAAACATTTGTTCCCAGAAATTAAACCCAGTAAAATTATTTGAGGACAAAATACAATCTTCTATTGTTCTTTCCCTTATTTACCGTTTTAGTCATCTCAATTTCGCCGATTTCACTTAGACTATTAATGTGGGTTCCACCGTCCACTTGTTTATCGATTTCCCCAATTTTAACTATGCGAAATTCCTGTAAATTTTTAGGTAAGCCGACTGCTAATCTTGCAAGCTCGGGTTCTTCTAAAACATCGGCTCGCGACATCGTTTCGACGGTGATTGGAAGGTCCTGTTTGATTATTTCGTTAGATTCTTCAACAAAGGTCTGCAGTTTTTCTGGAGAATAATTCTCCATAGAAAAATCCATTCTTGCTTTATCCAATTCAATTTGATTACCAGTGATTTTAGCGTTCGCTCTGCGATACAATATATTTGAAACGAGATGGCAGGCAGTATGGTATCGCATGTAAGTATATCGCCTCTCCCAATCGATTTCGCACGAAACTATATCTCCTTCTTTTAGTCCCGGTTTTTCTAATTCGTGGCTAATTTCTCCTGAAAATTTACCGACATAGACTACCTTGAATTTCTTACCATTCTTGATCATATAACCCTCGTCCCAAGGTTGACCGCCTCCTTTAGGGTAGAAGGCGGTTTTATCAAGAACCACATATTTATCGTCTTTTACGGATACAACCGTGGCATCCCATTTCTTTAAATAGGAATCACTCATGTATAAAGTATCAGTCATAAGGTTGAATAAAGAAGGATTTACTTAAAACATTAATGAATCTCGATTAAAATTAACTAAATATTAATCTTAATGATGTTATAAGTATCCATAGCATAATATTTACGGTCAATATCCATTCTACCAAAGGATTAAATAGGGTGATAGCTAATAGAAGTAACTCAAGACCAGTTGCGTAGCCTATTATTATATGATACAACTTATATTCGTTGCTCTTCATCATCAAGAAGGTATAAAGGCATATGGTTGCAATAGATCCAAGAAAGCCGACTAAAGTAACAGTTCCGTGAAAGAGCATAAACACATCCGGGTAGTCTGGATCTGGTAAGATTCCAACTAAAGCAACGCTAACGGAGCTAATAACCGCCACCGTTGTAGCAATTCTTCGTACAAATTCGTTTATCCCAATCAACGTTTTCTCAAGATAGAGAATGAAGGGAATGGTTAAACTTCCACTTGATACGAAGGCAATGCTGAAAAGAGTTTTGGCGATCCCGTTCCCCAATGAACTTACCGTATCCTCTAAGGGATTATAACCAGGAGTAACAAGAGCGGCTAAGGTAATGAAGACAATTGCAAACGAAACTCCAATCAGTCCAAAGACGCATTCGATCTTAGACAGATGAGCATCAACAATATGGCGTAACCGTTCGTTTGAAAGATCTTTACTCATCAGATCTCTAATAATCTCTGATTTAGGATTTATTTTTAGCTTGTTGACAATTCCTTTTACGCCCTTTACTGTTCTTGTAATTGTTACGATTCTAGCTTTCTGCCAAAAGGATATAATACTCCCTTCAATAGTTACTATTCCGTTGATCACTGAAGTTTTGATATTCGTTAATCCTAAAGATTTTTCTTTTGAAATTTTAGCTTCTACATTATCTTGGATTTCTTCATCTGAGTTTACCATTTTTACACCCTCATTTTTCACGATATCTGCTAATAAAGCTCTATTATTTGAAAAATAAAAGGTTTACGGCTAGTTAAAGTCAAATCCTTAATAATAATTTATAAATAGAGTTAAGAGAATACCAATATCAAATTTAATATTTTTAATATTTTTTTAGCTTATTCTATCAATCGTTCTCATAAAGTTCTCCAGGCTTAGCACCGCAGAAAGCTTCGAGTTTCAAAAACTTCATTTCTTTGGAGCAATTGGGGCAAAAGTATTTGCCTGGTTCTTTAGCAGTAAACGAATACCCACATTCTTTACAAACTACAGCACTCATAATATTCTATTCTTGATTTAACATTTAAAATGTTCTTATTATAAATTAGAAATTAGCTAATCCTTAATTAAAGGAAAGATAAGACGAAATTAGGTTATTCAAATATTTCAAAAGTTTAAATTTTTCACCCTTTAACCGTTGGCGAGGTTGTCAACACACATCTAATTTTTTTATGTTTGTCTCATTCTTAAAAGGGTAAATCATTTTGATTTATGGTTATACTGTTTATCATTTGAATCGCAGAGTAAAAAAGCGCGTAAACTTTTGACATACGTTACAATAATAGAATCCTTCTTTCATGCCATCAATTTTAGTCCTACAATTTAAACAAAATATCATGCTAATCATGCATAAAAGCTTACGGTTAGTATTAAAAGTTGAAATTATAAGATATAGGTAGACTCCGATATTGGGAAATATTAGAAAAATAATAGGAATTTAACGTAAAACTATATATTTTAAATAATTTATAATAATCCTTATAGCCACCTATTAAAATTATATCTGAATTTTTATTTTAAGTGAACTATATGCCATCTTTTGAATACAAAGGCGAAAAATACGAAGTTAAGGATGGTTTTCTAGACCTTGGTCTTTTAGAAATTAGCGATATCTCTGAAATTAAAGGTCTAGATAAACTTAAGATAAAACATTTAGAACTGAGTTCCAACGAGATTGCCGAATTAGAAGGATTGGAACAGCTCAAGGATCTCGAAATCTTAAATTGCGGGAGTAATAACCTTTCTGAAATATCTGGACTTGAAACTCTCTCCAATTTGAAAATATTGCACCTAGCATCTAATCAAATTACAGAAATAAGAGGCCTTGACCAACTGACTGAACTAACAGAGCTATACTTAAGAGGGAATCAAATTCTACAATTAGGCGGTTTGAATTCTTTAATTTCACTTCAAAAACTAGATTTGTCTTGGAACATGATTACAAAAATAGAAGGGTTCGATGCCTTACAAAACCTAGAAGTATTATGGTTAGCGGGAAATCAGCTCACAAAAATCCAAGGACTGAAAAACTTAAAAAATCTAAAAGTCCTGAATTTAGCTGGAAACCAAATATCTGAAATCCAAGGGCTTGAGCATCTGAAGAATATAAATGAGATCTACCTTAACGATAACAAAATACGAGAAATTAAGGGATTAGAACATCTTTCCCAATTGGAAACGCTATGGATTACAGCAAATAATATCGAAAAGATTTCTAATCTAGATAAATGTAAAAACATACAAGTATTAAACTTAAAAGATAATGACATCAACGAAATTAGTGGTTTATACTCCTTGACTAAGTTAAATAAGTTATTTCTCTCTGGGAACAATGTTTCCTCAATTAAAGGCCTCGAGATCCTCCAAAATTTAGAAACTTTAGATTTAGGAAACAATCAGATTAAAACAATCAGAGGGTTAGAATCCTTGATGGCATTAAAGGATCTATGGATACAAGGAAATGATATTGACGAAAATTTGCTAAACCAATTAGGAGGACTTGACACAAGCGGTTGCGCCATAGAACCACTAAAATTTGTTGAATACTGCTTAATTAATTTGTAGATGACCGTTTAATTGAGAGAATATTAAATTTCTAAAATATTATTGATGGTTTCTTTTATTTTTTGAAAGCTTATAGAATTCTCAGAAATGTCAATAATAGGTTTACCCTCTAAATCAAATTTAGTTAGAAGTTCATCTTCAGGTATTAATGTGAGGACTGGTAATTCGTATTCTCCAAGCTTACCAAGAATATTTGCTATCTCACCTTTCACTCTATTGATTATTATCCCTATTCTTTTATAATTTGTGAACTTTTTAGCGCTCTCACTGATTGATTTTGCCGTTTCTACGCTCCTTAAAGAAATATCGGTCACGATTAGGAGTATATCGACAGAATGTATTACCATTCGATTAATTTGTTCAAGACCCGCTTCGCAATCTATCAAAACGACATCAAAATCGCTAGAAATCGACTCTATAACTTTTCGAAGCAACATATTTGAAGGACAGAAGCAGCCTGGGCCTTCGGGTTGACCAATTGAAAACAAGCTAAAATCTTTACTTTCTTTTATAGCATTATAAACCTTGAAATCTATTGTCTCAGCTAATGATTGGAAATCTTCCTTTTTACTAATTGTGTTATCAATTAAATCAGCTCTTATTTTTTCGAGACTTATCTCTGGGACTAATTTAACCATTTGACTAAGATGTGGATGGGTTGGATCAGCATCAATCAATAGTAGTTTATACTTACAGGATGTGGAAATGACCTTAGCAATAAGGGTAGTTACAATTGTTTTGCCTACGCCTCCTTTTCCGGCGATAGCGACTATAAGTGGGGTTTTTTTCAGCTCCATTATATGATTCCATTTACATATTTTTTTAAATTTAAATCTCTTCTCGAGAAACTAACACTTGTTTGACATTGTAGCATTCTTCTTGATATGGGCATATTTCACAACCCCAATCGTAGTCACAATCAATTCTTTTTCTCCATTCGTCAATTTTTTTCTTCCATTTCTCCTTAACTTTAGATAATATATCTGAAGAGAGCACAACAAATTGTTCAATAGAACTTGGATAAGAATTAATAAAGATAACTTCTACTGATTTAATTAAATCTTTGAATTTTTGTTTATACAAATTAATAATCACATTACCTAAGAACTCGAACGAAAACCCTTTCTGGAGTGCGGATGTACTTATTCTACACCAAAATCTACGAGGTATTGTTCGAATTGAAAACCCTTCGATTCCATTTGATATAAAATTCAATTGTCTTAGTTCGTCTTCATTTATATGAGTATTATCTTGAATTCCTATTAATAATATAATCCCAAAATCAATAGCCGGCTCTTTAATCTTATTTACTTCCCTTCCTAATAACGAGATTTTTCCATGATTGATTAAATTAATCTCCTTAATTGGAATTACTATCGAAAATGATTTTTTATTCATGCCACCAAGCTCTAAACCAGTTTCCTCTTCAAGTATTATTTCCTTGTATTTATTCAATCCTATTTTGATTTTGAAATTAGTTAATGAATTGGTTTGGTTTAAGCGTGATGGATAGGAAAATAAAGTTTTACCACTTTTCTGTTCTTGTTCTAAGAAATCTCTTATCTTTTCAATATTAGTTTTATTTTCCATTAAATTGTTTACCTTATTTGGTATAATCCAGTATTTTATTATAATGAACGGGTATTATTCTTTATTTAGGTTTTAACCGTTTTTTAAGATTTGTATTATTGATTTTGTCGTTAACCCACTATAAAGAAGAAGTCTTTTATAATCGAGAGTAGAATAAAAATTAATAGAAAACATAATTACTTGAAAAGATGATAAAAAATGACTTTGCATTCTGAAGAGGAGGAAAAAAATCCAACCTGTCACCAATGTGATAGTTTTAAATATTGTGTTATTGGCAGAGTGAATAACAAAAAAGATAACTGTCCAATGAAGATTTCTCCAGAAATTGAGAAAGAAGCTCTTGAATTGTACGAAAAAGATGATTTCGTAAAAAAATCGACTGGCGTAGCTTCTATTGTAGAAGCTAAAGGATATATTAAATGGCCGAGATTAAAAGATACAATTGAATACGCTAAAGGAATGGGTTATAGCAAATTAGGTTTAGCATTCTGTGTAGGATTACACGCTGAAGCAGAAGAAATTGCTAAGATTTTAATTGATTATGGTTTTAAGGTTGTATCGGTTTGCTGTAAAACAGGTAGCGTCCCAAAAACAAAAGTAGGCGTCCCTGAGGAATATACAATGTTTTCTAAGACGGGATACCCTATCGGAACGATTACTTGTAATCCTGCAGCCCAAGCATTGTTATTTAATAAGACTAAAACAGACCTAAATATTATAATCGGTTTATGCGTAGGACACGATATAACCTTTACTCATTTATCTAACGCACCAGTTACTACATTAATCGCAAAAGATAGATCCTCGCCTCATAATCCAGCCGCGTGTTTGCTCAATCACTATGGCAAAACTTTCTTTTCAATGGATCTTAGTGAGATGAAACGGGAAGAATTTGAAAAGAAGAAGAAAACTGGATAAATTTACACTTAAGATTGCACATTTATGTCCTAATCATAATAAAAAGGCTTATATATTCGAAGGTAGAGATAGATATAAAAATTTAATTTGGATAATAAAGTGATAATTTGTAATGAATGAAACTAGTACTTTTACTGAATCTCTCGAAACAAGACATTCAAGATGGACTTTTCTTTCCAACGCTTTCGGTCTACTTTGCTCTACATTAATAGGTGCTATTCAAGGGTTTACGCTTTTCTATTATGAAGCTGTTGTTGGATTAAATGCAACACTAGTCGCTATCGCCATGTTTCTCTTTTTGGTGTATAATGCAGTGAATGACCCTATTTTCGGTTTTTTAATCGATCGGAATTTGAGATTTACGAGAAAATGGGGAAGACGATTTCCGTGGATCGTCATAGGCATCGTCCCTTGGGTCTTTTCCGTCTTTCTTCTCTTTTCAGTCCCAAATACCATCGATGGTTCTACGAATCCTGGGGCTGCTTTTGGGTGGCTATTACTATCATTGGCTTTACTTGACACCTTTGGCACGCTTGTGAATATTAATTACAAGACAATTCAAATAGAAAAATTTCGGACAGAGTACGAGCGTAATAGGTTCACAAAATATTATGCACCTCTCGACATCTTAGCTATTATCCTTGGAATGTTATTACCTCCTCTTTTTACTGATATGATTCCTGGCGATGCAAGAGCCAGTTATAGCATGATGGCAGCGATACTCGCCGTAATAGCTCTTATTTTCGGTATTTTGTCTCTTCCTGGTAACCGTGAGGACAAAATTATGATTGATAGGCATTATTCACCCGAGTCTGTGAAGCGAATGAATTTTTTTAAAGCCTTTAAAGAAGCTATAAAAACGAAGAGTTTCGTGGTATGGTTTATATTTGGAATATGTAATGGAATATGGATAGCCCTTGTCGTAACAAACATGTTGTATATAACAACTTTTGTCTTACAGGTTGGTGGCGATATGTTTCTTGTTATTTTAGGTTTAAATCTCGTAGGTACTTTGATATCTATTCCTATTTGGCTCAGGTATATCAGGAAAACAAACAATAATAAGAAAGCGTTCGTGGTTGCGGGTCTCTTATCATGTGTTGCGACATTTCCATTGACATTCTTTCAGGGCCTTATTGATATAATAATCATGGCATTCATTCTTGGTCTAGCCCAGGGAGGCTTAAACTCATACATATACACTATAGTCGGTCCGAGTGTGACTGAGGATGTTATTGTTAAGATGGGAAAAAATCAAAAAGGAGTTCTCTTAGGGATTTCTGCAATGCTTCTTCGGCTTGTTGCATATATTGACGAGGTTATTATTGCGGTCGTTCATGATACCACTGGGTTTATAGCAGGCAATGATACTTATGCGGACATGTTAGCAGCAGTTACACTTGCTGGTGGTGATATAAATTTAGTACTTATAGGTATTCGCCTTATCCAAGGTGTCATTCCAGGTGTGGTTTTACTCATAGGAGTTCTGGTTTTTTGGAAATTCTTCCCTATAACTCAAGAAAAGTTATTAAGTAATAAAGCTAAGATGCTAGAACTCGGATTTTAATAGTTTAAAAATTTTTTTTTTTCTTTTTTAATAGGAACAATCTTGTTTCTAAATCGTAATTACCAACGATCAATACAACTGACACGATACTCCCGACGATCTATTCCATTGGGGATTGGTAATTTTTTCGTTATCTTACTAGGTAGAACATGTATTTGCTAAAGAAATAAATTTTAATACTTCATACTATTTTATTTATTAATTTTGATGGGATGGAAATGATTGATAACAAGGCTGTAGTGAACCAAGACAGCTGTCTTGGTTGTGGAAGGTGTATGGAAGCCTGCCCTAACGAGGGCATCACTATAACCATTACAGATCTTAGTTACATTGATAAACTGATTAAAGATTTAGAAGCTCACATCGAAGTAAGCTGATTTATAACGTTTAATCACAATAAAATATTTTTGAGGAAATGAAAAATGCATGAATTTTCAATGGTGAATCAAATATTTAAGAGGTGTTTAGAAGTGGCAAGACAAAATAACGCCACCAAAATTAGCGAAATCAATATTGAAGTGGGAGATTTCGCATTAATTGTAGAAATATACGCTCAACAAGCTTTTGACATCTTAAAAAAAGGAAGTATTGCAGAAAATGCAATATTGGATATTAAACGAACACCTGGTGTGATTCATTGCAATTCCTGTCAACAAAATTCGAAAATTTGGTTCAGTAAAGAAAAAGAAAAAGCAGCAAATGAAGGAAGATTGGAGAAATATGAAAAGTACGAAAAAGAAGTTGCTGAAAAATCGTTGCTCGAAGCCGATCCTAATTTAGGAACGAATATTTTTCATTGCCGAAAATGTAACAGTTCTAATACTACTCTAATTGAAGGAAAAGGAATTGTAATAAAGGGTATTCGAACTTAACAATAGAGATGATGAAAGAAGAATTATCTAAAAATATTTAGTTTTTTTTTCTATAATTAAGATACATCTACAGAACTTTCAATTCGCTTGATAAATTGATCTAATCTCTTAGGATCATCAAGATTTATATTAATAGCGCCATTTGGACAAACTCGTTCACAACGTCCGCATCCTAAACACCTTTTCTGATCGATCACAGCCTTCCCGTTAATGATATTTCTGCCTACGAAGCAACACACATCAAGACAGATACCACATCCGATACACTTATCTGAATCTACTTCCACAGTTAACCCCTCCATCCGTTTGAAACTCGTATAAAGCATCGCAGTAGAATTCTGCATTATTTTTCCGTTGATACAGCAGCAGGGACAACAGAAGCACATGGAAAGGAAATGCCCCGTATCCTCAACGCTAAGCGAAGTTGA
The DNA here is from genome assembly GCA_016839745.1 of Promethearchaeota archaeon. Lineage (GTDB taxonomy): Archaea > Asgardarchaeota > Lokiarchaeia > Sigyniarchaeales > SOKP01 > SOKP01. The sequence continues at coordinate 63,860 of JAEOTS010000080.1, forward strand.
TTCATAAGCGAATCGACCAAAAGTTGGTACTAATCCACTTTCTATGGCTTTTTTAACATGTGTTTTTGCTTGTTCTCGAGTTATAAATCGGCCTTTTTCAGGAGCATGTTTTATATTCTTAACATCATCGCCTAAATACATACACCCTATTGTACTTTCGTGATCTTGGCAATCACGATTTAACCTACAACCGCAAATAGCCGATACATAAATATATTTAGTTTTATCGATGAAATGATCAATTAATTTTTGAGGCAAAGTTTGATTGTTAAAATCCCCCAATCTAGAATTAATTGGGATATACGAGCCTTCGATCTCTTCGGGGACATAATATTTTTCTATAATTTTTCTGAAAACAGGAATTTTGGATAACACAAAAGGATGGTAAAATACGCCTTTTAAAAAACGGGCAGTCAATAATTGTTTTAAATGTTTAACGATTACTGGACCTGTTTCTTTTTCTACTTCTTCCCTTGATTCAGGGTAATAGAGCTTAAATTTACGTTTATAATAAACATATGAGTATTCTTTTAATTCATTTCTCAAAAATCTAATAGCTACATCGAGATCAGGGAATTCAAGGGCTAAATCAGGCTGTTTAAGTTCCCCTCCAATTTTGTAATTATAATTACCATCTTTAAAAATGGTGTATCCCTTTATACCGTCGAATATCCATTGGATTTCCATATTATAATCCTTTAAATCTTGAATAAGGATCTCATCTTTCTGTTCAATCAGATTATTGATATCTTCGAGCATCCCTTTAAAAAGAGATTCTAATTCTGAATTTGTTTCTGTCATGACCTACACCTAAAAGACTCGTAAAAATTGATGATTAATTTATAATATAGTTAATCATTATTAATATAATTATAATATGTTGATGCCTCGTTTTCAGTATACTGCAAATCGGTAATAAAATGAGTTAATAAAAATGGTAGAAAAAACATTAGTAAATAAATTAAAAGAAATAATAAATACAGGAGCAAATTCAGCTGATCCTGATGATATTTTAAAAATTTTTGAATTATATAGGCAAATCTCTGAGGAAGTTGACTATTTGAAGCAGGATCTCAATGAAGAAAAAATGGATTGTCAAATTGTTTTTGAGGATATTGATCGAAAATTTTGGCTGAAAGCAAGCGAAGGGAAGCTCGAATATGGTGAAGGAACTATCGAAAATCCACAATTCACGATTACTACTTCTAAGGATGTAGGAATGGGATTATTTTTAGGTGAGATAGATGCAAATATCGTTTCACCTCTTGGAAAAATGAAAGCTAAAGGAAAATTCATAAATTTAAGAGCATTTCAAGAATATTTTGAAGATGCAATCGAGGAATTCAAGAAACGATATTACAAATAACATGATATTAAAAAATGACTTTAGTATTATCATAATTTTACATTACCTCGGTATATGAGATCTTCTACGATTTGGAAAAAGACTCTTGATTTGGGTGAGCATCTGCCTCTTTCTTTGCGTGTAATTCCATGATATCTTTTTTCAATTTAACTAAAGCCTCACCTTTAAACGGATAAAGTTTCATGGAAATTAGAGTAAATACTGCGCCAAGGAAGATTATAAAAAAAGTTAAAAATCTTATTCCTACAAAAACCGAAGGTTCTTGCGCGAATCCTGCGTATTCATCGTAATTAACAACGATCAATACAACAGCCACGATGCTCCCGACGATCTGTTCCATCGGGATAAGGACTAAAGACGAAGCTCCGACGTATAACGCCTCCCGCCTCTGTCCTGTCTCAAGCTCATCGTGATCTATGACATTGCCCCCGATAAGAGTTTTATACAATCCAACCATTAACATTTAAATTCAATGTGAAATAATTCTTTTATTACTATTTTATACAAAAAAAATTGTGTTAATTTAAATGAATGAAACTATAATGAAGGAATCTACTGAAACAAGGCATTCTAAACTAACCTTTCTTT
>JAEOTS010000081.1 GCA_016839745.1 Promethearchaeota archaeon
ACTGGAGAAATAGGTGTTTGTTTAGGAACAGCAGGACCCGGAGTAACTCATCTGATTCCAGCTGTTGCTGCGGCATATGCTGATTCGATACCAATGTTGGTAATTGGTGCTCAAGTTGGTAGAATGTTTGACAATATTGGAATATTACAAGGAGATTTAGACCAAATGAGTCTAATGAAACCTATTACAAAATTACAAGTTTCTATAGAAGATCCATATGAAATACCACATGCTATTCAAAGATGTATAAGAACTGCTATGACTGGAAGAAGAGGCCCTGTTTTTCTTGAATTAAGGGAAACAGCATTAGTTAGAGATGCTACAGGGGTTGGTCAAAAAGAAATTTTAGATCCAGAACAATACCGCCCAGAATATAGACCTGCTGGAAATATAGAATGCATAATAAAGGCGGTAGAAATTTTAAAGAATGCTGATAAACCTTTAATTGTAGCTGGTGGCGGTATCAATGCTTCAGAAGCTTTTAATGAGGTAAGTAAGTTATCAGAAACATATAATATTCCTGTTGGAACAACTTTAAGTGGTATAGGAGTAGTAACAACGGATAAAACATTTGTAGGGGGAAAATTGACTGCAATGGCTTATAGAAGAGCTGCTATTGAAGCAAATGTAGTTCTCTCTCTTGGTTGTAAATGGGATCATACGATTCTTTACGGAGCTTCCCCAATTTGGAATCAAGATCAAAAACTCATCCAAGTTGATATAGACCCAACTGAAATTGGTAAAAATAGACCTGTAAACGTTGCTATTGTTGGAGATGCTAAAGCTGTTATTAATCAATTATTAGAAGAAATGGAAAAGAATCTTCCTAAAGAAAAAGTAACTGAATGGTCTCAATGGAATGAATATTTGCAGGATGTAAGAAAAAATGATAAACATCAATTAGAAAAAATGTTAAAATCTAATAAATTACCTATGAAACCTCACAGACTTGTGTATGAAGTACTAGATTTCATACCAGATGATACACAATTAGTCATCGATGGGGGAGATATTTATGTTTTTTCATTGGATTTAATAAGTCTTAAACCACGCCCACCACGAAGTTTTTATCGCTCTATTTCGATGGGTCATTTAGGTACCGGGATTCCGTATGCTATTGGCGCACAAATGGCTAAACCAGATAAATTAGTCGTTTGTATTACTGGAGATGGTAGCTTTATGTTTAATATACAAGAATTGGAAACAGCAGTAAGGTTAAATCTACCTATAATTACTATAATCGGAAATAATTGTTCTTGGGGGATGATTAAATCTGCTCAGAAACTTAATCTTGGAAAAAGATACTGTGATGTAGATTTTCCACCAATAAATTATTCTGAAATTGCTCGTAGTTTTGGGTGTTACGGAGAAAAAATTGATAAACCAGAAGATATAAAACCGGCATTACAACGAGCGATTAACTCAAAAAAACCAGCTGTACTCGATGTTGATATAGCTTTTGAAACGCCCTCAGCAATGAAATTACTAGGCCTGTATAAAAAGAATAAAGGCTTATTTGGAAAATAAAATCTAGTGAAAAGGGAAATATTATGTCTGAAGAAAAATTTTTAGATGGTAAAGTAGCTCTCATAACTGGAGCTGGAAGCGGATTTGGAAGAGAAATGGCATTGTCTTTTGCCAGTAAAGGTGCAGATTTGGTTTTAAATGATATCAATTTGGAAGGTCTTGAGGAAACTCGAGACATGATTCTAAAATCTGAAAAATCTGATGTCTTATTGGTGAAGGCAGATATTTCTAAGATTGATGAAGTCAAAGAAATGAGGAAAAAAGCCTTTATCCACTTTAACAATTTATATATTTTGGTAAATAATGCAGGTGTTAGAGGAGTGGGAAAAAGAGCAAGCAGTTTTTCACTAAGTTCCAAAGAATCCGAATATGACAGAATAATGGATGTCAATTTGAAAGGTGCATGGAATATGACTAGAGTATTTTCTAAAAAAATGAAAAATCAGTCTTATAGACCAATCGCGGGAAAGATTATTAATATTACATCTTGTGCCGGAACTGATTGCGGATCAAACCCGCTTATAGGCCTATATAGCGTAAGCAAAGCAGGTCTCATTATGTTCACTAAAATATGGGCTCTTGAGCTAGGAGCTAGTCATATCACCGTAAACGCTATCTGTCCAGGTATTTTTTTCACCCCAATATATGAAAGTCGAGAATTTATTAAGGAATGGATGAAATTAAGAAATGTCTCACTTCCAATTGATAGGATTGGGGAAACAACCGATGTTGCAGATGTTGCCCTGTTTTTAACTTCACCAGCAGCAGATTATATTACTGGACAAAATATAATCATCGATGGCGGAATGACAATATCAATCAATAAATTATAATTTTTGATTTTTTTAAAACTATACAAATAAATAGGAGAAAAAGCTTTTAGTTATTCTATTTACCACGACCTTTTTTCGCTCCTAAACTCGGTCTTGTCTTTTCAGATCCCCATCCTTTCTTATGCAAACCTCTAGCTCTATGACCCGCAGAAGTTAATCCCCGAGTAACTCTTCTAGTGTGTTGAGGTTCGCAAATCCAATTAATTTTTGGATCAGATTTGATTACGGGGTGATTTGGGTCGACCATAATAACTTCGTAATACCAACTCCTTCCGTCGGCATATACTTTATAGCTATTCAATACCTCTAAATTTGGGTATTTCCGTTGTACGCGTTCTTCTGCAACCCATTGTAAATTTTTACCGGTTGTGTACTTAGAGACCCCCATAGCTCTGGGTTTTCTTCCTCGTTTCGGTCGGACTTTATGCATTCCGCCTTTTCTGATTCTGGCTCGAACGATGACGTACCCTTGTTTAGCTTTATAACCAAGGGTTCGTGCTCTATGTAATTTAGTTGGTCTTTCGACGCGTTCAATCGATTTTCCTTTTCGATATTCAATTCCTCTTTCCCAGTGAGTTGTTTTGTAACCAGTTTCGTGTTTTTCGAATGTGTCCTTCACATGACTATATCCAGACTTCATGATTTAGGCAATCTCTAATTTTGTAATAAATAATGAAATCAAGTAAAATTAATTAATTTTATTATTTTATCGTCTTTTTGGATCGTGAATAATTTTATAATTTCACTCTGATTTTTATAAGTAACACACCCTCAAATATTTTTCTACAGGAAAACATGAAAATGGAAGAACAAAAGAAATCAGATTTAAAGAAGAATTTGATTGTTACCGACGAGGATGGTTTGAAAATCGCATATGATAAAATGGAACTTAAGCGCCAATTTCCTCAATTAATGCGGGAATTATCTGAAAAGAAGAAATCTCTAAAGATAAAGGGTGTTGATTATGAAATTGAACAAGCAAAAGAAGAACTTAAAGCAAGTCAAGATACTAATTATTGCGAAGACTTACTTAATCCCGGTGCAATTGATTTTATTAGGCGGTGTACAGATAAGGAAGATGCTTTAGAGATTTTAGATTATCTTATAGAAAGAAATGAGTTAACCGTCCAAGATTATAACGCGTTAAAAAATCGTATAAAAGAAGAGGGTGGGTTAGAGAAGTTAATAACAGAATGCGGCGGATTAAAAACACCGGGATATTACGAAAGGAAGTTTCCAAGGAAAATAAATATATTGAATAATAAAAATGAGAATTTAGATTGATGATGAACTTATGACAATTGAAAGAGCTATTGCTCATAGCGATGACGTTGTCGCCCCAAACTGAAATTCAAATTCGATTTAAGAGTTGGATTCGATTTTTTCCTTAAAACTTAAACCTTTATTAGTTAAGAAATAGCCATCATTTTTTTTTATAATGAGTTTTAACTCCAATAGTACCGGAACTCTTCCTTTAATACATGCCATGGGAAGTCCCGAGAACATCTTCATGGTTTCAAAATCTTTTGCTCCCTTATCAATAGCAAAAAAAATATCCACGCCCATGTTTCCAAGTAAACATTTTAGTTCTTGAAGGGATTCGTCTTCTTTGCTCATATCTTCTTAATCTCCTTTTGGTTTATATTTTTTTGCTATAACCGGTTTAGATTCTTTCGGTAACGATTTTCTTAAATATTCGGGAAAAGCAGTAGATATTTGAATATTAGTTTTTAAAAAGATATAACGCTCGTTTTTGTATTTTAATTCTTCAATAACATCATGTTTTTTTAGGAAAGAAAGCGAGGAATTTAAATGATCTAAAGCTCGTTTCGAGACTAATTTTGGTAATTTGTCTTTGGAGATTAATCCACTTCTTAATTCTGAAAGGAGATTGTATTTTTTGGGGTCTGATACGATTTGAAATAAAGTGAATGAATCTTCCTCTAACTCTTCCTTACTGTTATTTTCATAGATGCTAAAATATTCTTGAACTTTGGGAAGTAGTAGCTCTATTAATTCGAGCTCGATTAAATCGGGATTTTCATCAATATATTCAATTACGCTGTCGGGAGGAATTCTTTCAGCATTCACTTCTTTTAAAAGTAACACATATTTTTCGACAATTCCGATTTGATTGATAAAAATAAATTGTTTTGAAACCAGTGTATCGATTAGCTCTTTAAAATCTAACTTTGGAAATGTATCATTATACCATTCTCTTAATCCATCTATTGCAATTGGACCTTTTGACAATTTTTTTAACGTTAGGAATATGAATTTTTTATTCAATAAAGTAGCAATTTTCTCTTCTTCGCTCCTTTCTCTTGTGTCTTCAAGTGCCGCCCAGTACAATTCTTTAACCCATAATTTTATCAACGAGTTGTTTTTATAGATAAGGTCCTTGTCGGGTTCATCAAAATTATTTATATCGTTAATGTAAAATGCTGTATAAATCTCTTCATTAGATAAGAGTTTTTCTAAAAATTCTGTACATAATACATTTACACTTTGTTCAATTTCGGAATTAATTTGTTGGTCAAAAATTATGGAAACCATTAACATTTCTTTATTCCCACGAGCCCAATCTGAATGGATTTCGAAGTAATAATTATTTGAGTTGTTTTTTTCAAAAGAATGAGTAAAGAATCCTTCGCTAACCGTTTGGTCCATTATGTTTGCTATTCTGGCTGAAAGTTGTTCGTCTAGCATATTCTCCGGATAGGAATAGAACACTAAAGGGCCTATTTTTCGATGGAAATACGATAAAGCTACAATTGGTTTCAATTAATGACTCTCCACTTAATTTTCTATTGTGGTTTTCTTTAAATTTTTAATAGTTTTACCTAGAATAAATTAATATTAAAGGTTATATATTCATAAAAATAAATAAATTTATTTTAATTAAATGAAATTCGAAGGTTTTCCCTAGAAAAACTATGAGCCCTATAAAACTTGTAGGATTTGACCTTGACGATTGTCTCTATAATTCAACCGGTCTTTCTCAAATAGCAAGAATTAAGGGCATCGATGCAATGATAAGTTTAGGTTTAAAAATTGAGCGACAAAAAGCATTATTATTAATAGAAGAAATTGTAACTGAATATGGATCTAATTCTTCGAAACATTATGATTACTTTATTAGGAGATTAAACCAATATGAAAAATACAGTATTTCTTTTAACGAACAAGTTAGATATGTAGCAGCAGCTGTAATGGCTTACCACGCTCAAAAAATAAAACATATTCAATTGTACGATGATGTTAAAAAATGTTTAGAAAAGCTTAAAGAAAACTCGATAAAAACAGCGATAATTACTGATGGAATCCCTATTAAGCAATACGAAAAGATTTTACGGCTTGGAATCGACGATTTAATTGACTTGGTTGTAATATCTGATGAAATAGGGATTAGAAAACCTAATCCAAAGTTGTTTTCGTATTGTTTAACCAAATTTAAAGTCAAAGGATACGAAACCATATATGTCGGGGATAATATATATAAGGACATAGTCCCCGCAAAACTAAATGAAATTCATAGCGTCTATATTCATCGTGGAGGAAAATATGATACAAATACAACAGGCGAAGAAATTGCGAAAGAAAATAAACCTGACTATGAAATTTATAAGTTGGATGAACTTTTCGATATTATTAATGACCTCAATAAAAAATTTTATATTGGTAAAGTTTAATGGTTCAAATCACATGTATTCAGCCAGAAGTTTTTCAAGAAAATAACAAATGTTATACAGAAATAGAAGAAATATTAAAGAATTTCTTTTCTAAATACAATTCTTGCGATATTATTTGTTTGCCTGAAAGATGGATACCATTAACGAATGAGAAAAAAATAAATGTTCAAGAGGAAAGAGGGAAGAATTATCAATTCATTAAAAAACTTGCAAAAGAATATAGCGTCGGAATAATCTCTGGAGCCATTTGGGAAAAGAGGGAAGCTTCTATTAAACCGAGGATCACGAGTTATTTTTTTGATGATACTGGTGAAGAGATAGGTAGACAAGATAAAATCCATTTATATTCTTATGAAAGAAAAAATTTCCAACCAGGAGAAGATTTAATTATGTTTTCCTTTAAAAATATCTGCTTCGTAATTTTAATTTGTTTTGATATGGCTTTTTTTGAAACTCCGAGGTTAGCTGCAGAAAACGGTGCCGATATATTATTCTCTCCTACGCAAATTAGAGCAGAAGGCATTGAAAATTGGGAAAGTTATTTAAAAGCTCGAGCTCTTGAAAATAGAATTCCGGTTGTAGCATGCAATACTTATGGACAAATATTAAAAAGTAAATTTCCCGGGAATAGTAAAATAATCTCATTTATCAAAGATTTTATTTCACCTTCAAAATTAAGAATTATTGAAGGTCCTATTAACTCAAGTGGATATGCATTTGATGAGTTTGATTTGCTCTTCCCAAAAAAGCTAAGAAAGTTGCGTTTTAAGGAGATTATCGAAAAGAGTGAAATTAATGTAAAAAAAGCAGGCTTCTAAAAGATTTATTACTGTATTCCTAAATTTTAATTATAAGATTTTATATTTTTTCTTGTCGGTTAACAATACTAATTATTTATTAAATTTTAGATCCAATGATCCCTCCCCCTCTCGGGGGGTTTAAATATGAAAAGTAAAATTAAAAGTAAAAAATTAAAAAAAAATTAATTATGATATCAGCACCAAAGATCAATAGTAGTTTTGCAGGCCCTCGAGCGTTGTTTGATCAATCTTATATCCCACCTCAAATTCTCTATAGAAAAAACGAAGAAAAGGCTCTTTTTTCAATTCTAAAAGACTCGTATATAGATGGATTTTGTTTAAATATATTATATCAAGGGATTCAGGGAATCGGAAAGAAAGTTATAATAAATAAAGTTATTAGGGACTTGTCGCTTTTAAACCCTGAGCTCTTAAACATCCGTAAGGCTTACATAGATTGCAGGGATAAAAATTTAGAGGAAATAATTATTTCTCTACTTACTGAAATTGGGTTTCATCAGAATATTAATTTCAATTTTAAGAGTATTATAAACTCTAATATATCTGATCTATGGAACATCTTTAAATTAACCTGTAAAAAAGCTGACCACAATCTTTTATTTGTTTTCAATAATATTGAGCATTTAAAACCAGAATTTATTAAGAAATTTCTTCAATATGGCAAAGAAACCAATATTAGCTTAGTATCTACTGGAAATCAAGTTTTAAAATCCTCTACTCTAGATGTTTTAAGCGAATTCGACATTAAAAAGAAGTTAAATTATTTCTCATATAACGAACTTCACGATATTATAAAACAGAGAATCTCATTAACTTTTAAACATGAAGTAGATAAAGAATTGATAGAATTTATAACAGATTTAATTTTTGAGCATCATGTTCCTGTACCCGGAAAAGGAATCGAAATTCTTAGAGATCTTTATCCATTTTTAAGTAAACAAGTAGAATTGAACCACCTAGAGATCTTTGAAATACTTCAAAGCCAGTTTGAAACTTTACAAATTTCAGACGAATTTAGCATGCTATCATACATTTCTGAAGCAGAACTTTTAACTATAATATATCTTGATAATTTATCCAATTATTTCTTAAAAAAATCCAACTTTTATATAACAATAAAGGAATTAAAAGAATTATATTATGTTTCATGTGAATCCATCAATTTTGAAAAAAGTGAAGAGGAGTTTAAACATCTAATTACAACTTTACGCAATTTAGGAATAATAAACGCTTCAAGAAAAAATCTCATCAAGAATTTCAGATATTTCAACGAAAACATATTAAATTATAATTTCTACTTTATGGTGATTAATCCCCAAAATCTAAAGCACATTGTGGATGCGATTTTTAATAAGCATTAATATATTTTAAAGCCAATAAACTACGCACAGCAGAATTAGAATTTTCATGGATATATGAAAAACTTATAACTAAAACCTTATTTTTTTAAATGCTGAGTAAGTATATATATAGATGAAATTACTCTTTAATTTTATAATAGGATGAAGAAATGGCGATTTAAAAATTGACGCATATTAAAAAAATCTCAATGACCGGATTTAAATCATTTGGCGATCGTACAGTGACATTAAGGCTCTCTTCAGGGTTCACATGTATCGTCGGACCTAACGGGGCCGGTAAATCGAATATTATAGACGCTCTAACATTTGCTTTAGGTCGTTTAAGTAAAAAAACCATGAGAGCTAAAAGTCTTGAAGATCTGATTTTTGCTGGCTCTAGAGGTAAAAATCCTTCAAATAGAGCTTCAGTTACTTTGTATTTCGATAATTCTGAAAAAGTTTTCCCAGGTGGAACTGACACATTTGAAGTCACTAGAACAATTCAAAGAGGAGGGGGAGGGGGCTATAAAATGAATGGTAAGAAAGCCACCAGACAACAAATTCTTAACGCTCTTGCAACTGCAAATGTAGATCCTGATGGTAGTAATCAATTCGTTCTTCAGGGAAAAATAGTAGAGATGACTCATATGAACCCTGAATCTCGTAGAGTATTCATTGAAGATCTTATAGGACTTCAGAAATACGATGAGATGAAAGATGCAACAATGAAGGAGTTAGAGAAAGCGGAAAGAGATCTCGGTCAATTTGAAGCAATTTTCAAAGAAGTATCATCTCAGTTAAAGAAAGTCGAAAAGGAGAAAAATGACGCTTTAGCTTGGAAGGAATTGGACGAACAGATCAAACTATATAATGCTCAACTAATAGCTTTAAAAATTGAAAAATTAAGAAAAGAAGAAAATGAACTAGAAGCAAAAATAGAAGAATCTAACACAGCAATTGAAGAATTACAAGAAAAAATAACGAGACAAGATGAAATCTTAAAACAAGAATCGTTAGTAATGGAAAATATTCAAAAAACTATATCTGAAAAAGAGAAAGAGAGAGAATTAATCAATGAAAGCATCACTCAGCTTAAAACACAGCAATCCTCAAATCAAACCTCTTTAAATCTAGCTAATAAATCAATTGAGAAGATAGCTCAAGAGATAAAAACTTTAGAAAATCTACAAATGGTACTCGAAGAAAGTCAAACATATGATTCTTTAATTGAATCGGAATCAAAAATTGTAACGGAAACAGAGAATCGAATTGAGGGTGCAAAGGGTGAAATAGAAACTAGGCAACAAAAACAAGCCGAAATTGATGTTAATATTAAAAATAACAATGATACACAATCGGGTTTTAAAGGAGAAATTTCTACGGTTAAACAGAATATTTCCTCGAACAAAGCTCAAATAAAAGTTTTGAAGGAAAATATAAAAAAAAATGAAGATAAGAAAAAGAAATTAGAAGTAGAACTTAGTAAATTGAAAGGAGAATCTGAAAGCGTTGAAGAAGCAATAAAAAGTACAAACAAAGATGCTGAATTAATAAGAAAAGAAATAAGCGACTTAAATATAAAAATATCCAAAGAAAATGATAATCAACAAGAATTAGAAAAACTGATAAACGGTTTAAGGGATGAAAAAACTCAATTAAATTCGAAAATAGCTGATTTCAAATCTATGTTATCATCTTTAAATACCGAAATTACTATGAACACTAGTAGAATAGAGCGGCTAAATTCGAACAAATTAGCAACAGAGAATAAAATTAAAGAGTTAAGTAAAGGAAAGGATACAGAAGAAGTTTTAAAGGAATTATTAAAAGAGAGAGAATCCTTCCTTAATGAAGTTAACGATTATAAGGATAAAATAAAACAAGAGGATTCTATTTATAGAAAAAATGAGCAGGATTTAGAACTATTACTAATGAAACAAGATTCGGTTGAATCAGAAATTTATGATAACAAGACAAAAATTGAAAATATCAACACTAAGTTGAAATTATTAAAAAAGGAATTAACAAATCTTGAAAGAGAAAAACGTGATTTAGTACTAAAAACCTCCACATTAAATGATAATTTAACTAAGACTGAGAGTGAATCTCAAAAACTCAATACGAAAAAAGATAACATACAACGACGGATGGGAGAATTAACAACTGAGAAAGATAATTTGTCAGTAAAAATTGAAAACACAGAAAAAGAGTATGAACGAAATACTGAAGATATTACGGGAATTTTGCAGATATTAAATATGTTGACTCAGAACATCAACATATCCGTTGAGTCAATAAAAAGCAATATTCAACAATCAAACGCAGAGGCAATTGAAACATCCGCAGTTAACTTCAAACAGTTTGTCTTGGATATAGTCGATATCATGAAAACTGTTGAAGATGTAAGCTCAGAAGCCGAAGAGGAAGAAAAGTCTGAAACCTCTGAAATGTCTGAAACCCTCAAATCAATTCTTCAAACATTAACCCTCTTTACTGAGAATGTCGATACAACAATAGATCAGTTAATAGATAATGTAAAAGAATCTGCAGATGTAGAGATACAGCAGTCTACCTCTACATTTGATAGTTTCGTCCAAGATTTAATGGAAATTTTAGAAAATGTATATCTTTCCTTAAGAAAACTGACTATGTCAAAATCCCAGGAATTATATAAACAACTTGAAGAAATCACAGAAAATATCAATTCCCAAAATAACGACTTAAATATCATTGATCGAGATTTAACACGGATAACTACTCAAAATAAACACGATTCAGAAGATTTAGCAACGAACACCAGAAAGTTAGAAGAAGTCAATAAAAGAATTAGTGAGATAAACGAAAAAGTTGAAAAATCTGAAAGCGAGATCAACCAAAGAAACGCTGTAATAGGTGAAAAGCAAAAAGAAAATTTCGAGGAAGAAATAAAAAATTTAAAACAAATTAAAGAAGATTATTGGGATAAAATCTCTAATATTAAAAACGATATGGAGATTAAACAAAAGGGATTAGACGAATTACAAACTAAAATGCAAGAACTTCAAGGAATTCAGACCTTCTATGAATCCATCCTTGATATTGAAAAAAATGTACAGGAATTAAATACTGCTATTGACGAAAAGAAAACTGTTATAACCAATACTGAGGACAACATTAAAAACCTCAAACTTGAACAGGATGCTATAAATAAGAACATTAAGACTAAAATTGTTGAAAAAGATAACTTTTGGGAAAATACTGAAAAACTTAGAGCGCAAATCGACGATCAAAATAAGAAATTAGAAACTACTATGGATAAGTTAAGAGCTCTTGAGAATGTTATGATGGTAATCAATTCAATTGATGAACTTTCTAAAGAAAATGTTGAAGCAAGCAATAGTGTTAATCAATGCAATCAAAATATAGAAAGTCTAAACTCTCAGGTAGATGAACAGCAAAAAAAGGTCGATGAAGTACAGGTAGTAATAGATTCTTTGAGAGACGAAAAGAATAAGGAATTAGAGGCACAAAAGAAAGCACAGAAAGAGTTAAATAAACTGAACAAAGATCTTCAAAAATCTCAATCAAAACTTAACGAATTGAACAAGAACAAGGAAAGAGAGCAAAAAATCATATCACTTAATGAAGATGTAAAAACTACTGAAAAGCAAATAGAATCCATTTTAAAAGATATAGAAAAAATTGAAGTTGAACTGAAACAGGAAGACGCTAAAAAGAACATTAAGCAGGAAGAAATAAATAAGGAAATACAAGGTAAAGATTTATCGTGGAAGAAGCAGAAGAACTATCAAAAGCAAATAAACGATTTAAAAGCCGATCACTCAATGGAAAATTCCAAGTTAAATAATTATGAATCTAAAAAAATTATAACAACAGATCAAATAGAAACCTTGTATCAACGCTCTAAAGATTATGGTGCTTTACCTCCATTTACTGACGATTTATCTGAATCAGGACTTCAATCAGACATCTCTACAGCTGATAACAAGAAAAAAACTCTGGAACCTGTTAATTTAAAAGCTATCAAACAATTTGATACCGTAAAAGAACGTTTTGATGAAATTGATATGAGGAGACAAACTATACAAAGGGAGAGAAAATCGATTCTCGACGCCATCGATAAAATCGAGCTAGAAAAAACTAGAACCTTTATGAAAGCGTATCACGAAATTAATCGAGAATTTGCACGGATCTTCCAAAAACTATCTCCGGGAGGTTCAGCGAAGATGATTTTAGATCGCCCTGATAAACCCTTTGAGGGAGGTGTAAGCATAGAAGCTCGACCTCGAGGAAAAAAAATCAGTAGTCTTGAAATTCTCAGCGGAGGCGAAAAAACGCTCGTCGCCCTCTCGTTTATCTTTGCGGTGCAGGAGTTCTATCCTGCTCCTTTTTATATAATGGACGAGATCGATGCGGCCTTGGACTCGCCGAATGTTCACAGAGTCTCCATGGTCATAAAGGAATTTGCACGACAGGCACAATTCATGGTTATTAGCCACAGAGAGGAGAATATTGTAAACGCCGACCGGATTTATGGAGTTTCAATGCAACAAAGTGGAATCACTGACATTTTTAGCGTTGATTTAGAAGAAGAGGCGAAAAGGCTACTTGAATTACCAGATGTGCCTCCTAATATTGAAGAAAATTAAAAGCTTAATTAAAAAATATAATCCTAAGGTGAAAAATAATATCAGAAGACAACGGTGGGGAGAAAAAATATAACTTCAATGATTGGACTGTAAAACAGTTAAGAGATTTTGCTAGCAGGAATCATATTAAAATTCCCACTAAATCTAAGAAGAACGAAATTATTAAGCTTATAGAACAAATTTCTTCACATCCTGAATTCGTTGATAGAACTCAAGAAGACGAGGTTGAAGAAGAGGAAATAGAAGAGGAATTAATTGCCGGTGAAGAAGAAGATCCAGCGTTACTCCACAAAGAAAAGATGGAGCTCAAATTCTGGCAAAAACCTCCCTATTCTAGTTTATTGGACCCAGAAGTGGCAAAAGAGTCCAATGTTGCATTCTATGACTTATCTTCATTAGTAGATAAATTCTTTAATAATATGCTTCACGAAGATTTAATCAATTACAAAATCTCGGGCATAGCACTTAAGACATCTGCAATTTTGCATCACTACAAGATATCTAGTATAATTCGAGAGGAAGAACAAATACAAAAAAAAGAAGAGTTAGAACGTTTTAGGGAAAGGCATGGTAGATCAATACCCAAATCTTTAGCACAACCCATTCAACCTAAAATGTTGATTTCTACAAAGGATGAATTATTTGAAGCTATGAGATCTGCTATAATCGAAACGATGCAAAACAAAGAGAAATTGAAACGCAGAAGAATGAGACGGGACGAATTAAAAGAACAAAAACTTCAAATAAAATCCAAAGCCCAATTACCAAAAGAACTTTTAAAGCACATTAGTGGCAGGGAGCAAACCGTACAAGAATTACATGATTCTTGGTTTAACCGCATCAAATCTAAAATACAACTTGATGATAAAGAAACATCCTTTTTTGAAATAGCTGAGCTTATTAATACCGAAGAAGAAAGCGACCTTGGCAAGAAGTTCGCTTTTGTGCGTATGTTTTTAGCTTTAATGTTCCTCTCGACTGGTAGTAAGTTAGAACTTTATCAAGACGAGGATTTTAAGAATTTCTCAATAAATTTAAAGAAATAAACTAGATCCCTAATTTTTGGTGATAGAAACTGAACGAAAGAAATGAAAAAGAACAAGAAGATCAATTCGAATCCGAAACGGAAGAAGAAACACCTTTAGACGAGACTAGTGATGAAGAAATTGTTCAAGAAGAAAGGATTATAGAAGATACTGAGATCGATATAGAAACCGAAGAGACAATAGAAGAATCTCTTAAAGAAGATTTTGAAGAAAAATATACCCAAGAAAATATTGAAGTAGAAATTGGTATTGAGAAGGAAGATTTATTGAGTCTCCAACCCTCAGTAGAAAGTTTAGAAGAACAAGATACCGAAGTTATAGGAGAATATACAACTGAATCCCACATGACTCAAGAACTCACGAAAGAAGATTTAGAATTACAATTAAAAGTTCTACGAAGGAATCTTATAGAAGGTGCTCTTTATGCTGCCGGTAGACCTCTGGATGTAGAGGAATTATCTACTAAATTAGAAATCCCAAAAAAAGAAGTAGAAGAACTTGTGAGAGTTGTTGCTTTTGACTATTTAGAGCGTGAGGGTGCATTGATTGTTGCTCAAATTGGAGAAAAATATCAAATGCAGCTAAGACCTGAACTTACCGAGACAGTTTCCAAATTTGCTAAAGGAGGTGCCATTGCTGAGCGCTATTTAAGAACACTTACTGTAATTGCTTTAAAACAACCAATTTTAAAGTCAACAGTTATTAAAATACGAGGAACCGGTGCTTATGAGCATGTTAAATACCTCTTAGACAATGATTTGGTAACTGCTGTAAAAAAAGGAAGATCAGCTGAATTAACCACAACAGATAAGTACGCAGACATGTTCGGACTACCTAAAAATAAGGAAGAACTGAAAAGGATGATGATTTCACAATTAGATCTTGGAGAAAATAACGATTAAACACTAATGATCTTCGATTTCTAGGGAAATTTAGAATTTTTTAATGAAAGCCTAAAAATAATAGTGGACCTGACGGGAATTGAACCCGTGACCTCTTGATTGCGAACCAAGCGATCTGCTACTGATCTACAGGCCCTTTTTTATCCTCTTTAATACAATAGAAAAATAATAATAAACTAAAAATTTTTGTGATTTTGCTTAAAGAAATTAAGTAAAATGTATTTCAAAGTGATTAAAATTGTGTTCGAGCAATGATATCATCTTGTGCGGGTTTTGATAATTCTGTGAATAGAACAGAATACCCAGCTATCCTTACTACTAATCCTTGGTGTTCTTCAGGATTTTCTTGGGCGTCGCATAGAGTCTGTTTTCCCACTACATTAAATTGGATGTGAAATCCTCCATTTTCTACGAAATAAGTTCTAATAAGTGGTACAAATAGCTCAATTTTAAGACTATTAGGATGAAACGCAAGAATTATTGAATTCCCATTCGTAATAAGTTCATTTTCCAACTTTTTAATTGAATTAAGTATCGCAGTGGGACCATTTTTATCCATTCCATTAGTAGGTCCAATTCCATTAGAAAGACAATATCTTGATTTGCGTCCATCTGCAGATGCTGCTGTAAAAACTCCAAATGCTAAGTGAAAAGATGTAGTGTAAATCCCGGGATTATAATTACCTCCTCTATAATTATTATGTTTAAGAATTTCCTCACAAAATAAATTTGCAACATCACGAGCTATACTATCGACAAAATCATTGTCGTTTCCGAACTTTGGGATTTTATGGATAAAAAATTGTCTCCACTCTTCACCCTTTTTCCCGTTATATGTACCTCTATAATTCTTTGAGAGCATGGTTATAAGCTCTTCCAAAGAAAGTAATTTATCATCAAAAACAACTTTTTTAATTACTGCTAAACTGTCAACAACGGTGGCAAACCCAATTAGTTGAGTAGTAGTGAAATCATACTTAGCACCTCCATTTGTAATGTCTAATCCTTTATCGATACAATCATCTGTTGTAGCAGATAAAAATGGTTGTGGACTAAGTTCTGCTATAGTTTTTTCCAAAAAATACATAGTTTTTACCATATTTTTAACAAAATATTTAAGCTGATACGAAAATTCGTCCCATAAATCATGATATGAAGTAATTTTTTTTGAATTTTGAATACCATATTCCTTGCGAGAAAACATATCTGTACCGTTATTTAGAGTTAATTCTAGATACTTTACGATATTCATTTGAGTAGCATTAGTACATCCGAATGATTTACATGGGTGTGCTGGCTCTACACATCCTATTGGCGCGTATTCGCGTGAATCTTCCAGAGAATAGCCAAGATCATTGAGACCCGGAATCATTACTAAATCGTTAAACAAGGCAATGCTTGCTCCAGATTTAATTGCCTCTCCGGTTTTAATAACTAAATCATCTGGAGTTTTTTCATGAACGCGAACGGAAAAAGCAGGTTGAATTGTTTTTAGATTGTTATATGCCTTCAAGAGGAGATATGATAATTGATTGGTTGCATCATTACCATCCCTATCTACGCCTCCAATCGTTAAGTTTTCAGCAATAGGTGGTCCTTCAGCGGCTACAATTCCTTTATGGGGCACATAATTCCATAATGTAGAAAGTTTTAGGTAAAAGCATTCGATTAAAAACTGAATTTCTTCGTCATTGATAACTCCTTTCTTTTTGTCAATAACATAATATGGGTATAAAACTTGATCTAAACGACCTATACTAATTGCAAAACCTCCGTCTTCTAAACCAGATATAATGTGAGTAAAATAAATTAATTGAAGAGCTTCTTTAAACGAATTAGGTGGATTATAAGATATATTAGAACAAATTTCAGAAATTTCAATGAGTTCATTTTTCCTAGAATTTATATTCTCTTTTTCCGCCAGTTCGGCTGCTAAATTTGAAAACCGTTGAATAAATTTTTTAGCGCCCTCTAAAACAATGATAACTGTCTCTAAAAAGTTTAATTTTTCTTGATCTTCCGAAAAATCCTTAATTTTTTCTGTAGCTTTTTGGATCAAGCCATTAAATCCTACTTTTAAGACATTCTGGTGTCCAGGGAAAAAATGCCCAACTCCATTTGTTATATTAGTGTCTACTACATAAAACAGGTTTAACATAAGCTCAGTTAATTCAGGGTTAAGATAAGAATCAAACCTAGATTTAACAGTTTCCTCTTCGTGTCTCCAATAGGGGATAACCTGATCTTTTAATATCTTTTTATCCTCTTCTTTCAGTAAAAATCGTTGGATTTCGCGATTATTATACAACTCCAAATCTTGTTCAAGAGTATCAACACGTATTTCAGGGTATAGGGGTGTTCCTACAAACTTAGTACATCGATTCCCAACAACAAATTCATCTTCCCATATTTTTATTGTCATATTCGTCAATAAATGGTACACAGCTTTCGCAAACCTAATATTTTGGGGTTTATTCTTTGTAGCCTTATAGGACTCAGTGAAAAGTTTAGCTCTTTCTATACAGAGTTCATGCGGCTGGGAAACAACTTCCTTTTTCATTCTTAGAATACGATCCTTATAACCAGAGGGAGAAAATTGCTCTAATTGCATTTTTAATCAATAAAATTCGTAATTTTTAATATTGAATAAATGATTTATATTAAATTTTAATATAACTGTAAAACTAAATAAAAGTTGTTAAAATTGAATTTCACTAATCTTAATTTAGAATCAATACTTCGTTTATTAAACCCCTCTTCTGGGAATTACTATTTATATTTCGTTTAGCTCTCAATGTAACAATTTTAAAATCTTTATATAAATCTAATACGAATTCGGAATAGGAATTACTCAGCATTAAATTGCACCCTCTTCTATCAAGTTCCTTAAACACCTCAAATAATTTTATCTGGGAAGGTTTATCAAAAATATCTTTTGTATAACTTGTAAATAAAGCAGTGTCAGAAAGTGGAAAATAAGGTGGATCTAGGTAAATAAAATCACCCTTTTCGGCAAAATCTAAACAAACTTCGAAAGAACCTAAATATATTTTAACGTTTTTTAAAACTTGACTTACTTTTCTTAAATTTTCCTCGTCGCATATTTTTGGATTTTTATGCCTTCCAAAGGGCACATTAAAGAAACCTTTACTATTGACGCGATATAGGCCGTTATATCCACTTTTGTTTAAATAAATTGATCGCGAAGCTTTCTCAATATCTGATAATTCTGCGTATTTATTTTGATCCCGGTCGAGAGCTCGAATTTTATAATAATAATCCTTTTCGTATCTATGTTTCTTTAAAGATTTTATCAAACCCTCTACATTTTCTTTTATAACATTATAGCAATTTACTAAATCGGGATTATTATCTGATATAATTGAATTTTCGGGAAGTAAATAGAAAAAAACGGCTCCACCACCAATAAAAGGCTCAATATATTTATTATAATTTTTAGGAAAAAATTTATCCATTTGAGAAATAAGTTGCCTTTTACCTCCAGCCCACTTTAAAAAAGGATGTGGTTGAGTATTTTGAGTCAAATTTCTAATGAAGATCAAAATATTTTTTGTACTGTTTATACTATATAAAAATATAGATTAAAAATTAACAATTACTATAACCATAAATAAAATATATTTAGAACCATTATTCCAGTAGATTTTAAGATGATAGATAAACAAAAATTTGAGGAACTGTTTAACAAACGACTTATCAAGGATATTTCTGAGGAACAAATTGATATTGTTTTATCAGGACAATATGGTAAAGCTTTAGAATTGCTTAGAGACGCAGAAGCAACGGGATTATTCCCTGCTCTTGTTGGACCGCCCGGAGTAGGAAAGACAATTCTATGCCGATATTTTGCTAGGTTAAGAGCTAAGGAAAACAAAAATAAAAATTTTAATTGGTTAACAATGGATGAATCTATAAAACCTAGCCACTTCATAGGCAGTTTCGACCCGGCTATTACATTGAAAAAAGGTTTTGTATTAGAAGCTTTTAATCCCGGACCTCTTTTGAGAGCAATGTTGGAAGGTGGAACATTTTTAGCAAATGAAATAAATCGAGCTACGGAATACTCGCAAAATACATTATTAGAACCTTTAGAGGAAGCATCAATTAGCATCCCTCATTTAGGTAGAATTAAGGCTGATAAAGATTTCTTTTTTATTTCTGCCATGAATCCGGAAGAACTTTCAGGAACTCATAGGTTGTCTGAGGCATTAAAAGATAGAATAAAAGTTTGGATAAAATTATCTTATCCAGATAAAGCAACCGAGCTTGATATAATAAGAATAAATTTACCAGAACATTTCATTATAGAAGAATCTGAATTAGAATTGATTTATTCAATTATTAATGAAACGAGAAAGAATAAAATAGACATTGAAATACCTGCCTCTATTAGAGCCGGTATAGCGATTGCTAAACTATTAGCTCGCAGAAAAACTTTAGAAAAAAAAGGAGAATTAAAAGAAAAGACAACAATCAATGAATATCTTTCACAAGTTACCCAGAATGTGTTACTAGGTAGCATCAAACCAAAACCGGGCGCAAAAGTTGAAAACATCATTGACAGTATTATCCATAAAACATTAGGTGCCTAGGAGGTAAAGAGTAATTTTATGGGAGTTTTTCCAGAAAATCCATGTGAATTTGCTGTAGATTTCATTCGAAAAATGCGAAGACATCGCGAAATTGTGCAAATCCCATCTTCACGTCAAGTCTTATCCATTCCTAAATTAATTTTATCGAGATATTATCGTAAGGGGTTGGTTAACCCCAACGATTATATTGAGATTAGCACTGTTACTTCCTTCCCTGACAATCAAGAGTTAGCGAAAGATATTGCTTTTCAGATTCTGTTTCCAAATTACAAAAAAGATATCATGGATTCCTTTTTTAATGGTGATGATTATGGTGAAGGCGATTCTGCTGAAGACCTTCTAGGAACCGATATTCAATCAGAATTGGACAAACTTCAAGAAATGATTGATGAAATTGAGATGACTAAATCAATAGATACTGAAAAAATCCAAAAATTAGAAGAATTTCTTAATGAGTTAAACTCTAAACGTGATGAAGATCCATATAAGTCTGCATTACAATTTTTTAACGACGACTCAGAATTATACAAAGAAGAAATAACCTCCTTAGAAGATTTGATTCAAGAAGCGCAAAGAAGGTTAGAACAGAAAATCAACTCCCTGAATCCCGAAGATTTAAAAGCAGGCTCGAACTTAGGTTTAAACGATTTAATTCAGCAAAAATCATTAAGAGAATGGGAAAAACTAGCAAGCAAAGCACTGAATAATCAAAATATTGCTGAAGATTTATCTAAATTAATTAATTCCGATAAACTAGATGATCTTTTAAAATCTATTAAATTTATCGATGAGACTTCGGATAATCAAAGTGTAAAAGACCAAATCCAAAATGCAAAAAATCAACTAAAAAATCAACTTAAAAATTTAGACCAGCTATTTAACGCTGCGAAAACTTTAGGTGAACTTCCTAAGTTTGATCTAGATAACATTTTAAATAACTCTTTACAACAATCTTCTTTCGAACATAATTTTAGTTTAGCAGATTCATTAGATCAATATTTTGGTACCAATCTAAGAGAAAAATTGCTTAATAGCCTTGATCAGCAATCGTCAAATTCTCAGATGAATCTATCGTTAGAGAGTTTGACAAAAAATGCATTTGCTAATAAATCTTGGAACGATCTATTTAACCAAGCTCTTGAGAATGCAATTAATGAAGCCAGTAATGAAAATATAAAATTTGAAGCGTTTAAATCGTTATCTCATCAAATACAACAGTTAATGAATAGTTGTCCTAATATGCACTGTGGCCAAAAAATATCCCAAAAATTACCTGATTTAATCTCAAAAACTCTAGAGGCTTGTGAAACTGCTGATCAATTAAAAAACGCAACAGAATTCCTTAGAAAGATCGGATTGGATCCTGATTCTGAAGATATTAAAAGGATTGGGAAAAATTTAGAAATGTCCGAAGAAGAAATATACGAGTTAATTGAACCCAACTATCAATTGCTAAAAAAAATGGTTGAAAAAAATATTGCCGATTTTCAACGAGTAAGTAATTTAATGGAACAGTTACGCGATCAGTTAAATAGAGAAAGAATTAAAGAACTCCTAAGCAGTGCTTTCGCTAACGACAACAGAGATGCTTTAGGAGCTCTTGGTCATTTTGATTTGGCTGAAGCTTTGAAAGGAGCTCAACAAATTGGAGGAAAAGAGGGACAGGATAAAGTAATATCTTGTTTATCTGCTGGAAGTGGCGAAAATCTCCTTAGACAATGGTTTATCCATAGGTCAACTTTACCAGAAAAAGTAAAAATAAAAGTGAAAGAATTAGCAAAGAAAATGCTAATTGATTTAGGTATTTATTACTCAAGAGCTCGCTTAGGAAGCGCAACAACAGGAACTATACCTATCAATGTAGTAAGGCCATACACTATAGGAGACGATTTTGAAAACATTGATTTAGAAGAAACTATATTCAATCTTTTAGAAAAAGGGAAAAAATTAGATCATATAAATTACGATGATTTTTATGTTTACGAGACCGCGAAGGGATTACGTTCATTTTGCTTTGAACTTGACATTAGTGGCTCAATGACGGGTGAAAAGCTTGCGTATATGGCTATTTGTGTGACAATGTTAGTATATGGCATGCGAAAAGACGAAATAGGCGTTGCATTTTTCGAGTCAGATACACATGTATTAAAGAGATTATCTGAAAAAGTAGATATGGAAAAATTAGCAGATGAATTACTTATGGTTTCTGCCAAGGGAGGTACCCGGCTTCAAGGTGCTTTAGAATGGGCAAACAAACAATTTAAAGAAAACTCTAGCTCTCGCGAGAAATTAAATGTTCTTTTTACTGATGCAGAAATTTACGATATTCAACAAGCTAATGAAGAATTAAGGAAACTTCGTTCTTTAAATGTAGATTTCATTTTAGTCTCTCCAGAATCCTCCTTTAATTTAAAAGAAGCGGAAAAAATGGTAAAAATAGCAGGAGGACAACTTTTGACAATTAAAGATTGGAATGAATTTCCAAAATTAATGTCAGAGATTATAAACTCGAGATTTTAAAAACATGACTAAAAATTTGCTTTCAGGAATAATAATTGAAAGATATGGAAAGGAGTTATATAAAAAATCGGTTGAATTCCCGAAAAGTAAAGTTAATATAATCTCGTTAAAAGAAGATCCAATAAAAATTAGAGCAATCATTTTAGATAATGAACGCGAATATCATTTAGTCATAAACGAAAATAAAAATGAAATTTTTCATGATTGCCCCACTTTTTTAATACACAGTGAAATTGATGACAAAATATGCATTCATCTAATAAAGCTTTTAACTATGCTTAAACCATCAATTTCTTTAAAGCTCATAGAAAATGTAAACAAGTTTTATTTAACATCTGAGGATTTTGGTTCAAAAAAGAAGAGTACGAATTTTCAAAAGCTAGCGAATACATGTATTAACAGCAATAATTGCGTTGAAGGTTTAAGTTATTTAAACAAAGCCATTATAAATCAACAAGATTGTGAGCCAATAATTGAAAGATATTTAAAAACAGCAATTGAAAATAATTTATTCATTGA
Organism: Promethearchaeota archaeon; assembly: GCA_016839745.1. Classification (GTDB taxonomy): domain Archaea; phylum Asgardarchaeota; class Lokiarchaeia; order Sigyniarchaeales; family SOKP01; genus SOKP01. Next base: position 22,463 of record JAEOTS010000081.1, read on the forward strand.
ATTTTTTGAATTCTTACAATCAGCATATAGTAACGAGTTAGGTACTTACATTCTCAAATACAATCATTACATAGAAAAAGGTATAAGATTATTTTTAAAATCTACTTCAAAATATACATTCTTTGAGATATTAAGAATAATTGATTATACTGATAAATTATTAGATTTCTATGAATTTCAGAGTGAGTCATTCGTTGAATCTTTAATTACAATATTGTTAAAAATGGCTAATTCGAAGGACTTTAATGAGAGATATTTCTCGATGTATTTTATAAAAAGGAAATACGAAGCTCTTGTTAGGCTCAATTCACTTTTTAAAGATTTTATTATATCAAAGAGTTTTGAATCATTTAAAGTTGAACTTATTCACTATTTTAAAAATGAGATAGAGAACTTCAGTGTTATTGATAAATTAAAGCTAATGAAGAAGCAATTCGAAGTATTTGAAATTCCAAAAATCTCGTATTTCGATGAATATAAATCTTATAAGACCGAAATAAAGGAATTAGAAAAAAAAATATATCTTAAGAAGTTTGCATTTCTCAGACTTCTTAAGGAAAAGTATAATATTAAAAAATCCAAAATCGATTTTAGAAAGAAAAGAAATACTTATATCGTAAATCACAATAAAGAGAATCTTGAGAATCCTGCTTACCACTATATCATAAATCATATAGGATTTTACGGACTAGATGACTCTACTATTAAGTCTTCAGAAATAGGAGTTAATTATTTAATAATTAAAGAATTGTTTTTAGACGATTTACATAACTTTCCAGATATTTTCTATTACAAAAAACAGTTCTGGGGCGAAGATAATGATTACGAAATTAATTATGTTGATGTTTTCTCACTAATAAGTAAACCTATAGAATATAAATACGATGTTGATCAAGGATACTCCGGTATTAAAGATCTTATGATCATTGAATGGGATTTAGCTAGTAAACCAAGGCAAGGGAGTTTAGTAAATGCTTATGGGGCACAAATTGTTATCCCAGATCAAAATACATCTCTCTATCACGATTTAAAGCCATTTGATTTGTGTTATTGCCAAAAGACACCTGTAAAAATCGAAGGAAATATCATCAAGACAATTAATGTAATCACAAAATGTTCATTCAAGGACGCTATCAGCAGTATTGAGAAAGGTATAGTATTTATCGAAGGATATTACCCCTTAGGTTTAATTAGATCTGTTCTTAGTAAAAAAATAAGCCCTTTTGAAGCGTATAAAATGGCATTAGACAATCCTAATAAGCAATTTGTCCCAAATTATAATAAGTTTTTAATATCATTTAGAAAGTTTTTATTTAATTTCATAAATAAGGAGAAAGAGTTTATTTATGAAACACTCAAAACGAATCCTGAAAAGAACACAAATCAATTCATAATTCTATTAAATTTATCTACCGAATTAGCTGGATTAGAATTACCATATTCTGAAATAATTAACGACCTACTATATGAAGTTAGTAGTCTGGATGAATTTCGAACAAAATTAATGAGTAGAGTTCATTCAGCCATAAAACAACTTCTCAAAGAAAGAGAAGTGGGAAGTACCATTATATTTGATCTTAAAAAGATGCGACATACTCCCTTCGTAAAATATTCTAATGAGATATTAAAAATCAGAAAAGAAGAATTTGAAGGTTCACAGGTATATAGGATTACTAAACAAGACACAAGAATATATAACATGTCAGAATTGGTTAACACTTATTATGGTAACCAGTTTTTTAAAATTCTAAACTTAAATCTAAACAAACCTATCAGTCAAGATTTCTTTAATAAGATATATAATTATAGCGCTAAACTTAATTTAAAGATAAATGTGCTTGAAGAGAAAATTTAAATTAATTGTAGTTCACCATATATACTATTGTGACTAAACAAGATAAATGAAAAATTAATCATCTAAATTGAAAAAAGAGATAAAGGATTGCAATATTTTTAAATTGAACATATATTTCTATTAAACATATTAATTAAAAATAACAATAGAATGATGGTAAAACATCCATTACATCATCCTTCCAAGGACATTACTGAAAGTAAAGGGACGATATTAAGAGGAAAGACTATATGTATGTGTTTAACTGGTTCAGTTGCATTAGTCAACGCGCCTGTAATTGCGAGGGAATTAATGCGCTTAGGGGCTGAGGTGATTCCTTGTATGTCAAAAGCAGCTACAACTTTGATAGAACCCTCCCTAATGCACTGGGCGACAGGGAATCCTGTAATTACTAAGTTAACTGGAGCAGTTGAACATGTTTTTCTAGCGGGAGATAGACCTAATGCGAGCGGTAAAGCAGATCTAATATTAGTTTGTCCAGCGACAGCAAATACAATATCCAAAATTGCTAATGGTATTGATGACACCCCAGTTACTACAATGGTTTCAACTGCTTTTGGTTCTTCTATACCCATCGTGATAGTTCCCGCTATGCATGAAAGCATGTATCATTCTATAATTGAAAAAAATATTTCTCTTTTGAAAGAACATGGTATTAATGTATTAGGACCACGATTATCTGAGGGAAAGGCTAAAATCTCAAAGGTGGAGGATGTAATTGATAAAGTCTTAGATTTATTAATCACAACAAAAGATCTCGAAGGCAAAAAAATCCTAATAACTGCTGGTCCAAGTCGCGAAGCGATAGATGATATAAGATATTTATCAAATAAATCGTCTGGGCGAATGGGAATCGAAATTGCTAAGGAGGCTTCAGCGAGAGGTGCTGAAGTACTCTTAGTAGCAGGTGAATGCATGGTGAAGATTCCAGACTATATTAACACTATTCATGTCGAATCAGCTGATGATTTTATTAAAACTATCAAAGATGAGCTCTCTTATTCAAACTACGACATTTTTATATCCGCTGCTGCAATCTCTGATTACAAACCTACTGAATATGTTGAGGGAAAAATCTCCTCTGATAAAGTAGAAGAATTGAAAGTAAATATGAAATTAACCCCTAAAATATTAGGTGCAGCGCGAAGGAAAGATTATAAACTTTTTATAATTGCATTCAAAGCAGAGATTAATGTTTCTCGTTCCGAACTAATCGATCGTGCTTACAACCGACTTCTAAAATCTGAGGCAGATCTAATCGTTGCTAATGATGTGGGACGCGAAGATATTGGTTTCAATAGTAAGGATAATGAAGTATACATAATAAATAAAGAAAAGCATATAACACATATTGAAAAACATACTAAAAGATATGTAGCATCAAAAATCATTGATGTGGCTTTAGAAAATTATAGAACCAGAGAAGTTAACAAATAGTCTACTACTCCTTAATAAATTTTTTCATTTAAAGAAAAGATTTAAATAGTAAATCAATTTCTGTTCAAAATGATTGACCAAATACATTTTGAAAAATTGATTGAATTGCGTAAGAATTAGATTATTCGTGCAATATTAATTATAATATCTATAAAATTAAGTATAATTAGTTAGATATCAATTTTATTATAAAAAAATAGAAAGGTGTAAGTGAAATGTCCTCTGATGAAGAAGATCGAATTAAACAAGGAACAATAGCTCAGTTTATGAGAAAGCGCACGCAATTAGTGGGTTTTGAGTTTGGGTATTGGAAACACCAGCAATATGCTTCGGAATTCCTAGATAATGCGTTAGACGCAATAGAAGAATTCCAATGGAAAGAATTAAGTGAGGGTGATTCAAGAATTCAATTTTCTCTTGATCAAGAATTGTCTTTAGAGAATTTATCCATCCTTCAGGAAGCAAGAAAAGATGAAGTTGATCAACCTCTAAATAATGAAGCAAAAATAGCATTAATGCAAGAAATTGGTTTAGCACCCACCGAACCTTCTGAACCTGAGTTAGTTATTTATAAAGATAAGGAGGAAGAATCTGGAGAAATTATTGATAAAGAGGAGATTGAGGTTGAGGAAGAAGTAAAACGAATTATTGAAGATATGAACGAAATTCTTAAGCCAGTTGAACCCATTGTTGATATTGAACCCCTTGTTATAATTCGGTTAAGAGAATCTGAAGCTGCATCCTTTTTAACATCAGAGTTATCACAAAAGAATATTATGAGTTACACTTTTGAAATGTTTGATAATGGTGTAGGTATGCACAAAGGAGATTTACGTAAGTTTGGAAAATATCTAGCTTCTTCAAAAAGCCTTGAATTGAAACAAACTCGCGGAAGTCAAGGATTTGGGGCTCCAAGTGCATTCAGTGATGCTCAAAATACAACCGGGAAACCTATTGTTGCAGTGTCAAAGTCTAAAGATTCTATCTATGCTACGGTTTCAGAATTTTTTACAACTTCAAAGAACGAAAAGAAATATTTAATTCGCCCAACTGAAGTAGATAGTCAATTCCTCCACGGGACTTATATCAAATTAAATTATTTAAATGTAAAATATGTTAGGGGTTATGTTGACACATATATTAAAGAAACTGCACTATTAAATCCCCATGTAACTTTAATATTTATTGATCCTTCTGGAAAAGAATGGATTTATAGAAGATTAGTATCAAGTTTTCCTAAACAACCAAAATATGCAAAACCACATCCATCATCAACTAATATAGGGGATTTGCAAGATCTCCTTACAAAATCAGAAAATTTAACGATTTCAGCTTTTTTACAAGATAATTTTGTCCGAATGAGTTCAAAAACTGCTAAGGAAATTTTAACTATAGCTGAAAGAAATTTACAAGATAAATTATCCATTTTGATACTAAAAAATGGATTTGTAAACAAATTACTGAAAAAAACTGATGTCATTAATTTCTTTAAATTCGAAAAAAGAGTTTTTGGTCGTTCGACAAAACCAAGAGATAAATTGATAATTTACAATGTTGATTCTGAAGAGTTGAAGAATAGCTATTGGGAGGTTATGGAAAAATATAACCAATATGATAAAAGTTTAGAAAGATTGACTAAAGAAATCAAAAAACATCAAACGCGTATAGAGAAGTCTGAAACTAAAAAAGACGAAAAAAAGATTGAGAAAGACATAGAGAAAGTAATAAAAGAGATAGATAGCATTATTAAAGAAAGAGAAAAAATCAAAAATGACTTAGATAAGACTTTTAGTGTTAATCAAGGATTAGTCGAAGCTAAAAAATTAAAAAATAGAACCGAACTCGAAGATTGGGTTAATGAGGTTCAAATTTCAAAAGTAAAACCTTCTGCATTAACAAATGAACAATTTAATGCACTTTTTCACGCTTTTAAATCTATTAAATACATGAATCCTCCGACGGATACGGCAATCCCGGTAGGAGATATCGTTTTAGAAAGCACTTTAATCAAGGAGATTGGACTAAAAATATCAGATAATGTTGATTATTTCGATGATCCTACAGAAAATCTTAAGACCTCGCTTGAAATCTTGCATGATAAGATAAAAAAGGATAAAGAAAAACATAAATTATCGTTGGAGAGTGAAACCATTGAAGATGATGCTGTTGGAATCGAAGATATTAGAGTTTTTAACTCAAAAATATTAACCAGTGTTGATATTAAAGATCAATTCATAGAATCAGATCAATTTCAACAGACTATTCAAAAAAAAATAACTTCGTCGACTGAAGTACTAATAGACTCATATCAAGAAGTATTTGAGTTTTTCACGGAAAATTATACGAAAGATGATGATTTCGTCAGCGCAGAAACAAGACCCCCAACTTCAGGCAAAGGTTTAGCTTACGTTGTTGAAGCTTCAATGGCTTATTGCAACGATCCAAAAAAACTTGATACTCCTAAGCGTTCTAGAGATGTGCTTTCACGTTTTGTGAACAGAACCCCTAAATTAAGAGATAGTGCCGATTGCGCAATAACAAAAGCTGTTCAATCAGTAAATTGGAAAAATTATAAACTAGATACTTACGATAACAATCTTCCAAAGGGTCCAATCAAACTTATAGTAAATGTTTCCGGTCCTTATGTTCATTTGATGTTTAAATCGCAATCGAAGAATGCATTAGCTGAAGACGAGGATTTACTCAAAGAAATAAAATTTTGTCTTGAGGCAATAGGAAGAAGATTACGAGTATATCTTAACAGAAAAGCAAATATTCGAAAAAGCGAGAAGAGATCGGGTTTAATTGAAAAATATATTCCAATATTCGTTCAGAGTGCTTACAATATCGTTTCGCAGGGTGATGGAAAATACAAAGGTAAAATTTCAGAAAAAGAATTAGAAAAGTTAATGAAAGACGCAATTGGAGTAAAAGTACCTATTAAAATTACAGAAAGCAAACCAAAACCAATTGTAAAAGAAGAAGCTGATAAAGATATATATAAAAAAGTTGAAGTCAAATGGGAAGAAACGAGTGAAAAAGAAGAAATTCTTCCTGAGATAGTGGAACTTGACCAAAATTTTTTAACTGAAAAAACTCTTCGGAATTGGACAATTAACGAATTAAGAGAATATTGCACAGAAAACGAGATAGAAGTATCATCTTATGTTCGAAAAGATGATATTATAAATAGTATTCAAGATTTTTATAAAAAAGGAAAACCTGAAAAAGTTGCCCCATTAGTTAAGGAAGTAAAGAAACCAATAAAGATTGAACCTGTTAAACCCGGTACAATTGCTGAAAAAAGAAAACAATTGCAAATCGCTAAGGGTGAAGCGATAACCCAACCTATTAAGAAAAAAGAACCACCGGTACGAACTCAACCACTTCAACCCCAGTTAACTCAAACTCAATTGCCAATCATTACATCAGATAAAATAACAGAAGCATTATCTGATGAATGGCAACCAATAACATCTCTAATTTTTAAAATGAAAATAAAAGACATGATGGATGCTCGGTTCTTACAAATCAAACTAAAAGAGTTAGAGCGAAAAGGTTTAGTGTTAGCTGAATCAAAAATGGGTAAAAAGCATTGGAAGTTAAAATAAAGTGATTAAAATGGCAAGTAAAGTGGAAAGTAAAAAATGGGATATAAAAGAAGCAAAAAAACTTTTTCAAGAATATTTGAAGAAGGGTTTAGAAGAAGAAAAAAAGGAAATCAATCTACCTGAAGGTACTGTTAAAATTGATGATCTTAATAGAAAACAAACTTTGGAACGAATTTACATATTAACAGACTCAATTATTGAAAAAATTTATGCTACGGGAAGACCCACTATTAAATTACCTTCGAGAACCAGTGCAAATATAATTTGGGATGAAGAAAATGATTTGCTACTTTTAGGCAAACAAATTATGGAAAAACAATTTCACTCTCTTGCAAGCGTTGCTGATATTACAAGATTGATGAAAGTGCTCGAAAAGGTAAATGAATTACTACTTAAAGATATGCATGCTACAAAAAGAGAAATATTTTATTCTGCAGTTCAATTATTTGGGGATCAAAAAAATAGTGATAAGTGTATTGAAGATGTTGCAACGATGCTGTATACAACCAGAAATTCCACCCATATTGTTGCTTCAGCCAAAGGTTCGTGCATAGGGCGTCTTAGAATTAGAGATAGAAACGATATTATTGACTTAGAAGGCTTAGGGAGTGGTGGATGGACTATTAGCCCCATGCTTGATAATATTGAAATATTAGAATCAGATGCAGAATTTATATTGGTTTTAGAGAAAGACGCTGCTATGATAAGGTTAGCAGAAGCCAGATTTTGGCGTAAATATCCGTGTATTATATTAACAGCAAAAGGGGCTGCTGATATCGCTACAAGAATGTTTCTAAGGAGAATCAATAAGGAACTCAAATTACCGGTGTTTACTCTTGTCGATTCGGACCCTTACGGGCATTATATTCATTCTGTTTACTTGCGAGGATCTAAACGGTTAAGCTACGAATCACCATTCTTAGCAACACCTAATATTAAACTTTTAGGTGTATTAACCAGAGATTTAGAAAAATATAAAATCCCTAATGACTGTAGAATCCCAATGAATCAAACTGATATTAAAAGGACTAAAGAGTTGTTAAACGAAGGTTTTGTAAAAAAAAATAAAGCATGGGAGACTGATCTTAAATTAGCTTTAAAACTAAAAATAAAAGCTGAGATTCAAGCATTATCAACTTTTGGATTTGAATTCTTGACAGATCAATACATACCTGAAAAATTATCAACAGGAGATTGGATATAAGTAGGGTGGTAAAAAAAATGAAAATATTTCATAAAAAAGATGGTGGAATAGTTCAATTAATTGGTAAGGATAAAATGAAAGAGTGGCCGATAGAATTACCGCTTATTTTTATTGAATATGTGCGTACTAATCAATTAAACACTTATAACGATTCAAAGTTAAAGAAAGATATAGAACAATATCTCAATGAAGTAGTTAGAGATGTGGCTATTCCTGGATTAATTAATGTGCTTGATGGCGATAATTTTGAGGAAATAAATAAAGCTCTTGCTCGAATCGAAGAATTAGCTAAGAAAAATATCGAAATGGTTAAACCAATAAAACCCTATGTTGAAAACTTATTAAAAAAAGAAAATAAAGAAGTTAATAAACTTAGTAAATCAATTCTAGAAAGCTTTAATAAAGCAGAAAGAAGAAAAAAGTTAGCTGCGAAAAGGAAAGTAATGCAAGAAAAGGAAAAAGAATTTTTGGCTGGTAGCATTAGTGGAGAAGAATACGCTAAAGCACGTAAAGAGTATTTAATTTTAAAAGAATAAGTTGATCCTAATGAGCTGGGAAACAGAAAAAAAAACTTTTTACGATTTTATTATAGAGAATAATGTTATTGGATTTTTTGACGAGCCACTAACATTAAAGTCAGGAAGGAAGTCCTATTGGTATGTAAACTGGAGAACCGTAGCTGAAGATGTATTTTTGTTGGATAAAGTTAGCGACTTTCTTCTTTCATTCGTAAAACATTTAAATCTTAAACCAGATTGCTTTTATGGAGTCCCAGAGGGCGCAACCAAATTAGGAATATTAACCCAATATAAATGGGCATTCAATGATAAAAATATAAAACCTGGTATGTACGTTCTACCAATGGGAAGGGGAAAACCAAAAGATCACGGTGAACTAAAAGACAAATTTTTTTTAGGAATTCCTAAAGGAAAAGTTGTACTCGTTGAAGACACCACGACTACGGGAAGTTCGATGCTTAAAGCAATCGATGATTTAGTAGATAATAAAGTAAATATTATAGCAGCTATCGGATTAACAAATAGAAATGAAATAAGAGACGATGGTAATACGGTCGAAGAAGCCATCAAAAAAAAGAAAGTCCAGTACTATGCCATGAGCAATGCTATAGACTTGTTACCAAAATTAAATCCTAATTCAACAATAACTAATCACATTAAAGATTACTTTAAGAAATATGGGGCAAGTGATATAAAATTCTAATGATTTTATATAAAAACAGCTAAATATAAAATTGATTTCTTCTATTCCTTCATCAAAAAGAAGTTTCTCCATGCTTTTATAATGTCAAATAGTTTGGTAAATAATAATTTTTCAGAAGTTGTCAATTTTCTTTCATCATTTAATGATAAATTTGTTCTAGCTAGTTTTAGTAATTTAAGTAATCTATTATCAACGATGTTTATCGAGTATGAATTAAACCGATCTAAATCTAATTTTGGTATTTTCTTTTCTATTACTTCTTTTTCTATGAAAAATCTAAATTCCTTAATTTTATTTAAGAAGAATTTGTTTTCTCTCTGTAAAAGCTTCTGATCATCGCGCTCACTTATAGCGTATCTTTGGACATCAGTATTATCACATTTTTCTTTTGAATCTATCTTTAAAATATTATTTTCTATGAATGGGAGTGCTACAAAATATGGTAGTCTGTATTGTTTTCCCTGTTCAAATGGTCCAAACGACTCTCCTAATATAGAAAATCCATTATGGTCCCCAATACACGCGGTGGTAATTTCTTCATTCTTAAAAACAAAATTCACTCGATTTAAAGAATCCTCTAATTGGATTTCAATTTTATTCAACTCTTATCACACCATATTTAATAGTATTCAATTCTTTTATAAACTAAATATATGTAAAGCAACAGAAATATAAATATATTAAATTATTAATATTCCAAAAATTATCGTGAATAATTTGCTTATAGAACTTATTCTTTTTATAATTTTTATAGTTTTTTTCATAATTGGATTCATTATTATTTATAGGCAAGTCGCTTTAGTTAAAAAAGGGGAATTTGATAACAAAGATCGCCTTCAGTGTTTAATTTATGGACTTATTTTTAGTGCTAGTGTAATGGTTGTTATTGCGATGGCGTTTATCTTTGCAGTGAAAACTCCCGAATTTTGGCAGGGAAGTTCATTGACACCTCCTGATGTGAATCCCCTTTCATTACTTCTCCCATTTGCTTTTTGTTTAGGATATATTTCCATTTACCCATTAATTGATTTCTTATTTATTGCTTTAAGCTCCGAATCAGACGAGGGCCTTACGCCCTTTCATAAATTTATCGGGAATAAAATTATAAATATATCTAAGAGTAGAATAATTTCTGTCAGCATGGCTTTTCTCTTATATTTTTTATTTATTGTCCCTCCTCTGTTATTATCTCTCACTGGTTTACCCTTTTTAATGATATGGATTTCATGGTTACTTGTGTATCCATTAATGATATTAACATTTTATGGATCGAAAGGTTATATAGCGGGGATTTCTAATGAGTTTTATCACATTCCCGATATTAAAAGGTCCGTTTTCTTAAACTTTGAGGATAGTAAAAGAGGTATGAAACAATTCGCATCAAATCCTAAACCATACATAGTGTTAGGCTTAATGTTGTTTGTTTTTGTTTGGGCATGGATTTCCATGTTTCAGACAGTAATTTTCTTTTTTTCAGGATCATTAGCAATCTCTACTATGACTTCATACTTTGTGTTTGTTACACTCCTATTTGGAATAATTGGATATTTCACACGATTTTGGGGCAGGAAAATCAAATATAGAGGGATAGATATCTATTTTGCAGCTTATTTAATGGCTGCAATTGGAATTAATGTCTTGGTCAACTTTTTAATAGTGAATATTGACAAACTTACGGAAACTTTTAATTTTTGGACGATTACCGTTAATATCTCTCCTAATTTTATAATGTTCGCTTGGGCAGCAGTAATTGAAGAAATATTTATGCTCACTTTTACTACATATTACTTCTTGTCAAAAAATAATGAATTCACAAGAAACCTCAAATACTCTAAAATTACTGATTATGGTCAAACTTTTGATGCCATTCCACTGTTTAACTTAATAAAAAGTTCTGATCCTAAACTGAGAAAGCACGCAGAAAATACTCTTTTAATGATGTATGAAAGAATTCCATTAAAATCAGATATTTCTCTGAACGATTGGAAATTTAAAAATTCATTATTAGATGGACTATGTGATTCAAATCCGAGTTCTAGGGATATATCATATAAAATATTAACAAAATTAGAAAAGGATGTACCAAATGTAGTATTACCATGGATAATTGAATCTTTAGAATCGCCTAACTATGATAAAAGTATTCCCATTGCTAAATCATTACTTGATGCTGACGATAACCTAATTAAAGAAATACCCGTTGGTGTTGTAAATAATCTAATTTTTGATTCTGAGTGGAGAATGAAATTAACAGGATTAAAAATAATAAAAAGACTTACTTATATAGAACGAGGAACAATTCAAAATCTAGATTTTTTAAGATTAATAAACGATCCAAATAGTACTGTTCAGGTAGAACTTCTTAATATTTTATCAGAATCTTCATTGGATATTCCTATTGAAGTATATTTAGATAAAATACATCACAGGAATAAGGATATTAGAGCGGCAGCAATTAAAAACATAAAGAATATTAATATTGAACAAATTGACTCGATTCTTATTAATACAATAATTCCCTTGATGAGCGATGCTAATAGTTCGGTAAGAGCTTCTGTTTTTGAAGTTATTTCTAAGATAGGAAATTTTAAGAAATTATCTATTCCAATTTCTCCTATTTTTGATGGTCTTTTAGATTCAGATGAAAATGTAAGGAAATTTTCCGTATTAGCTCTTGAGAAGTACCATATTGAGGAGCCAAATTCAATTGATATAGATAAAATTATTCATAGAATAGATTCTCAGAACTTTCAGTCTATAAATAGCGTTTGTCACCTCCTAAGTAAACTTTGGGATATTAATCCTGAGAAAATCTTGACTACTCTTTTGATTTTTATAAAATTCGATAATCTTGAATTAAAAGAAAGAATTTCCAATAGTATTGTTGAAAACTTCCAAAAAAATCCTTCCTTAATTCTTGATAATTTAATAAGAGTAAAGGGCGAATCAAAATATATTTCGAAAGGTATAATTTCAAAAACAATTATAAAATTAAGTAAAGAGTATCCTAATGATGTTATTCCCAAGTTAATTGAAAGTTTAGGGTTAGGTAACAAGGATATCACATTAAATATAATTTCTTCCTTGGACGACTTAATAGAAGATTATATTGATTTAATCAATTTAAATTCTATAATAGAGCTGTTTCGAGATGACAATGATAAGGAAGTCAAGAAAGGAGCATCGCAATTAATTTCAGAAATTTCAAAAATTAACCCTCTATCATTAAAACCAGTCTTAGCGGAATTATTACGACTACTTCCAAACCAAGATTTATCAGTAAGAATAACTCTCACAAAATCTATGTTAGAAATATCTAAACGAATACCAGATATGATCTCAATTCCTCTCACTATTAATTTTCTTTCAGATTCTGATTCATTTATTAGAGAAACTGGCGTAAAAATCCTAGGTTATGTTGGTAATAAACTCCCATTCGTGGCTGTCGATGCCTTAATAAATAAGGGATTAGTTGACGAGGAATGGATAGTTCGAGACGCTACTGTCAATAGTATGGGAAAACTTTTCCAATATGTTGAAAATCGAGAAGAAGTGATTGAAAAACTTGTTAACTTGCTTGATGACGATAAAAGCTGGGTTCGTCGATCGTCTATGAATCTTTTATCTTCAATTAAAGGAATATCGTCATCTCAGATCCCTTTTAAAAAAGTTTCAGAGAATCTGTTGAATAAGGATTCAAAGATCAGAGAAGGCGCAGTTAAATTATTAAAAATTTACAGTCTTGATAATATAGATAGGATTTTTAATAATATTCTTTCATTACTGGGCGATGAGAGTGAGGAGGTTAGAGACACCACTGTAGATGTAATGGTTATCATTATTCAAAAAATTGGTATTTCTAAAATGTTATCTAAACTATTGAGAAATTTAAGTGACGAATCCACAATAGAGACACAACAATCGATAGCTACGATATTGGGTCGTACAGTGAGATATGAAGATGAAAATATAAAAAAAAGAGTGCTCTCTTTACTCAAAATTAGATGTGAAATGTCGCAAGATCCTATAATATGCGAAGTTTTAACGAAATTAAAAGGGAGTTAATGAGTCTTATTATTTATTAAAATCCGCACGCGGAGTATTTCACTAAACCATTTCTCTCCCATTATTTTTTTCCGACAAATTTATTTTCTGTTTAATAAGCTTAAATCGTTAATATATGGAATTAAAATATCACCAAAAATATTTCTGGTATATCAAAATTAAAATGTAAGTGATCTTGTATGACAACACCAATGTCCCGTCCTAGTGTACCTATTAATAAAGTCCAGCGTTTCGAAGATTTTTACAGATTATTTGAAGAAAAACCTGGAGAATATAAGTATCAAGACCAAATTAACGATATTTTTTCTAAAGGCGGTAACACGTTAGTAATTTTTTATGAAGATTTACTAGCTTATGACCCTCAAATTGCCGAACTTCTTAGAAAAAATCCCTCTGCTTTAATAGAAGATGCTACTGACGCTTTTAAAAACATGTTGAAATTTCAAGCCGGGAAATTAATTGAACAAGATTACTTCCTAAGGATAAAAACTAAAGATGAAAAAAGTCCATTACTTATCGCATTAAGAGGATTAAGAGCAAAAAATATTGATAACCTCGTTTGGACTAAGGGAATTTTAGTTAGAAGCTCAGGCATACGCCCTAAATTAATGAAAGCAGAATTTGAGTGTATGAGTTGTGGTGCGCATTTTGAAGTGCTGCAAATTACTTCCAAAATTAGATGGCCTAAATTTTGCTCCAATACAAGGTGTAAAGCTAAATCTCAATCAGATTTTCGCTTAATTTCTAGGAATTCAGAGTTTATTGACTGGCAAAGCGTTATGATCCAAGAAATTCCAGAAGATCTGCCGCCTGGTAGAATCCCAAGATCAGTCCAAGCAATTTTAACTTACAATTTAGTTGATACTGTTAAACCAGGCGATAGAGTTAAGTTCATGGGAATATTCAAATCTGTATTAGCCCAATCGGCTAAAAACATTAATAGTACATTATTCAAAACTTTTGTCGAAGTAAATTTTATTGATCCTGAAGATAAGAGCGATGACTTCATAGAATTATCCAAAGAAGATAAAAATGAGATTGAAAAATTATCAAAAGAACCAATGATACAGAGAAAAATTGCTAGATCTATTTCTCCTGTAATTTACGGAAGAGAAGAACTTAAATTAGCAACAGCTTTAAGTCTTTTTGGAGGTACGAGAAAGAAACGACCCGGAGGTGGTTACAAGCGAGGTGATATTCATATTCTATTCGTTGGTGATCCCGGTACAGGTAAATCTGAAATTTTAAAAAGTGCCATTGAAGTTTCTCCTCGTGGATTATATACTTCTGGAAAGGGCTCTACAGCTGTTGGTTTAACTGCGGCAGTTATAAAAGATTCTGATACTGGCCAGATGAACCTTGAGGCAGGGGCTATTGTGTTGGCAAATGGAGGTGTAGCAGCAATAGATGAATTTGATAAAATGGATACTGCAGATAGATCAGCTCTACACGAAGCGATGGAACAACAAACCGTAAGTATTGCTAAAGCAG
>JAEOTS010000082.1 GCA_016839745.1 Promethearchaeota archaeon
TATCAATAAAATAAAGAGAGAACATATTAAAGCTCTATTTTATCAGTTCAGTTACAAATTAAAATGTTGGTGATAATGATAAAGAAAAAAAGTTTTGAGCAGGAAATAATAATTAAGAGTTCTCCTCACGAGATCTACGAGGCATTTATGGATTCTAAGAAACATTCTAAATTTACAGAGAGTAAAGCAAAAGTAAATCGTGAAATTGGTGGCAGTTTTTCTATATTTGAAGGATCTTTAAGTGGAAAAAATGTAGAATTAATCCAAGACAAAAAAATAGTCCAGACATGGCGGGGTGACGGTGAGAACTGGCCAAAGGGGTACTATTCTACTATTACTCTTGTCCTTGAATCCGTCGATCAGGGGACATTAATAAAATTTACGCACATAGACATTCCCGAGGGAGCCTATAAATCTGTAAAAGAAGGATGGGACACTTACTATTGGGAGCCACTTAAAGAAATGTTAGAAAAATAAGAATCTTCACAGAAATTTATCCATGAGGTATCTCTTTGCCTTTATATTAGTTACGCTAAAATCTAACGTATCAATGACGTGTTGAGCTTGGTCGTTAGCGATTTCTCTTGCTTCCTCTTCATTATTAGCGCTAATTTTGAATTTTCTGTATGGAAAAATGTGGAATTTTACCTTGACTTCATATTCTGGCAAACTATCTCCCTCTGTTTAATTGAATTTATCTATAGGTTTTACTATACTTTAAGAAATCTTTAGTTATAAAACTAAATTATCTAAGGGTTAATTCTTTAAAGTTATGAGGTAAAAGAGAAATTATAAAAAACAACACATTATTAATTCTCTCAAGGAGGTTTAGTATAAATGAATGTTTATCAACGGTATATTGAAGATATGATTCAAGGAAAGGTTTCACCACCGCCCATAGCTCAATTATTGGGATTTAAAATAACGAATTATTGTGATGGGTGCACAACCATCGAAATGGAAGCAACAGACAAATACTGGAATCCGATGAAAACCTTGCATGGAGGAGTTTATTGCGATTTAGCCGATGCTGCTATGGGATTTTCCTTTTTAACCACTTTAAACGAAGATGAGCTGTTTACTACGGTGGATTTAAGAATAAACTACCTTAAACCAGTAACTACGGGAAAATTAATAGCTTCAAGTAAAATTATTAAACGGGGTAAACGGTTGGGTTATATGGAGTGTGAAATTGTTAACGAACAAGGGAAGTTAGTAGCTAAAGCAAGCAGTACTTGCATAATTCAAAAACGAACCTAAGCATAACCAAGAATTTTATCCCTCAATTCATAGGAAAAAAAGGAAAATAATTTAAATAAGGGACTAATTATACCTTTTTCATTGAATAGCATAGAGAAAAAATAAATCGGGTTGATTATTTAGAAAAGATTTATATATGTAAATTTTTATGTCTAGCTTTGTATTGTTTTTATTTAAATAAGGCGTATTTCGAAGAAATAATACATCAGGGTTGGGTTAAAAAAAATAATACACATTTGATAAAGTTAAGTGATAAAGGTAGAAAGTTTTAATTAGGAAAAAATGCTGGACGCAATTTTTAAAATCGTCATTTTCGGTGATGCAGGCAGCGGAAAAACTACATTAACGAAAAGATTTAAAACAGATTTATTCATATCAGATTCTCAGATGACTATTGGAGTCGATTTTGAAACTAAAAATATCGAAGTTGATGGAAAAAAGGTAAAGTTGATGATCTGGGATTTCGGTGGCGAGGAAAGATTTCGATTTATATTACCTAAATATATAAATGGTGCTATGGGAGGGATATTAATGTATGACATCACAAGTTATCCTTCTCTCGCTCACATTGACAATTGGTTATCAGTTATAAATGGGAGAAAGGAACAGATTCCACTTGTTTTACTTGGTGGTAAGTCGGATTTAGAAATAATTAGACAAATCTCTTTTAAAGAAGGAAAAAAAATCGCTATAGCAAAGGGTTTTAGCGATTTCACTGAATGCTCTAGCAGGACGGGAGAAAATGTCGAAGAGTCTTTCAAAAAATTAACAAGAATAATGTTAAGCAACTTCTGATTTATCTCTGCTCTTATTTATACGGCAAGAAAGATCTAAACTCCTTTTCTTTAACTTTTATTATACATTCTTTACCATTTGGAGTTATATTTAGAATTGCGTGATCAATTACATCAAATGAGATTCCTTCTTTTGGTAACACTTCATGAAACCAGTCAATAATAGTCCTATAATATGTTTCAACTGCGTCCCCCTCTAAATCGGGAACGATTGTTTTGTTTTTCAAATCTATATTTATTTTTAATTCAGGAGTATAATGTTCAAAAGGATCAATTAAATATTGACCATTTGGTCTAGTAATTGA
>JAEOTS010000083.1 GCA_016839745.1 Promethearchaeota archaeon
AGCCTTATAGAAATATGGAATTACCATTCCAAATCTATTTAAGAGACGATATTATTGGATATAGTATGATAGATAAATTATACGGGTATCTAGACGCTTAAAGGGTGAAAAAAATGAGCAAGGATAATAAAAAATCCAATAAAGAAAATGACAAAATGAAAGACGACCTTGAAGACGAATTAGAAAAACAATGGGAAATGCAGGACCAAATTCACAAAATGTGCAAAATGAAAGGAAACAGTGAAGAAAAGCAAAAAAAATGGAAAGAAAAATATGATTAATTTTTAAGTATCTCTGAATTATTTTCTGACGCTTGTTTCGATTTTTGATTTCATTGCGTAAAAAACTACTATTCCACATAAGACAATAATTGCTTGGATAATAATAGTCAATAAATCGAACGTGAAGAGTAGTCCGAAACAGACAATACATCCTAAGAGTGCAACTATAGGTAACCACTTGATATTTGGTTTTAGCCTAAAAGGTCGCTCAAGTTCTGGTTTTTTCTTACGCAAAACTATTAGGCTTAGATTCACCAAGAAAAAATTAATTAGGACTCCAAAGACAGTAGCATCTGCTATAGTTTTAATATCCGCAAGAAACAGTGGAATTATGGTTAAAATCATCGTTACTAAAACAGCTAGAGCAGGTGTTCTAAATTTAGGCGACACTTTGCTTAATCCTTCTGGTAGGGCTTTATCTCTTGCCATACCGTACATCATCCTTGAGGTGACAATCATCATTATCAGAACGGTGTTAGCTGTGGCAAAGAGAGCTATAAACGACATAACTATTCCCCCAATAGGTCCTAATACTGCTAAAGCAACATCGCTTAAAGGAGCTGAAGAGGTAGCAATCGCACTATAAGGCAAAATACTAACTACTGAAAGGGCAGTCAAACAATATAGAACGGTCGTAATGATTATAGAATATATTATAGCACGAGGTAGATTCCTTGCTGGTTCCTTAACCTCCTCAGCAACATTTGCAATATCCTCGAACCCTATATACGCAAAGAATATTAAAGCGATAGCTGAAAAAATTGCGGCAAACGAACCTCCTATAGGTAGTACAAAATAGTTAACCGTGCCTAAAAACGGTATGCCGATTACAATTATTAAGATGAGTCCCGAAGCCTCAATTAATGTAAATATTATATTTGTCCACGTAGATGCCCTTATACCAACGAAATTAATAAGGCTCACAATTACTATGAGTATAATAGCAAAAATTACTACAAGAATAATCGGAGAAAATCCGATTAATGCGGCTAAATAACCCGCAAAACCTAACGCGACCGTAGCTGCTGAGAGTATTCCTGAAAAGATTATTATCCAGCCAAGAAGGAAAGATAAAAGCCGGATTTTGAAGGCTTTTTCTGTATACACAAACTCCGCTGCGCTTTTAGGGAACATTGCCGAAAGTTCAGCATAGGACAAACCAGTCAAAGCTCCGGTAACTGAAGCTAATATAAAAGCCAACCACGATAAGTTTCCCGTTATTCCTACTACTTCTCCAATTAAAGCATAGATGCCTGCTCCTAGGACATTTCCTACTCCATAGACAGTAACACCAAATAAAGATATCCTCCTTTTTAGTTCAGGTCTTTTCTTGACTTCTTCCAATACAATCACCTATCTAAATATAAATAATTTTATACTTCCCCTAATAAAAAGTTATATTTGAAAACTAGATATAGTTCTATCCAGAAAAAGATATAATTTCATTTTAATTTTTCCGGTCTAATTATACACGCTTGCTGACGATGACGATGAGGTTTTGCTAACAACAACCTGTTTTCTCTCCTTTTTTTTGCATCGTCATATCGTCTTTTTTCACTTTCAGTTTCTAGAATCAACCCTGGTACGTCAGTAGGCTTATCATCCTTACCGAGAGCAACAAAAGTAAGATAAGCAGATCCGATATGCGTGTGCGTTCCGGTTTTGAGACATTCTGCTTCTACTCTGACTCCAACTTCCATTGATGTTCTAGAAACATAATTCATAGATGCCTTAACAAAAATAAGGTTCCCGATGTAAGCAGGAGATATAAAATCAAACCTATCGACAGAGGCAGTAACTACATTAGAATGCGTATGTCTGGCGGCTACAATAGCGCCGGCTTGATCTACAAGCTTTAATAGATTTCCCCCATGCACATTACCGGCGGGATTTGCGTGCTCTGGCATCATTACCTGAGCAATTTCAACCTTTGATTGCGAAACTGTATTAGCTTCCAATTTAATCTACCATCATTTAGTTCATGTGTTTTAAGGATACAAATGATAAGAATAATGATAAAGGTAACTCTTTTAATTTAAAATAGATAGAAAAAAGCCTTCTTGGATGTTTATCTCTAATTAGAGAAATTTATATGGAATAATTGATTCTAAAGTATATAGTTGCAGATTATGAATATTTATTCATAATAAAACATAATAAAATAATTATCTATAAGTGAAAAAAATGCCAAGCTTTAAAGAGACATATGAAGCAATAAAGAATGATTGGAATAATGGGGAAAAGAATTTCAATGTTGAGTGTGAGATGTTAACAGAAGGTATGCAAGTTAAATGCACAATGGGAGCAAAACCCCATGTAATGTTAATTGACGCGCCAGGTGGTTTAGATGGAACAGATCAGGGACCATCACCATTACTCGCTATTTTAGCCTCAGTAGGTGCATGTATAGTTGCAGTTACGAAATTCTGGGCCAAGATTATGGATATAAAAATTATAGAGTTGAAAGTATTTTCTCGTGGACATATTAATCTTGGAGCAATTTTTGGACTTGATGATAGTAAGCTAGCTGGTTACGATAAACTCGAACCTGTTGTAAGAATTAAAGCAGATGCTCCAAAAGAAAAGATTGAGGAACTTATGGAAAAAGTGTTTACCCATTGTCCAATCATTACGAATATGGGTGGAGCTTCACCTATTACTCCAAAACTCCAAATAAGAGAATAAAATAGAAATTTCTTACTTTTTTTTTAATATATAGCTTTTTCTTCTTAAGACGAGACTATTTTAACGTAAAGGGTATTTAGGATCTTTCTTCCCAAAAAACGCAGCAGAAGCTTCGTTCACATCTTTAGAGCTAAAGGAAAGCACAATGCTAGCGTTTTCTAATTGACATATGGTCTCTAAACTGGGAGAATCAAGAGTTAAATTTAGAGCTTGTTTTGTCATTCTTAACCCTAAGGGACTTTTCTTTAACAGTTCATTAGCTAGCTCCATCGCGGATTCTAATAGATCTTTCGTCTCAACAGAATTTATAGCTAGCCCAATTCTTACTGATTCTTCAGCTTCCACATTTCTTCCAGTATACATTATTTCAGAAGCTCTAGATAATCCGATTAATCGAGGAAGAAAATAACTTCCACCTACATCTGCTCCAGTTAAACCAATGTTGATTGACGCGTTTATGAATTTTACATCGTTGGCTACAATTCTAAAATCCGAAGCCATAGCAAAACCAAATCCGCCCCCAGCAGCCGCACCTTGAACTAATGCAATAATTGGTTGGCTAATCTTGCGCATTTTCACAAAAATTGAGCTAATACGCCATTGATGATACATTTTTTTTTTAATCGGTTCTGAAACATCAAGAAAATAATATTTCTCGTAACCTTCAGGAATCTTTTTTGTGTTTAAATGTAATCCTTCTTGTAAATCAGTACCAGCACAAAAAACTCTTCCTTCAGCCCTTATAATTAAAACACGACAATCCAAATTCATCATAAGGTGGTCAAACACCTCGTGTAATTCCTGTTCCATCTGGAAGTTAATTGCATTTAGTTTTTCAGGACGATTAAGGGACAATATTCCAATCCCATTTTCTTTCAGCTCAAATTTTATAGTCTCAAAATTCATTTCTTTCACATAATTTTATTTTCTATTTTATATTGCAATTCTCAACTCAAGGGATATTTTGGTTCCCGTTTTTCGAAGAAGGATTGAATTCCTTCCATAATGTCATCTGAAGCAGAACAAAGCATTTGTGCGCGATTTTCTAACTGAAGAATCGTTTCCAGACTTGGAGAATCTAGAGATAAATTGAGTGCTTGTTTAGTCATTCTTAACCCTAAAGGGCTTTTGTGTAGCATATTTTCTGCTAACTCAATAGCAGCATCAAGTAATTTTGCTTCTTCAACTACGCTTAATACTAATCCGATCTTTTCAGCTTCATATGCGTCTACAAATCTTCCTGTATATAAAATTTCTGCCGCTCTAGACATCCCTATTAGTCGCGGAAGGTGATAACTAGATCCTAGATCTGAGCCAGAAAATCCAACATTGATAAATGCGTTATTAAACCTCGCGTTATTGCTGGCAATCCTAATATCTGCTGCTAATGCAAAAGCGAAACCGGCTCCAGATGCTGCACCCTGAACTAAAACGATGATTGGTTGACTAATCTTCCGCATCTTTACGATGATATTACTTGTATGCCATTGAGCATATAATTTAGCTTTAATAATATCTTTATCGGGAGCGTTTAGAAAATGAAACTTTTCTTTTAATTC
>JAEOTS010000084.1 GCA_016839745.1 Promethearchaeota archaeon
CAGGATTTTGAAACTGAAGTAATCGTAAAATCAAATATTGATAAAAATCTTGATCAAAGACTTAAGAGGTCCCGTACGCTACTACCCGATGTAATAGGTCCGGGTGGTGTTTGCGACGCTTACCAACCAATTGAAATAGAAGTCGAAAATACTCTAAAAATTCTAAAAGTAATAGAAAAACGTAAATATCCGGTAAATATTGCTACAAAATCAAATTTGATAACTAGAGACATAGATATATTAAATAGAATTGCAGATGATACCTGGTGTACTGTTGGTTTTTCTATCACTACTATGAATGAGGAATTAGCACATTTTTTAGAACCATATTCTTCTTCCCCTAAGGAACGACTCGAAGCTCTAAGAAAGATTAAACAGAAAGCACCAAATGTTCAAATTGGGACCTATTTCATGCCAATAATCCCCTTTTTAGAGGATAATGAAGAAAATTTAGAAGCCGTAATTAAAAAATCAAAGGAAGCTGGAGCCGATTTTATTTTATTTGCTCCAGGTTTAACTCTTCGCGATGTTCAAGCTGAGTTCTTTATTAAGAAGTTAAAGGAGAGTAGATACAACCATGTTGTTAAACCAATGTTGAATTTATATAAAGGTCAGATGGGTCCTCCCAAGGACTATGTTCATAAGATGCATCAGAAATTATTTGCTTTATGTAAAAAATATGACATTGCTGTTCGAGAAAGGAGATGGATTCCAAACGATTATAGGAAATGGAATTATAAAATTTCAGAACTACTGTTGGTAAAAGATTATATGGATGAATTATCATTAGGAAAATCAAATAAATCGTTTTATTGGGCGGGACTAACTCTTAACAATTTAGAGGAATCTATTATTAACATTTATAAAAGAGGAGAATTAGCCAAACTTAAGAACTTTAATTCTAAAGTAAGAGAATTTGTAGAACCTTATTTAAAAAAAAGTAAAGAATTGAATGAGAAAAAGGGAATTGAAAGATTTTTATGATAGATTCGATCGTAAAAGAAATTTCAAGCTTACTATTAGAAAACACACCTCAGTTATCTGAAGATCAAAAAGATAGAATGTATAAAATACTAAATCCGGATATTTCTGATTACATCATTTACGGCATTCGAATGCCCGAAATAGAAAAGATCGTAAAGTCAACTCACGAAAAAAACAATTGCAGTTATGGTGACGCTGTTGAAGTGTTTAGAAAACTAACAAGAACAAATGTTGAAGAACTAAAATTTGCCGGATTTTTCTTTTTAAATCGGTTCAAGAAATATTTCAATGATAAGATTGTTGATATAATTAGAGAAGAATACGCTAAAAACTGCCACACATGGAGTCATTGTGATTCAATGTGCGTAAGACTCTTAGGTCCGTTTTTAGGAAAAAAAGGAAATGAAACATTAGCCATACAAACTATAAATAAATGGTCAGAATCAGACAATCTATGGACAAAGAGAGCCTCTATGGTTATATTACTTAAAATTACCATGATGAGAAAAGATTTTGATGAGGAGTATGTTTTTGAAATAGTGGAAAAAATGTTAAAGTATTCTGAAGCAAATTATATCGAAAAGGGGATAGGTTGGCTATTAAAAACATGCTCAAAATATAAACCTGAAGTCATTATTGATTATTTATCAAAGAACAAAAAAAATCTGTCTAGATTAATCCTTAGATATGCCAGCGAAAAATTACCCAAAGAACAGCGAGCAGAAATCCTTAATAAAAAAAGATAAATCCTTGAATTTGGATCAGTACTGTTACCTTGTTTATATCAAGAACTAAAATAGAACACTCCTATGGTAATTTATAGTTCGATTCCCTAAAAATTTTCACAAAAAAGAGAATAATTATCGAATATTAATCAATAGTTATTTTAAATACTCTATCTCCATTCGGTTATTTCCTTATGGTTAAGAGATTAAGTATCATATGTTTCTTCATGGAATTCATTTTCATATTCGCCTTTTTCCTCATCTTCTTTTTTATTCCAGTCATCATCCTCTTCTTTTGTTTGCTCTTCTTCACGGTTCGTGCTCCTCTCGTTCCATTCATCCGTTTTCATTCTTTTCCTAATTTTAAATCTCTTCATAATTTTAATTTTTTAACCTTTTTTTCTAAACCATAATTTGAATTTCATTAAATTTTCTTAAACATAATTGTTATGACTTTTATAAAATTTCTCTAACTAAATTCTGTTACTCCAGAGTCCGAAAAGACATTGGACTCTACAAACAAATTCTTTAAAGATTATCAAATGTTTTAAAAAAAATACTTCTTTAAGTATATAATCTCTGCTAAAATAAATTACTATTTAATTGACTTTCTTAACTTTAATTCAATATTCTTATTTTTTGCATATTGGTTGAACATTTCTTTTACAATTTTTGATTTAGATTTAATATCCTCTGGGCTAATATTCTCTCCTTCCATTCTTTTATTAGCATCGTTAATAATCTCTTGTAGATTATCAATAGAAAGTAAGGCAGCAGCGATACAGAAAAAACTCTTTGATCTTCCCTCATTAAAGGAATTCAATAATATTTCGAGGATTTTCATTCGAAGAGCTTGTTGTTCAATAAACTTTTCCAATCCGTTTTGTTTGATATCATTTAGGTTTTGAAGACATATTTTATGTGTAACAAAAGAATCAGCTCTATCCCATGGTTTTAATTTTTCGCAAGGATATTGAGCACATTCAGCACATGTCTCAAAACCCCTATTTTTAACACAACATGTTAAAATTGAGCAAGACGGATGCTTAATGGAGAACTCTGGTCCACCACAGCCTGGACATTTTGACGGTCCACTGGTATAATAAGTGGGACATAATCCACAATCGATACCACAACACGCAATAGAGGGGAATCTCTTAATTAAGGGGTTCTTCATTTTAAATCAAATAGAAACTATTAACCATCTATAAAAAACTTTATAGATCCCATTGAATTAATTCTATACCTTTTAGTTTCACTTCTTTTATAAGTTCTGCTTCAGGTTCTGAGCAAACTCTTCCGCATGTTTGAGGTCTTCAGCGTTCGGTCTACCCTTATTCATTCCCCCAAAATATTTCATGAAACTATTAGTGTTAAAACCTTTACAAGCAAATTCATCAACAATCATATAACCTTTCGATTGCAGTTTTTCTCTAAGCAGCGAGTGATCTTCGGCGACTTTGGCTTTTCCCATCAAAGCACTGGTTGAGAAAATAAATGCTTTCTTATTGGTGACTTGTGGTAGTGCATCAGCAAGGTTAAGCAGATCTTCGTGGTGTTTTGCACCATATATCCCGGAGCCAAATCCTATTAGATTATACTCTTGAAGTTCTTCAGGGCTTATTTGCTGTGGTGTTTTTATTTGAGCATCAAGAACTTCAGCGAAGACGCGAGCGATTTTCTCGGTATTTTTGTGATGATATGAAAACAAAACCAGTAGAGATTTCATTCATAATCTAACATTCTCTTAAATTTAAGATTATCGGTCTTAAAAATCCTGATCGAAAACTAAAAAGATTTTTATGAATTCTTAATCTAACGACGCCATATCCAAACATTTCCAAACAATTCTAAACAATATGTACTTCCTTATAAAGAGGTATAGCACTTGTTCTTTTAATAACCTCCCATTTCATAGGATACTTTAAATATTGCTCTAATTGACTTAAAATCCTGATTGTGTTAATCATGTATCCGTAGAATAATTTATAAGCGATTAAATAAAACAAAATTTTTGGTTTTTCCCTCACATCCACATATACCGCATACATACTGATAGCTATTTCTATTACCAGAAAGAAAAAAAACCAGAAAAAATAAATTCGTATATATATAAGAAATCCAGAAAATGGATTAAATATAAGTA
>JAEOTS010000012.1 GCA_016839745.1 Promethearchaeota archaeon
TTATCTTCGAAAGGATATTATCAAAACTTTTTGTATCAATCGACAATTCTTACACCACTCTTCTTAAAATAACCTATAGTATTATATTAGATTTTTAGATATAAAATTGTTATTATTATTAAAAAAGAATATGTATATAAAAATATGCTTTTGTTGGCAATTTTGAAATGATGGGGGGATTAGACTTTATTTTTTTGCGAATTTTTTTTCAGCTTATAGATAAAGGCTACTTCTTCTTCTATTTACGAAAAATTTATATTAACATAGTGTAAAAAATTGATTTGTCAAAATCCCCAATTTACTCACTTGGGAAATTTTAATAAATAGGTTCTGCTTACCAATTAATAACGACAAAAATTAAAATAGCATTATTGGTAATTATCATGCCTTATGTTTTTGAACTAGACATACCCTATAAGACCTATGATATTGGAAAGGTATCTGAGGAAATTGAAAAATTAGGGCGTCTTGGTGCTTTCCATCACGTTGAAACATCAGTTTGCGTTGTAGGTGCTAAAGATAGGAGTGAAGCAATTGATTCTATTTTCAACTTTCTCTTAGAATTAGACTACTACGACAATTTGGTTAAATCAAAAATAAGCTCTGATATTATCCCCGGTCTTCCTCATGGCATAGAAAGTGAAATAAAAAAGGAATTAGAAGAGGTAGATAAGCGCGTACGAGAACACGAAAAGGTTAAATCCAAAGATTTTGAACCGCTTCCAATGATGGAGTGTCTTTTTATTAAAAGTAAGGTTTTAAATTATCTGCGGAAAGAAGGGTATACGCCTACAAGGGAAATAATTGATGGAAGCGTGCTAAATAAAGCTATTAGCGACATCTTTGATAAAGCAATTGCAGAAGCAAGGGCATACGGTCGAGACACTATTGAGATTGAGGATTTTAAAACAACTGAAGGCGTTTCTGTTGACGATACTTTTTTTGTAAAAAGTATAGTTCATGAGTATTTCCAAAGTAAGGGTTTCACCCCGAGTAGCGATGTCTTGAAAGGTGGTGAAGTTATAGATAAGACGATTGCTGGTTTTCTTGACAGGGCAATAAAAAATGCAAGGAAAGATAATCGATTAGAGTTTGTTGGAGAAATAGATTTCGAACAGTAAATGTATCCATGGATATAATGTTCATTCATTAACATTCTTGTTTTTAACCTTAGTTGAAAACTTTAATAACTTCAAAGAATATAGGTAAATAGGGGCAAATAGCTATGGATATCGTAGAAGAGTATATTAAGAAAATAGTATCACTTTCAAATCTCACTAAAGATGAAATCTTAAAGAGGGTGATGCGTAAAAAGGAGGGAAACAAGGGACTCACGGATATTGGCGCAATTTTCATGATTAAAAGCGAATTAGGGTTAGATTTTACCATAAAACCAAGATCAATTTATTACGATGCAGACAGAGCTCTAAAAGAAGAAGCTGAAGAACAGGAAAAAAAAGAAGCCGCTCTGAGAGAAAAAAGAGAACTAGAGAGTTATATTAGAAAATTAGAGAAATATATTCAAGACAAAGAACTAAGAGAAATACTCATTTTACTCCGAGAGGGTAGATATCGCCGTATAGAAATTATTGATTTAGATTATGTCATATTTGAAACCATAAAAACCCTTCATCAAAAATTATTAGATAGTTATGGATTTAAGAGAGATAAATATAGACATTTTGACGACGATGAGATATATCAGTCCATTCATAACGAAGATGAACAGCTAATCATTAATTTTTATGGCTATCCTCCCGGCAGAAGGTTTGGATTTAGATTAATTGTATCTTCACAGTACCCAGAGTCTAAGCGATGGGAATACCAGATAGATATTGACTATTTAGCAGTAGTTGATAGTATAATTTCTGATTTAAGCCTTTATTTTAAGGATGTTGTGGAAAATGTCAAACAATCGAGAATCTTAACTAATAAGGGTTTAGATTTGGCTATTCAAGGGCAATTTAGTGAAGCAATAGAAGTTTACGATAAAGCGCTAGAATTAGAGATTGATAATTTTTTCACGTATACGAATAAAGGTATAGCTTTGATGGAACTAGGTAAAATCGAGGACGCGAAGTATAATTTTAATCTTGCAATGAAAATCTCGAAAAAAGAAGCCTCTTGGTTAGCTAAATCGACGATAATGAAACTGTCTGGGGAAAATGAAAAAGCTCTTCAATGTTACGATAATGTGCTGAAATTCAATCCTAACAACATTAATGCGCTATATTATAAGGGAATATTACTAGAACAATTCGGTAAGTTTAGCGACGCGCTTAGATGCATAACTCGGACGCTAGAAATTAATGCGGATCATAAACAAGCAATTCAAGCAAAGAAACGATTGTTAAAGTAGATCACTAATGGTCTCATCCAAACTAATTATTATTACAGAAGATTCCTCTCTTTTACGATTTTTCTGTAGTGATCTCGTTCCCGTCTTAATACTTTTATTTCTTTTTTAAGATCAAATATCTGTTCTTTTGAACTTTCTTTTTCTTTCTCTTTTGTTGAGATATTTGCTTTAGCCTTTTTAACATCCAGCTTTAAATTTGTAATAGAATCGATGTGAACGGTAATTTGACTTTTCAATTTATCGATTTCATTTAAGAGACTTCTGTTAGCCTTTTCTAACTTTTCAAGCTCAGTGTTTAAACCAAGATTAATATTTTTCAAATCCGCTTTTTCTTGAAGAATTTTTTCAGCTTTGGCTTCAATCGCTTCTACTCCGGTCATTTTTTTTGAAATCGCTTCGATTTGCTTTTCCTTCTCTTTTAAGAAGTCGTCTCTTTCGTTTATCTTCTGATTTAATATTTTTACATCGTTCATCAATTTAGCGTTGTTCTGATTAAGATCGGCCATTTGTTGACTCCAGCTCTCCAGTTTTATGTATTGTTCACTAATTTCTTCTTTATGAGATTGAATCTCTTCCGATATTTTTGTATTCTCTGAAACAAGTTCGGTGTATTTTCTCGTTAATTCTCTTATTTTACTCTTTTTTTCCTCTAAAAGATCTTGAAGTTTAGTATTTTGTGCTTTTAAATCTGCTTCTTCTTTTACTATATCTGGCTTAAGATCTTCACTCTTCTCTCCTTCCGCGCTATCAAGTTCTTCTTCTTTTAATTCTCCATTTTCTTCCTTTTTACTTTCTTTTTTACTAGCAGTAATTACACTGGTTTCTCCTTCTATAATTTCTTCCCAATATGGTAAAAGTTCTTCCGCTTTTAACATTTCATAATATTGTCCTAAGATATCGTCGAAATTTAGAGCTTCTCTCTTAGGCAACAATTCATGAGCAATCCTTCTCATCATTCCTTCGAACTCGTTGGAAAGAATGTCATCTTGAGACAAAAAAATGCAAACTGCGAGATTGGGATTTCCTACATAATGTCGAAATGAAAAACCTGAATAAAAACTAGCCACACTAACTTCATCTTCGAGTGTCAATTCAATGTAATTTGGCTCCATTTTTTTTTTCAAATGAAGCTCTACTAAACCTTTTAAAGTTTTTGGTGTTACCCCTAAGAACTCACATAAGTTACTTGGAAATTGGGTGTCTATACGTGGTTCCAAATTTTCTTCAAACCCTAAAATGATTATACCTTTCACTTTTTCGCACCTTAATAGATTAATTGTAAGGAATTAAACATTTCTACAACAAATTATTCGATCTAATAATTAATAATTTTTTAAACTTTATCTATTTAACAAACAATCAATGATATTAATATTAGACTTTTATCATAGTTATATTAATTAAGAGAGAAATATCGTAAGGTTCTCTCATTTTAATAACATTTAATAAATCTGGGTCAAGCAGTCAATAACCTGCTTTTCTTCCATAGCTAAGTAGTTTTGTTTAAGAATTAACGAAAAAAACTTCCGATCTCTTGGATTAAAATATTTATAGCCGAATTTGTTCCAAGAAATCTCCTTTATTAGTGGTGCAATTAAAGTTATTCGATCTTTTACAAGTTTTGTTAACATTATTAGAACTTCTTCGTTAGTTGCGCGTTTTAAAGTATACAATAACACATCATCGTTAAATTTATTCCATGTCTCTTTGAATTGAATACAGAATCTCTTAATATCGATTTTATTCTCAGTGATTAATTTGGCTAAAGCTTTAATAGCAATTTCGTAAGAATTAATATTTTCATTTAGAGCATTTGATATTATCGTACTTGGCAAAGCTGGACCCTCTTTTCTTACCTGTGGTAAATTATACTCCGGTAAAATCTTAATCTGGTTTAACCCCATTATGTTTCTAACATCGTTAAGAGTGCCGCCTGTATCAAAAAATCGTTTATTAATAATGTATTTCAGGAGCTTTTGAGCGTGAACATCCCCAAAATAAGGATAGTCTGAAGCGTATAAAAGATATTCTGACCAATCTCGATTATCAACGCTTATCTTGTTCTGGGATTTAAACCAGCTTCGAAAATCCTCAAAGAAGTTACCCGCACCCTCCCCATGAAGCATAGATAAATCTCCATATGTGTTGGGTTGAACCAGGGCGTTATAAACTTCATGATCACCGATGTTTCCCTGAGCAAAGTGAGCGATTATAACCTTAAAGTGAGGCAATAATTCTGGATATTGTTGATTTATTACTGATCGCGTTGATTTTATTAATTCTGCTATATCTAATATTGAACCTCTTCCTCGAGTATCAAAAATTACGGGTAAAGAATAGCTTGCTGCTTCAATCAACACATTTAGTGGTTTACCGGATTTTATATCGTCAATCCACCTTTCTGAACGAGGGTGTAATTTTAAACCCCGGAGCCCTAGTTCTTCTCGAGCATACCCTACTTCCTTTATTGCTTTTTCGCCTTGCATGGGATCACAACGTGCATATCCAATAAGTTTCATAGAAAAGGGAAAGCGAGTAGTAAATCTTGAAACATTAATATTGCTTGCTCGATATCGAGCTTCTGGATGTTTGTCTCTAAACACATCTTGGAAGGGAAAAACAACACCCTGATCGATGAAAGAATAGAATTTTGATTTATCTTTTAAATCTGAATACCTTTTTCCTAATGATTTTAAAGCGACATATAACTTATCAGTAAAAGGGTATTGGTTAAAGGACCAGCTAATTTTTGTAAATTTTCCATCCATCGTAGTTGAAAAAGATTGTTCTCCAGTTGCTTCCCAATCTGCTTTTAATCTACCTTGTACATTCCCCCAAAAATCAAATGTCCCTGTTCCAGGCGCAAGAGGATTCATCATTGTTGCTCCATCGACATCTTCTCCTAAATGTGAGTGAGAATCTATTACAATTATGTTCTCAACTCGAGTTTTTCCATCTTGTTCTATAGTTGCTGTTAGCATTCTTTATATCGTCCGAAATTTAATTTTTTGTAATATATATTAATCGCGCATTTCTTTTGGGAGCGTTAAAACTCCTGTTAAAGGGTTATTGATAGGATCTTTACAATATTCGATTGTAAAGTAGATTAAATCGTAGAGAATATTCGGATTCTCTCCTTTATCCAATTTATATTGGTATAGGCTTAATTGATACTCTGCCTCGGTTATAGGGGGTTCAGCGTAACTTACACTTCCAAACACAGATTGAAGAATTGGTTTCAAAAATGGAGAATAGAGAAAACCGAGTTCTTTCAGGACATCCTTTAAATAAAAGAACATTCGTTGACATGCCTGCATCATATATCTTACAGGTTGATTTGCAGGTCCCAAATATTGTTCCGCAAATTCAGGATCGTATTGAGCAAGGTGTTCTCGAGTAAGATTTTGAGGTCGGAACAAAGAAATTAAACCTCTCTCAATGGCAGTCTTTCTGTTGTAAGCTATTGTTTCACTACCAGCATCGGGTACCCAAACTCCTTTTTGTAGTAATTTTCGAGCTTTATAACACATAGCCTCTAATAAAAGTGCGATTCCAATTCGACGACATATTGATATCTGAGCGTCTGATATACGAATCTCTATCGTACCCCAATCTGTATAGGGAAACACGTCTTGGAAGCGTCCATCTTCTAGACTTGCCTTTTGGATAACCTGAAGGAAATATTTCATAGTATTTTCGTCGTATGATGTAATGTAAGGAATAAAATGCTTAGGGTCGTTGTTACTTAACATTGTAGTATTGTTTTTTAACCTTAAAGAGCGAACACAGTTAGGAGCAGTAATTCTATTGTTAACAATTTTAACAACATCTGTTGGTCGATTGTTTAAAATAGGAGAATTACATGTAAGCGCTATAATGTGAGGAATAAAATTTCTTATCATACAATAAGCTTGAACTTTTTCCAAATCATTTTTGAACGATCCAATATGACTATGATCCGCTTGAGTCAACCCACGCATATATTCCTTAGCAGCGGGATTTATGGCAGAGGCAATGATATGTAAATCATTAGGTAAGGTTGTTTTCGCTAGTAAAAATAGGGTACTTGCCCAGTAAGCTAACTCTTCTGCGTATTGACAAGGTGGAGTTACAAGTTCTAAAATATATGTTACTGCGGTTACATTCCCATCACGACCAAATGTGTCGATGTCAACAACATTTCCATCAGGTAAATTGTATCGAATATCCATTACATACCCTTTTTCAATGTCATCCTTACCATATGGTCTTGCTAACACCTTTTGTCGAATGTAGTCTGGAACAGGTAAGAAATCAGCCCTACCCTCGTATAAAACCTGATCCATTATTTTTATGGCGTCCTTTACAATTTCCTTCATTCTAAAGACCATTTCATCGCCAGGAGGGTAATCTCCGTTATCGTCTGCTATAATTAATTCCATTTCTATTCCATGGGTGAAGGGTAATAGTGTCCAATGCTCCACATCAGCTAAAATCTCCCCCCAAGTTCTTTCTGGAATCAATATTTCTCTATAATCAGTTCCAAGAAACAGTTTATCTGAAGACCTATCTACAGGGTTACCTAAATGTACACCCGATGGGATTCCAACTCCCTTTGCTGCTTTACTTCCCCTAACTTTTTCTTGTCCCATTAATTGTGAGAAGTTATTATACTCTCCTTCGCTAGATCCTTTTTTCTTCTTTTTTTTCTTGTCTTTTGCCATGAAATTCTTCACTTTAAATTTTTTGGATTAAATTAATGATTGTATAAAAGTTTTGAATATGTCGTAATCGTTAATAAATTCGTACGACAGAATTAAATTAACTATATTAAAATTACTACCATAAAATATACTATTGAGGCTTTCAACCGTTTTTCCCCCTTTAAACAGATCATCATCTATTATCACATCAACACGGTCTCCAAGCTTTTTTACGATTTTCGATTTAATTGCATTTACATCATCGGTAATAGACGAGAGTATAACCGAAGGTTTTCCTAAGTAAGGGATAAAATCTAAATTGAAAACTGTAACTCTATTCTTAATACTTTCAGGTTGGAAGAATTTTTTTAATGTGGTTTGAATAATTTTTAATTCTTCTTGATTGTGATCCTTAACAGAAGGATAAATATAATACGAGATAGATTTCTTCGAATTATAGTTTATTTCAGAATAAACTCTATCTATGATAGGAAATATGCTAAAATTAAAACTAAACAGGGATATAAGTGCGATATTAAAATTAAAATTCCCACTCAGGATATTACTACTTGCGTTTCCGCCTATGAGAGAGAATTCGTTTACTTCTCTGGTAATTTGTGAAGTATAAGTATTCAATAAGAAGAACTGAGAAAACTCTCCAATAGGTTCTACTTTAGTTTGTTTTTCTTCGACCATTTTATAAATTTCGTTGAATAAATCTTTGGCGACGTTTTTTTTAAGTTCTTCTGAGCTCAATCCTCCGATAACTTTATCTGCCGCCTCAGGGCAATCTAATTCTGCTAAGATACATATGGTTTCTTTGAAATATTCATAAGCTGGATTGCGATAATTTTGATCTGAGATGTTAATTCTGCTGGATTTGAGAATTATCTCATCAATCTGATTAATGGTCGTAAGAATTTGCGAGTTATTATTAACTTCGTGTAGCTTCTTAATAATATTAAATAAAACTTTAATTTTAACAGTCTCGTCTTTAATAAGCTCTGTAAATTTAAGAGCTAAATTATAATCTTTCTCAAGGGATTCAAAAATAACTTCAAGAATAGCATTTTGTTGTATCGAATCCTCTTTGATAAACGAAAGAATTTTATAAACTTTATCTGGATCAATAGTCACATAGTCAAGCGCAATATATTTCGCGATTTGATTTTTTTTATTTTGATCATTTAATTTTTCAATAACTTGTAAGCTACTCTCGAGATTAAGAGTTGCGTTCGCTCTAATTAGGTTATAATATAGTTCTAACTTTTCACTTTCATTCGTTAACTGCAACGAGCTTTCTAACGCTTTATAAAACTCACTATTCGAAAGATATAATTTGGCGAGGTTCTTTAAATTTGTATGCAAATTTTCAACTTCAGCCCTATAGAGAGTGGGAGATTGACCGTTATTCTGTGACTCTGCAAGACGAATTGTAGCTTCCTTAATTTTTTTTTCAATTATCTTAATTTGATTCTTGTCTGATGTGATTATAAAGTCTTTTGGGTTAAAGTTAGCGCTTTTACCGGAATGGAGAAATTGCTTATCTTTCAATATATGGCGAATCCTACTTGATGATATCTTATCCCTAATCTTTTGAACTTTTACCGTGATTTCGACTAATTTCATCCAATAGGCATTTACCGTTAATTTACCAAATCCATTTGTCGTTGGTTTCAATAATAAATCAATCTTCTTAGTTTCACCCGATTTAAAGAGAATTTCATCTAAAAAATCAATTGGGTTAACAGTGATTTCGAGATTCTCTCCTTCAAACACGAATTTAAAATGCTCTTCCTTTGTAGATTGGTTAGTAACTTGGAAGGAAACAGCGTTATTGCCATCAGGAATTAATAGGTTCTGAGGAAATTTAGTTACACTTATCGATATTACATGATTCGGATCTGCGTTAGACATAATTGAAAAGATATTTGGTTTTAGTAGTATAATTAATTGCGCAAAATAGATATTATTTATGATTTATTAGAATGGAAAAAATGTGAAAAAGTGCCATATTACCTTAATATCATCAATATAAAACTTATTGATTTTAAATATTTACTAATAAAAAAGGTCACTTCCCCTTTCTTCTATTTCTATTTGCGTAATCTTGTATATCTTCGTTTACCATTTCTTTGTTATAATCAGGCCATAATTCCGTTCGAAACTTAAATTCTGCATATGAAGCGTCCCACAATAAGAATCCAGAAATCCTTGCTCCATCTTCCATGCCTGTTCTTATGATATAATCGACTTCAGGGAAGTCTCGAGTATAAAGATGACTTTTAATCGAATCTCTATTAATATCTTCTATCTTAACACCATTCTTGATGATTTCCTTTACTGCATCAACGATCTCTTCTTGTCCATCATACATTATACACAAATTAATGAAATTTTTATCGTTTTCTTTAGTAAATTCTATTAGTTCATTTATCTTTATTCTAACATCTTTTGGTAATAGATGTACTCTTCCTATTACATTAAAATTTACTTTTTCTTCTTTAACAGTTGCTTCCTTTACCACGTCATCAACTGCGTCTAAAATTATGCCAAAAATGTATTTAATCTCTTCTTCGCTTCTTTTTTTTAAATTCTCAAGCGATAATGCGTAAATACTTAAATAATGTATTCCAGCTTCAAAAAAATCAAACAATCTCTCTTTTAAATTCTGGTAACCAATTAGATGCCCAACATTTGCACCATATAGATTTTTCTTTGCCCAACGGCGGTTAACGTTTAAAAGTGGTAATCGCTTTTAAGTTCCGTCCAAAATTAGACCAATGTGTTTAGGCAATCTGTTTTCCGCTATATGCTTTTGTTCTTCCAAACTGTTATGACTCTTTAAGAGATTTTTACAATGACTCCGACTATTATAATTATTAATATGGTGAATTACATATTATAATTTTGATTTCTAAATCTCGTTGTTAAAACATTCGCTATACTCTTTGGGTTAAATAAATGTATTCAAATAAATCAAGAAATAATTAGAAAAACCTACGTTCAAAATGATAAAGAAAAATTAATTTGAATTAGTATTCTAAATTTGAAAAAATACCAATCCGAGTATGAACTATTGAAAGTAGTAATCAAAGAGGAATTTTTAAATAACCACCTTGCCTAGTATGAATAACATTTAACTAGAAAGTTATTTTAGTAAATCAAAATTATTTATTATATTAAACAATCGAAACAAATTATCAAATATAAAAAATAATAATATAATCTGTTGTGAATTACATAGAATATTAAAAAACTCTGAGAGAATTGCTTATGATTGGCAACGAGTATTTATTTGGAGACATCGGTATCGATAGTGTCGGTTTTTACGCACCAAAGTACTACATAAAGTTAGACGACTTAGCTCTAATGCGGAATGTTGATCCCGGGAAATATAATAAAGGATTGATGGTTCACGAGATGAGAGTGCCCGAAGTTAACGAGGATATCATTTCGTTAGGATTGAAAGCAGGATATCAAGCTTTATTGAAAGGGGGAATATCTCCTAAGGAGATTGATGCGTTATTCGTGGGAACAGAAACTATTACCTATGCAGTGAAGTCAGTTTCGAACATATTTGCCGAACTGTTGGAAATTTCACCGAACGCTTTGACGATGGATTCTTACAACGCTTGCGCTGGTGGCACACTTGCCCTCCTCAATGCTATAGCTTTAGTAGAGAAAGACATAATCTCAAAAGCACTTGTCATAAGTGCTGACATATCATCTTACCATCTGGGTTCTCCAAGCGAAGCAACTCAAGGCTCAGGAGCGGTTGCATTAGTAATTTCAAAGAATCCTAGGGTTGCATCTTTCAGTGAGAAATTCGGCAAAGTATCGGGAAATGTTGATGATTTTTTCCGCGCAGCTTATGAAAAAGAGGCTAAAGCTTTTGGTCACTATTCCGTAAAGACATATCTTAATTTCCAATTAAAGGCGTATGATGATTTAGTTAAACATATTGGAGATTTTCACGCGGATTATTATACTTTTCACGCACCATACTCAAAATTACCAATTAAATGCATGCAAGAAATCATTCAAAAACGCTGGATAAAACATATTACTGATCTTCCAAAAATAAATAAGAGTCATATAAAAACTTCCATACTTAAGAAACTCGATGCTTTTATGCACGACATTACTGTGTTACCCGAATGGTTGTATTTAAAGTTAAAAGAGAGAGGTTATTCTTCGGAAACCTTGGAAAATCTCTCGTATAAACTTATAGGGAATTTCACAGAAAAAGTACTTCCCCAATTAAGAGTTCCTTCCCATTTTGGTAATATGTACAATGCTTCCATTTGGGCTCAAATTATATACATACTTGAGAATTACGCGCGAATAAACGACACTATTTACTTTGGTTCATATGGTTCTGGTGCAACATGTATCTCTGGTTTATTGAAAGTTAAGAATACATTCAAAAATGTTGTAGACAAAAGCCCTCAAATAAACGATTTTATCAATAATAAAGAACTCAAGACTATTAGTGAATACGAGCAAATAAAGGCAGGTCAATTTTCACCAAAAACAGTTTTAGGAAAAATAGTTGAACACGAAAAAAATAATAAGAGAGGTTTTACTCTTCATTTTTGCGACGAAGGATGCATCCTCCCTAATATTGAAGGATTAAATCATTGTCCGAGAGGTCATTCTGGGTTTCATGAAAAGTTCTTTCCACTGTATGCTGTGTTAGAGTCAGAACCAATAGCAAACCCCAACGAAAACAATCTTAACTACCTTTACAACGGTTTAGTAAGGATTGCAGGAAGTGTAAAGCCAGGATCTTGCTTAGAATACGAGATCAGGCGTCTTGTAAATATAGATGAAACCAACTTTAATGCGATTGGGTTATTAAATTGGAGCCCCTTGTATTATCCCGTTCAAAATATCTATTAATTTAATTTTCATATAATAGACTCTTTCTTTTTCCTCCTTTATTCAATTAATTATAAAAATAATAACAAAATACAGATGGTTTCTGAATAACCTATAGGCAAAATGGTTATAAGATACAACAAATACATTTATAATAATAAAAGATGTGAATAAAAAGATGAATGAGATTCATTCTGATATTTCTGGTTTTTATAAATTGCCATTAAAAGAGAGGCAAAATCAACTGGCTGAGTTATTAAATCTAGATCAAGAAGAAATAGAATTGTTACAAACTTTAGGATATTTATCCCCGGCTCAAATTGATATGCTAATAGAGAACGTTGTTGGGAGTTACCAATTACCGATGGGAGTTGCTCTAAATTTTAAAGTTAACGGAAAAGATTATATAATTCCAATGGTAATAGAAGAGCCTTCTGTTGTAGCCGCCGCTTCTAACATGGCTAAGGTTGCTAGAAAATTAGGCGGATTTCAATCAGAAAAAGTTAAATCCGTTATGATCTCCCAAATTCAATTGACCCATATTCAGGATATTAACCGTGCGAAACAAGCGTTGCTAACTAATAAGGAAAAAATCTTAGAAATAGCGAACGAGCAAGATCCCTTACTAAATAAATTGGGTGGAGGAGCTCTTGATCTAGAAGTGAGGGAGATTGAAACTAGGAAAGGGAAAATGATAATCCTCCACCTACTTGTTGATGTATTAGATGCTATGGGTGCAAATGTAGTTAATACTATGGCTGAAGCTGTAAGCCCATTTATAGAAAAACTATGTGAAGCTAAAATATATCTCCGAATCGTGTCCAATTTAGCGACTCAACGTCTTGCTAAAAGTAGAGCTGTGTTTGATAAGGACTTGTTAGGTGGAGAAGAAGTAGTTGAAGGTATCTTAAACGCTTATGAATTCGCACTTGCTGATCCTTATAGAGCAACAACGCATAATAAAGGGATAATGAATGGGATAATAGCGTTAGCTCAGGCTACAGGGAACGATTCCAGAGCGCTTGAAGCAGGTGCACATGCCTATGCTTCTATTGGTGGTGCTTATAAACCCTTAACTAAATTTGAATTAGATTCAGAGGGAAATTTAGTTGGAGAAATAGAAATTCCTCTTGCTTTAGGGATAATTGGAGGAATTACAAGGAATCATCCTATGGCACGCTTAGCTCTGAAAATTCTAAATGTTGAAAGCGCAGGAGAGCTCTCCCAAGTAGCTGCGGCTCTTGGACTTGCTCAGAATGTTGGGGCATTAAGAGCTTTAGCTTCAGAAGGCATTCAAAAAGGTCATATGACTCTACATTCTCGTAATATCGCGAAGTTAGCTGGAACACCGGATGAATTAATTGAAGAAGTAGCAAAAAAAATAGTTGAAGATAAAAAAATAAGAGTAGATTACGCTAAAGAAGTTTTAAAGAAGCTAGTTAAAAGCAAAAACCTTTAGTTTTATAAAAAATGTTTCACAAATTCCTCTAATAAAAATTAGAAAAATGTAAATTACCTCACAGCAAATAAATGTTTGAGATGAAATTTATGGGATTTAGAGAATATTTAGATAATTTAGACAAAAAAGGACTGTTAAAAAAGGTTGACGTTGAAGTATCGAAGAAATTAGAGATTTCTGGTATATTAAAGAAAATGGAGCCTACTCCCGTAATATTCAATAATGTTAAAGAATCTGAATTCCGGGTTGCAGGTAATATTTTCTGTACTAAGAACGTAATTGCCTCGTATTTCAATGTAGAACCAACTGATATTATACCAATGCTTTCGAAAGCAATATTAGAAAGCTCCGAACCAGAAGTAATTAATGAAGCCCCTTGTCAAGAAGTAACAGAACCAAATGTAGATTTGGATAAATTACCCATTTTGTTCCATTGCGAAAAGGACGGTGGAAATTATATTAGCTCTGCCGTAGTAATTACGAGTGATCCTGAATATGGACAGAACTTAGATTTTCATCGAGCTATGCAATTTTCCAAAAATAAATTTGCTACTCGAATAGTTCGAGGTCGAAATTTTCATACATTCCTTGAGAAAAACGGCGAAGTAGACGTTGCATTTTGTATAGGAAACACCCCAAACATATTAATTGCCGGAGCAACTTCTGTCGAGATTGGATTTGATGAATTAAAAATAGCTAATGCGTTAGAACCGATAAAACTTGTTAAGGCAAATTCAGTCGATCTTTTAATTCCAGCTGAAGCTGAGTTTGTATTAGAAGGACGCGTTTATAAAGAAGAAAAGCATGCTGAAGGTCCCTTTGTAGACTTAACAGAAACTTATGACACGGTAAGAGAAGAACCCGTATTCGAGGTAAAAAAGATTACTCATAGAAAAAATGCGATTTGGCAAGCTTTATTACCAGGGGCTCTCGAGCATAAGATATTAATGGGAATGCCACGCGAACCTACCATATTTAATAAAGTAAACGAATCTGGAGTTAAATGCTTAGATGTTAATGTAAATCCTGGAGGGTGCTCGTGGTTACATGCCATCATACAAATTGATAAAACCTCAGAAGAAGATGGAAACAAGGCAATATATGGTGCTTTTGCTGGTCATGGTAGCTGTAAACATATATTTATTGTAGATAGAGATATAGATATTTACGATCCATTATCAGTAGAATGGGCTATGGCAACTCGATTTCAAGGCGACAGTAGAATGATCGTAAAGGATAAGGAACCAGGAAGCAGTCTGGATCCGAGCGCAGAACCAGGGACAAAAATGACCACTAAAATTGGATTTGATTTAACAAAACCTTTAGTCGCAAAGGGAAAGAGTTTTGAAATAGCGGATTTTCCTGAGGTAGATATTAAGAAGTATTTTAACCAATAAGAGTGTTTTGTCATGAGATTAGAACAAGAAGAAAAAGACATGCTTGAAGGGAAACACGGAAAAGCAGCTCAAAAATCAATGGAAATATTAACTACTTTAGGCGAAATATTTGATGCTGAAAGAATGATCGATGTTTATGGAGTTCAAATAGCAGGTGTTTCTTACGCTAATCTTGGCGAGGCTGGATTGGAATTTCTTACTGAAATGGCAGAAGACGGAAAGGTTAGAGTCTTAACGACATTAAATCCAGCAGGTATGGATCGCGAAAATTGGCAAGCACTAGGAATAGACAAGGAATTTGCGAAAAATCAAAATCGAGCTATAGATGCTTTTGCCAAAATGGGAATCATAACAACTTGTTCTTGCACACCATATTTGATTGGAAACGCTCCTCATTACGGACAACATATTGCTTGGGCTGAAAGTAGTGCTGTTTGCTATTCCAATTCGGTTATAGGAGCTCGAACAAATCGAGAGGGTGGACCAAGCGCATTAGCAGCTGCTTTAACTGGAAAGACTCCTAATTACGGTTATCATTTAGATAAAAATCGCCATGGTCAAATTTTAGTTAAAGTTAATGCTCCAGTAAAAGGTACAGACGAATTTGGTGTGCTGGGAAAAATAATTGGCGATAAATTAGTTGAGTTAGGAAAAAAAATTCCATATATCACGGGAATTTCTTCCGCATCAGTTGAAGAACTCAAATCTTTCTGTGCTTCTGTAGCGACTTATGGGGGAACAGCGTTATTCCACATGGAGGATGTCACTCCTGAGTATAATAAATACCCAAAACCAAACGAGATAATCTTTGAGATTGATCAGAATGAGTTAAATAGCGCTCGTACCGAGCTTATTGACGATGATCTCGAAATAGATTTTGTAAGTATAGGCTGTCCTCATGCTTCAATTCATGAAATAGCGAATCTCGCTAACCTTTTACAAGGAAAAAATGTAAAAAAAGAATTTTGGATAACTACTGCTCGACCCACCAAGAGAATTGCAGACGAAGTTGGGTATTCTAAAATTATTGAAGACGCTGGAGCAAAATTTGCTGCAGATACTTGTTGTGTAGTAGCTCCTATAAAGGGACGCTTCAAGGGGATAATGGTAGATTCAGCAAAAGCGTGTTATTACGGGCGAGCTAAAAATAAGTTTAAAGTTAAAATCGGGAGTATTGAAGAATGCGTTGCGGAGGCTGTAAAATGAAGCTAGCGGGAAGAAAAATATATAAAGGAACAGTTGAAGGAGAAGCTATAGTAACTACCGATGGAATCTCATTTTATGGAGGGGTTGATCCCGACAC
Source organism: Promethearchaeota archaeon (assembly GCA_016839745.1). Taxonomy (GTDB): domain Archaea; phylum Asgardarchaeota; class Lokiarchaeia; order Sigyniarchaeales; family SOKP01; genus SOKP01. Next base: position 16,085 of record JAEOTS010000012.1, read on the forward strand.
AGGTAAAGTTGTTGAGGTTGGCCACGAGCTTGAAGGTCAATCCATATCAGGTAAAGTTTTAGTTTTTCCTTCGGGTAAGGGTTCAACCGTAGGTTCATACACAATGTATAGAATGAAAAAGAACAATACAGCTCCGGTTGCGATCGTAAATAAAGAAATAGACACGATTATAGCAGTTGGATGCATCATTAGCGAAATACCTTGTGTAGATAAAATTGATATTAAAAATATTAAAACTGGACAAAAATTAATCGTTAATGGCTCTGAAGGTAGTGTGGAGGTAAA
>JAEOTS010000085.1 GCA_016839745.1 Promethearchaeota archaeon
CAATTGAACTCTTTGATTTTTCCAGTTTAAGACCAATCCTTGAATTTTTTCTTCATTATCTAAGGCCATATGTATTTCAGTGCTTTCTGGATATTGAGCATAATCAACATGAAAAAAAAAATACTCAGCGAAGTTATTTTTAATATAATCATAAAAAAAGGCTTCATTATCAGGTGTTACTCGAACTGATTTTAATCTTTCAATCTTCATAGAACAATCTAAGTATTTGAAAACTATAAAAATTTCGGTAAATTCAGCGTCTGATTTCAATGAAAATTCATTGAAAAAACTTTGAAATTTGTATTAGATTATAGTAAAAATTTCTTAATTTATTTGAGGCTATACTCTAACCAGAAAATTTTATATATTAATTAGATATTTTTTACATTAATGGACATTATTGTCTATACATTTTTGGCGAATATAATTAATATGAGTGGAAAAAAATGGAACAAAAAAAATTATTTAATATTGGTACAATTTTACTTCTTGCTACGGTTGTAGTTCTGCTATTATATGGTATTCTCTACTTAGCTACTGGAAGTCCAGCTATTACTGGAGCTTTAACTTATATCGGAAAGACTGAAGCGGAGATAAATGCTTTTGATCCCGAATTGATGATTATACTTAGCTATCAGCTAAGGGTATTAGGAATTGCATACATGAACCTTGGAATTGCATATATATTAATAATCTACTTTGGTTTTCGAAAAAAAGAGAAGTGGGCTTGGATAGCTACCCTAATAGCATTTGGTGGTTTTGGTGTACCACTGACGCTCATGAGCATTAGTGTAATGGGTATAGATATCGATATAATAATCTTATTCATTGTTCTGATTATTCAGATAGTAGGAGCGATTATAACCTATAAAAGTTTTTTCGGAGCCGAATAAAGAAATTATAACAGATATTTATTCTAAAAATTATCAAAATTTTAAATTTCTTTTTTTTTTAAATTAGAATCTCGTAGGAGTTTAGAATGGTTAGCCCTCAACAATTATCCAATTTCTGATTGGATTAAATACATCTTATTTTCATTCAAGGAATGAATTCATAAGTCTTAAAGAGAGCTATACATTTAATAAGGTAATAATGAAGGAACGTAAAAGGGCATTTCTAAAGAACCTAATATTCTTCGCGGTTTTTTTTATTGGCACCGTATTCTCTATAGCGTTTCTTGTAGTCAGAGAATTTGAGAATTGGGTAGAATATCAGATTTCTATAAGTATAATGGTAACGTTAATTATGTTTATGGGGTTTTTTTTCTTTTCTGCGCTACATTATGTAATTCGGAAAGGATAATTCAAGTTAAGTTTCATTAATAGAATTGACAATGGCTTTTGTGAATGCTTTGACAAATTTTATTGTTAGTGAGGAATCCATACGAATATATTTTGCGACTTCAACTTGAATTGTATTTACTTGTTTAGTATTATAAAACTGGTGAGTAATATACCCTCCAGAATATGCTAAACTATATTCTGATTCTGCAAATCCATTGTCGATACTAAAATGCTTTGAAATTTCTTTTTCTAATTGATGACACCCCCAAAATTTCTCACAAGCTTTGCTCGTGGAATCTTGAATAAGATCAAGCGTTTTACCAAAGATGTGACCAAAAATAATGTCAGGATAGTTCTCATACGGGCGGGTAAATCCATGGAAATCTATCACCAGAGCTTTGTCAAACTGAGCAAGGCACTCTTGAGAGAACTTAATTAATTGGTCGTGAAAGGCATGAAAAATTCCGTTCGCTTCTGTGGAAGATTTATTAAACGCCGAGGGCGAATGAGGCGGCCTGTTTAAATCTAATTTACTTCTGTGAACTTTATTGAGAATATAGTAGATATCGATTCCTTCTTTTTTTAATAGATTTATTATTAATTTTGTGATAAAATATGTGTTCTTATCGGCGATTTTTGGACCCTTAATTTTGTTTGGAATCCTTTTGGGCTTTTTATACCCTCCGTGAGGACAAGATAAAATCACAGGCGTGGTGCCTTCAGCGAATTCAAAATATTTGCGAAAATCCATTCAAGATAAAAAATTAATATCGAATTAAAAAGTTTGATAAATGACTCTGAAGTTCATAAATGTAATTATATTTTTTTTCTTTAATGGGTTTAAACCTTCTAACAATTTATTGTCGGTAAATCTTTTTAGCTTTCTAATTGAGTTATAAGCACGATTCATTATTGACTTAATAATTATTTTCATAATGTTTTTTAAATTTGTTAATTTTTATTTATTACAATTTAGTAAATAATTACGTTACCATTTAATTGAGGTATTGGATAGATTGACTATTGACGATTTGATAAGTTTTTTAAAAAAGAAAGGTTTTAGAGATACCTTAGAAGTCTTAATGAATTCTAAGGGCCATAAGATTGACAAACACGCCTTCTATAACGAATTAAACAAATTCAGCTACTACAATTCGTATTTTCGCGTTAAGGAGGACTTAATCGAGCGAGGCTTGATTACGATTGAGCAGAATAACAAAAAGAAATTCGTTAAACTAACCCCTAAGGGTTTAGATGTGTATAATAAGCTGGTTGAAATTAATAACTTAATAAATAACAAATAGATAACACTTCTTACGCATTTCTCAAAACTTAGTAAAAATTTTTTTATTCTTTCTTACTTTTTTTAACCTATAGAATCTCTTTATTTATTAATTAGGAGTTAGGACAGATTGATTTTTAAAAGACTAGTAGTTGGTGCTTTAGCAACAAACTGCTACATTTTCGGCTCTAAAAAGACGAGTGAACTTGTTGTAATAGACCCCGGAGGGAACGCGGATACAATTATTAAATCTATAGAGGAATTAGGTGGGAAACCGGTAGCAGTTTTGTTAACTCATGGACACTTTGATCATACTACAAAAGTTAGCAGGATCTTACGACATTTTCAAATTCCACTGATGTATAGCAAAAAGGAATATGAATCTGGAACTTTCACCCATAAAGAGGCTAACAGATGGTTAGTAGAAGGGGATATAATCAATGTTGGAGAAATCGTTCTTCACACTTTAGAAACACCCGGACATAGTCCTGGCTCTCTATGTTTTTATTCTGCTGATGTCAAAGAACTTAATGGAAAAAAAATTGACGGAATATTATTTTCGGGGGATTTAATATTCAGAGGAAGCGTAGGTAGATCTGATTTTCAAGGCGGTAATCAAAATCTTTTATTTTCAAGTATTAAAAACAAAATAATGAATAATAAAGAACTAACCGATAACTTTATCGTTTGCTCCGGACACATGGGCCTAACGACGATAGGGGAAGAAAGAGCACACAATATGTTCAGAAAGTATTTCCTTTAGTTATTTAAGATATATCTATATGATAGTTGTTAAAAATAATAATGGAGCTACGTAAAGTTAAAATTAAAAAAGAGAGTCTTACTTTAGGATAATTAGAATAAGTTGTTCCTCTAAAGCAATCATGGTTTCTCCTTTTGATGTTTCTAAGCGTATAAATTTCAAGCCACCTTCTTTCAAAGCCTCGACTACTTGTTTACCTTTACCGATTAGCGACGTTACATAAGCAGAAATTTCTTCGCTAATTTCAATATCCATGTTGGAATCTATTGGTAAGCCACTTGAGTCGCAAATTATGACGCCACGAATACCTTCTCTTTCCTCAAAACGACGTATGATAGCCTTAACTTCTTGACGATTAATCAAATTCTAATTTTCACCATTTAAACGTTAAATAAATTAAATTTAATTTTAATGATATAATTATAATATATTCTGTATTTAAAAAATTATCATCTTCTTTTTAATAAGATATAAATAATTTAAGGGTAATTTGGAAAGTATTATCTGGACTAATTATACTAAAATAAATTTAAATTACTTTAAAATATATATATATTTAAGAATTTATTTGTACTAATTTAGATAAGCTAATTCAGAATTCAAACTGATAATAAAAAAATAAAGAGTCGCGTTACTATGGTAGACAAAAAGGTTATTGAAAAGAAATTAGCAGAATTATTTGATATTGTTCCTGAAACTGAAGGATTAATTGCCTCTGATCTTGAAGGTAAAGTAATTGTAGGACAAACTTTAACAGAGATGGACCACAGTGGAATCGCGAAAAAATGCAGCGCAATAATAAAAGAATCTAATGATCTTGGCACCAATACAGGAAAAGGAGCATTGAAGTCTGCCACTATCGAATTAGAAAGCGGGTATGCGGTAATTGTTGCTTCCAATACTGGGATACTAATTGCTTTAGCAGGAATAGATGGGAAAGCATCTCTTTCTCTTCTTAAAAGAAATTTAGTTTCGATTTCAAACTTATAACTTTATTTCCTCTTTTTTAAAATAAAAACTAAAAAAAGTTAAGATTTATTCTTTATCCTTAAGACCTTTTTCTTCTAATAAAGAATCTAAATCTGTCGCGGGTTTGGGTTTTTCTTCTTCTACGATTTTTTGTTTTTTAAGTTTCTTTTTACTTAGCTTTTTCTGTTTTTTCGTCGGAGTTTCCATTATTTTTTCTTCCGTATCTTCGGATGGTAGTTCGCTCACAGATACATATTTTCCTCTCCTTGGTTTGGTTTTAATCGGTTCTTCAAAAGGAGTTTCAATTTTCTTGATTGTTCTTCTTACGTAAATAAACATCACTGCCCACACTACCACGAAAATACCAATCATTATTAATGTAAAAAAGCCGATGATTAAATTATCAAGAACAGCGTCATAGATATCAAATATTTCAGAGGCTTGAAATGTTACTTCCTCTTGAGTTATTTCATTTCTTACACCGATAGATACTAAAATGCTCATTTGATCGATAGCTGGTATGTCAATTTTTATCAATATCTCCGTAGTATCTCCCGGTTTAAACTGTGCTAGCGTAAAATAATCGATCTGCACAATACTATACGTTAAAACGGGAGAGATTTGAATAGAAATATTAGAACTTAGCACATTGAGCTCAGAATCACCTATGTTATTTAAAGTTATCTGTATCATCGATTGACCGTTTTTAAACAACTGATCTACATTCGAGGTTATCCGTAATGATATGTCGTTAAATGCTCGAAACAAAGTTACGGTAATGTTACGTGAATTTGTTAAAGTGTATTGATCCCCATGCCAAGTTAACCGAAATTTAAACTGGTCTTCACTCGGTAATGAAGATGTATCGATTTCAAAATTTGTCGTTCCATTAATATCTGCGATTTGAGTCGAAAGGTTTTCCCATAAATCATTATCTAAGAATTGGAGTGTAATATTTTCGTTTGGAATTTCATCACCAAACTCAGTACTTAAAACAGAACTTATGTTAAATTTTTGGCCGTATATTGGTGTTTCAGGATCAATTACGATATCTGAGAATTTGCTATTTCTTTTCAAGGAGAACGAGCTAATGAATTGGTTATAGCTGCTAACGAAATTTCTATCAAATACATTAATTACGAATGTTGTTTGATTTGGTAGGTATAAACATTCGTCTCTTTCGAAAGGTTTTAATATTCCAGCGGCTGAAATTTCAGTATTAGACTTCAAAGCAATTATATAACCTTCAAACTCAGCTTGGGTGCTATTTATTATTAATGAATACTCGCTACTCTCAAAAGTATCAACTTCATGACTTTCTCCGTTATACTCAAAGAAAATCGTGACCTTCGTTTTTGCTCCTCCTTTTCGTATAGGAGCATTGACACCTTGCCAAATTCCATCTCCAAACAGGGTAGGTATTGTTAGATCAACAAAGAACTCTTGTGTATCAGCACCATTAGGATCAATACTAGGATTTAACGTTTTAATCCCTGAAGTTTTTTCAGCAATTATCCATTCTTCATTAACTAAAGATACCAATTGAACATTTAATTTCACTTCTAATTCAAGAAATCCGTGTAAATTACGAATTCGAGTGCCAATTCTAATATCTTCGCTAGGATTCAAGATTGTTTCATTTTGTAAAAAAGTTTCTACTAGTATCGGTATTTCTTCTTCGTTTATTTCTTGAATATATTCTTGATTAACATCGGAGTCATTAACAGCGTAAAAATCAGGATAGTACCCATCATCAGTAACATTTACAGTAGCAATTAATATTGAAAATTCTGTAAGACCTATTTTATGTACAAATGCATCCAGCGTGTTTTGGTCAGAGTCTGGTTCGTAATAGAAATCGTTCATATCGACATCGTAAGCATCAATATATAATTTAAGCTTTTGACATCCAATTGCGGAGCCGTTCTCCCAAAAGAAACCTAAATAATAGTTTCCAAGAAGTGGTGTATCTTGAGTAACATCTAGAATTGTTTGGTTGTTAAAATCGTATATGAGATAATTACCATCGATGACTCCAACCCCAGAATTCATTTCAGCTCCAGGAAATTTAGTGCTATTATCTGGATAAAATAAAATTGCATTAGCATTTCCCGTAGAAGGCGGCGCACCACCAGGTCCTTGAATGTCAAGGCTAATAGAGATGTTATCTCCGTACATAAAGCCATTTGTTTCCCACAATATGTCGTCATAGTTGATGTAACTATGCGTATCATAAATGAGATTACTACTATTTAGCTCCAGAGAATACTGACCGCTTATACCATTAACAATGTAGTCTGGAACAGGTGTATAATCATATGAGGGTTTGGAGAGTAAACTGCGTTCCTCTCCTGTTTTGTTCAATACTTCTCCGTAAATACCGTCATAATTCGGATTTGTTAAATTGTGCGCACTATAATCGTTCGGATACACAAACCAAAATTCATGGAAGTTCCAATCGTTTAGGTTCGGATCTGCGAGGTTTAGCGTGAAATTTAACTGCCATTCAGGAGTTGTATCATACGATACATTATAGTAACTATTTGCGTTTTCTATCCAATATGCCTTTACTGAATAACTAACATTAAATTCAAATCCTCCGATAATACTTTGATTCCAAGCAAGATCTATTGGAAAATTGTAAGAACCATCATTGATAATATCAGTTGTAAAGTTGCTATTCCAATGACCTTTTCCCCAAGTTAGGGATGAACTTACATCATAAGGAGGATCGCTAAAAACGCTATTATTTAATGGAATATCTTGAATTTTTAATGTGTCTTGACTATCATAAGGGTTAGTAAAGTCTGAAGGCATATATGCCCTAGTTACATTCAATCTAAATGCGGCTGCGTCTAATATTTCGGAGAGATATAATGGTGATGAGGGCACTTGTTTTTTAGCGATATTCCACGTAGATCCACTGTTTTCAGAAGTCCTTAATTGATGATCTACTTGAGAATCTGGATCACCATAGGTTTGCCGGGGAAGCGTAACTAAACTAAAAATCTCTTCAGTATGATTCGATGCTATCACTACAAAATAGTTGTAAAGTTTAAGGTTTTGAGTATTTGCATGATTAAATTCGAAGTAGGATAAAGAATCTCCATGGTATTCGTTAAAACCAATTATCATCGAATCAATAAGTTTAGCATTATTAGGTTCTAGATTGTTTGTAGCTAAATTTAGTTGAGTTCGTGGTATTGTAGCATTTGCTTCGTATAAAGTTATGTTTAATTCTGCGTTTACGGCTTTAGTGAGGTTTAAAGTTCTAATCCAGGCGTAAAAACCGTTAATCGTCGAACTTTTTCCCTTTAAATCAAATTCTAAAGCCACTTGCTTGCTTTCGGAGATTGGCAAATCAAATCCATAAGTAGACGCCATTTCGAAATCTCTTAATGTAAAGATAAAATCAGGAGAATCGTATTTTTGGAGGTAAAATTGTATTTGACTAATATCAGAGGAGTTAATATAATTTAGATTTTCATTGGCAAATCGTTCTTCGAAGGGTTGGATGCCTAAACTGTAATTTATAAACATCCTATCAGTTACATTTATCCAAGTAAAGTCAGAGATATCAAACATTTTTAAGGTTAAAAAGGCGCTACTATTAAGACTACTTGAAAATTTTGAAATTAAACCTAATATCAGAGATCGATCGAAATTAACATCGAATAAAGATCCATCGTAGATAGTACTAGCAAAATCTGAGGAAATTGTAAAATTCAGTATACCACCTGAAGATTCTAATCGCAAATTATTAAAATTTATAGGATCAAGGTTAGTTCCAGTATTAATACTCATAGACGAAGTACCTTCATTAAAAACAAATTTTATAAAATCATCTGCATATAACGCGTCCGTGTCTTCAATTACATAATCAGTTGTGAAGTTGTTCTGGAATGTGAAATTGAAATTTCCGTATGTCAAGTATGTTGGATCCGTAGTTGACATAGAAGGAATGTCAAAAGATTCTTGATTATTATCGTTCGAGTCGGAACTATTTAACGCGTAAATTCTAACATCTTGATTGTCCCCTGAACCCGTAATATAGTAATCTGTTAGATACGGGTCAATATCAGAAAGCTTAACATTATTATCGTTATTTAACCAATTTTGGTCTTGGTTATTATTTGCATCAAAATTAAAATTACTAAAAATCTGAATATTTGCTAACAGCATAAAAAACATAAATATGCTTGCCACTATAATTCTTTTAACATCCTTTTTTCGTCGTTGAATCAAAAAAACCAACCGTTATTGTCAATATTTTAGTTATTAAATAATTTAAGAATATTAAAATTTGCCAATTTATATTAAATTTATTCGATAGATTACTAAATGACAAGATATTCCGATTATATGATACGATAAAAAATTAAATATGAAGATGGTTAAATAAGAGTATGAGTGAAGAATTAATCATAAGCAAAATTGAGCAAGAAAAAGAAGAATATATAGAATTCTTGAGGAAACTTGTACAAAGCGACTCAATCAATCCGCCTGGAAATGAAAAAAATGTAGCTTTAATTATCGAAGAATATCTGAAAAAAATAGGCGTTAAAACCGATATCTTTCCATTTGGGAATAATCGCGCCAATTTAGTAGCGTATTTAAACGAATCCTTTGATGGTAGAAATTTGTTATTTAATGGGCACATGGACACGGTTCCTCCCGGTTCAGAAGAAGATTGGAAATATCCCCCATTATCTGCTGTGATAAAGCGGAATAAGTTTATATATGGTAGAGGCACTATTGATATGAAAGGAGGGTTAGCCGCTATGGTTATTGCCTTAAAAATTTTAAAAGAGTTAAAGATAGAAGTTACGGGAAATTTAATTTTAAACGCCGTAGCTGATGAGGAAACAGGGGGAGAATTTGGGACTGGTTGGTGCATTGATAATCCATTAAAGTCTATAAAGTGTGATTTTGCGGTGATAGGGGAAGCAACAGATTTTTTTCCGCTTACTAAAGTAATTCATGTAGGGGAAAAGGGGCGTCTTATCATAAAAATAAAAACATGTGGGATTTCAGGCCATTCTTCATTCCCTGCAATAAGTAAAAATGCAATTTATATGATGAGCGAAATCATTGAAAAACTAGATAAAATCGATGACTATATCCCTAAAAGCGAACCGCCGATTAAATTAGAAAAACTCAAAAAATTAATAGCAGATTCTTTTCCAAGCGAAGATCTTTTTAACAGAATCTTAAACGAACAACCTGAAATTCAAAGCTTACTCCAATCTCTTACTAGTTATTCAAAAGCGCTTACAATGATAAAGGGAGGTATTAAAGAGAATATAATCCCCGATTCTTGTGAGGCTATTCTTGATGTAAGACTTTTACCAAATCAACAAGTCGAACCCATTATAGAGGCTTTAAAGAAACTTATTAGGGATGATGTAGGATATATAGTAAAGGATGATTCAACCAGTCCTCCGGGGGAAGTTTTTGTAGAGATTAAAGTAGTAACGGCTTCTGAAGGCTCTTATTGGGAAAATTGGGAAGAATCAGACGATTTACGTGATTTTTATAAGCTTGTGGAAACGATCTACGAGAAAAAACCATTTTTTTTTCTTATGCCCGGTTCTGCTGATGCGAAATTTATACGTAACGACGGATACTGTCCACAAACTATCTTATTCGGACCTGGTAAATCAAGAAACGCTCACTCAATAGATGAAAATATTGAGATTTTAGATTTTATTAGAGCAATAAAGGTTTACGCGATTTTTGCTTACAAATTTCTGAGTAAGAAATGATTTAATTTGAATTTAAAGTAATAATAATTTCACATGTGAATAGTAATCTATTTAAGACTTTTTTTTTTTAATACTTTTAAATTCATTGATGATTTTATAGAAAATAAGAAAGTGCAAGATTTAATAAAGATAGAAGACTGCGTTATTCTTATAGATTCTTCAAGATCTATGGTAAGGAAGGATTTCAAACCTAATCGATTATTAGTTGCATTAGAAACCGCAAAAAGGTTTATTCACGAGAAATTCCTAATAGATCCTAAGGATCGTATAGCCATACTCTCGTTTGGGGCAAATGTCGCTAAATTAATTCCATTTAGTTACGAAGAAGAAAAATTATTAAAAGCTTTAAACAGAATTCAAATTTCTGGGAATGGCTCGCTTAATGAGGGTCTCGCATTTTCAGTTCAATTTTTAGTTGGAGAGGTGCGAAAATTAGGCGGTAAAACAAACAGGATTTTCATTATCTCTGATAATAAACTAGAATATAGTGATAAAATCCAGAAAATAATTGAAATAACAAAAGGTTTGGGAGTATATGTTGATGTGTGTCAATTAGGGAAAACTGAAGACCATTCTCAAAGTATTTTGAAGAAAATAGCTAAAATTACTGGAGGTCAATATGGTTTTTTTAACAATTCAAAAGCTTTATTAAATGCTGGAGCCTCATACGCTTCGAAAAAAGAACTTAAAACTTCTACCGATTATTTTTCACCAGATAAAAAAAGCGAAATAGCTCCATTGATTAGCGAGATAGCTTTACAACTCAGAAGACCTAATCTATTAGATATTCGTTTAATGATGAGTAGCAAAGAACGGGGTCAAGAAAAATGCCAGATTTGTCATTCTGTGAAAGCTCAAATAACAGGAGCCGATTTTTATAGCGAGGGACGATATTGCCCATCTTGTGAAAGACCGATGCATCTTTCTTGTGTTGCCATGTGGGCAAAGAAAACAGAATATAAGGAAAATGTATTCAGATGCCCGTTTTGCTTTTTCTTATTAGAACTTCCTCCTACCGCATCAAAATTAGTTGAAGAAAAGGTTGATGTAGAAGAGCCAAAAATAAAATTAATTGATGAAAGCGGGATAGATGTCACAAAAATGACTCTGATTCCAGAACTTGAAATCGATAAAATCGATGCATCTTGTACGTTTTGTCATAGCATATTTTTAGGCGATTATAAAGTATTTCAATGCGAAAAATGTGGAGCTTATTACCACGAACCATGCTTAAATAAAATGCACAACGAAATCAATGCGTGTAGAAATTGTGGAGCGCAGATTACTTTCAAATGAACAACTAGTACTCAACCTCTTTCTTTCACATAAAGTTGAAATAATAAAGTAGATTACTTTAACAATCATTATTAGTTATAATAAATATAAACAAAAACTCACACTATGCCAATCAAAAGAAGGAGGTAAGACAAGATGTCGAAGAATGAGGTTACTAAATGGGTAATTACTTCAGCGTGGCCCTATGTAAATGCTATACCTCATTTAGGGAACATGATTGGAAGCGTCTTGTCCTCTGATGTATTTGCGAGGTTTTGTAGGCTAAAAGGAGACGAAGTTGTATTTGTTTCGGGATCTGATTCTCATGGAACACCCGTTGCCGTAGCAGCGAAACAACAAAATGTTCCTACAAAGGAATTAGCAATCAAATATCATAATATAATCAAAGAATTATTCGAAAAATGGCAAATCTCTTACGATAATTACACGATCACGCATAATCCAACTCACATCGATTTTGTGCAGAAATTTTACTTGGATGTTCAGAAAAATGGATATGTGTTTGAAAAGGAATTAGAAACGCTTTATTGTGAGAATGATAAGTTTTTTCTTCCAGATCGCTTTGTTGAAGGAGTTTGTCCTCACTGTGGATACGAAAACGCAAGAGGTGATCAATGCGATAAATGTCAAAAATTATTAACACCGTTAGAATTAAAAAAACCTCGCTGTGCAATATGTGGTAATACTCCCGTACTCCGAAAAACAAAACACTGGTATTTAGATCTTCCTAAATTGCAGGATCAATTGAAAAACTTAATAAACCAAAACAAGATAATTCCTCAGAATGCAAGACAGATGTGTTTAAATAGCTTAGCAGAAGGCATTCCTGAAAGAGCTATTACCAGAGATTTAGAGTGGGGTATCCCTGCGCCTTTTGAAGGTGCCGATAATAAAACTATTTACGTTTGGTTTGAAGCCGTATTAGGCTATGTTTCAGCTGTAAAAGAATGGGCTGATAATATCGTTAAAGACGAAAAAAAATACGATTATTTTTGGAAAGATCCTAACACGAAAACAGTTTTTTTTATTGGAAAAGACAATATCATTTTTCATCTTATCGTATTTCCAGGATTATTGTTAGCTTTCAACAAAGATAAAAGCGAAGGTGAGAAATTAACGCTTCCTTATAACGTATCTTCCACAGAGTTCTTGATGTACGAAAACGATAAATTCTCTAAATCGAGAGGAATTGGAATCTGGATCGATGAGGCATTAAAAATTGCTCCTCTAGATTATTGGCGTTTTACTTTATTATATAATCGCCCAGAAACGAGTGATACCTCGTTTTTATGGTCAGAATTTGAAAATAACATTAAAATATTAAACGATAACATCGGAAACTTTATTCATAGAACCTTAACATTCATTGATAAACAATTCAAAGGAATCATACCAAAAAAGTTAGAGTACGATGATACCGACAAAAAATTCATCGAACTTGTAAACAGCATTGGATTTGAAATTGGAGAAAATATAAGTAATTTTAAATTAAGAAAAGCTTTAAGAGATATTGTTAATTTTGGAAAAGAAGGGAACGTTTATCTTAATAGTAAAGCCCCTTGGCATTTGATCAAAAAGGATAAAAGTGCTGCGGGACATGTATTTAATGTATGCGCTCAAGCTGTTTACGCGTTTGGTGTTTTATTAAGTCCTTTTATTCCTGAAACTGCGGAAAAGATATTGTCCTATTTAAATATCCCAACGTCGAACGATTTGAAATGGGATACGATTAACGAGAATTCTATAAAAGAAGGACAAAAAATTAAAAAACCGGAACCTCTCTTCCAAAAACTCGACATTAACGAAATTAAAAATCAACTTGAAGAAATTAAAGAAAGTAAAGATAAATTAGGTGGTAAAGAATTGGTATCGTACGAAGAATTTAAAAAATTAGATATAAGAGTAGCCCTCATAGAGAGCGTGGAAAAAGTCCCTAAAGCAGACAAACTATATAAGCTCTCTATTGCTTTAGGAGACGAAAAGCGGACATTAGTTGCAGGTCTTGCTGAACAGTATAAAGCAGACGAACTAAAAGGTAAAAAGATCGTAATATTAGCGAATTTAGAACCGAGAAAACTGAGGGGGATTCTAAGCCAAGGAATGCTTCTTGCTGCTGTTGATGGGGATATCGTATCTGTTTTAACACCTGATAAAGAAATCCCCTCGGGAGCAAAAATAGAATAGGTTATAATTTCAAAGAAAATATTGGATTTAATCGAGCAATGATATCTCCAAGTTCCAGTTGAATCGTTTTAAGAATTACGTCTCTTCCTCTGTACTCGAATTGTAATTCCTTTACATTGCGGACGATCTTTAACTTATTTTTATCTTTTAACAATTCACACGCAAAATACCTCTGGTGTTTATATTCCAAAACTTTCTGCACCTGACTAATGTCAGGTAACATATATCCTCCACCATGGGGTAATAAATTCGCATTCATTAATAGATCTAATAATTCAAATTTTTCTGCTCTTTCCAAGAAACCATTATTTTTTAATGTAATCTTTGAAAAACTATTGCGTCCTCTAAAAAGGTATCCTGCTAAATCTGCCCGTAATGTGGTAGGATAGATATCCCCCTCATCGGTACAGTTGGATCCTAAATACATATTATTGTAATCTTTCAAAAATTGGTGAGGAGTATTGCATATTACTTCGAAATCAGAACTGAACAAATTCATAGCTATTATCTCTCTTTTTACATTTGAAAAATTTAACGCTTTTTTGTTAAATTCAAGATATTCTTTTGCCTCAGAATCAAGCAATATATATTGATATCCAAAATCAGTGGGTTCTTTGATAGCATGATCCATTAGAGATTTTGAATTGTCAATGTACAAGCCTAAACCATACCTATCGTCTCGAAATTCCGGAGCAGAACCATGTATCATAAAAATATATGGAGGTAAATCTATGTCTGAGAGGATTTTCGTTTCATAACAGTTAATGAAGTGATTAGATACCCCATAATCCCAATTTAATAACACTTCTCCACTGTATAATTCTGTACTCTTTACATTATCTATCTTTTTTATGATTTCATAAGCATCTGGTAATACTTCTAACCCGCCTACCAATATTCCACAGCAATTAGGTTTAATATTTAAAAAAACAATTTTATCGTTTCCAGAGCCCCAATTTAATCTCCCTCCATAACCAAGCCCGGAATTCCATCGGAAATTGTTCCTCGAAATAGTTTCGTCAGGAGAGGAGATAAAAGTCGCCTTAGGTTCAAATCCATATTTTTCTTGAATGAGCTGAAATTGTGCTAAACCGTATTTCATATTCGCTTTGCATAGTTTTGAAGCGCCGTCGTTTAAACCAGTAGAAAAAATGTAATCATTTGCTCTTTGAAGTAATTCTATTTTAGACAATTCAGAGATTTTATTGGATAACCTAATTGAACCCATTCTACTTTATATTTAGATATTATTATATTTATATATTTGATAGTATAATTAGTTGTTAGGAAAAAGTGATCTTGATTTAATAATAATTATGAGTAACATAGACAACAGAATATTATTCGATTCGGTGAAAGGGATACATTTAGATGGAGAATTTGAAGGTTCAATAATTACACGGTGTAAAGATGACAACGATTCTATTATATTCTCCGACAATCTAAAAATTTCGAACTCAGAAGGTATTTTTATAACCGAAGGTTTTAGAGTAGGCTTTGAATTAAATTACAATAAAAAAACCGCCTTTTCTCGTAAAATTGAAGCTCAGTGGTACGAGGATTTTGAGTCTATTGAATATTCAATTCTAATTTCAGAGGATATAATGCAGATTTACGACGAAGGACAATTTTCGGACGCTTTTCCCTACACTTTAAACAAACTTAATACGGCAGCTCTTTATCTAGACGATTATCATTATGGAATCAACCATTTAGAATTTTTTAAGGAAGAGATGGTTAGGAATCCCGTGGCTCTTGTTGGAAACGGAGTTATCGTTGCGGATAGAGTAGTTATCGATGAAAGAATTGATCCTGTTTTTTACGATTGCCTAATCGTTGGACGAGATAAAAACGAGGATCTTTCGGTTTCTTTTGAGCCCTACATGAATGTCAAGAAATCGTTAACCGATGTTAAATATATCATTATTTTAGGAATAGAAGAGTTGAAACTTTAGCAAAATATGTTATATTTTTATTTAAAAACTTAAATATTATATAGAATCTAAATAATTAATTTTTGATTAAAATGGCTTCTCAAATTTAGCGTGAATAGCTTGTTAGTTCAAAGTATTCTAACTGAAAGAATTATATTTATTTCTATAGTTCAAATTTGGCCTATTTTTTATGGTTCATTCTTTGCATTTAAACTATTAAAAAGAGCAAAAAATCGGTTAACGATTACTCTAAGCAGTGTTTTTGTATTGATTTCACTCACATATTTCTTAGTTTATCTATCAGTAATCCTCTTAAATTGGACTTTTTCATACCTTATTTATGTGTTTGGAACATATACCTTCATTTTCAGTCAAGGTGTTTTAGTGATTTTTAGTTGGCTACTTATAAATGTTGACAAGAAAACCATTTATTGGAAGTTAAGTCTTGGGATTGTATTTTATGGTATATCTTCAATTTATGTTCTATGGGTAGGAATTTATTTTGAGGGGATAAGATTTGATTCAAGTACTAATTGGATACCGATTTTTAGTTGGGATTTTCTTATTATCAGTTGGAGCTATCTAGTATTATTTATAGTCTTTCCTCAGGTATATCTATCGTTAAGGATGTTGATTGTATTTGAGGGCGTAATACTGAAACGCAGAGTTCATATGTTTATAATTAGTGTGTTTTTGGAGTTCTTAATGGTTTTTTTCTTAATATTATATAATACTTGGATTGAAAATCAACTTTACAGGACTTTTCATATGTTTTTTTTTCCACCATTAACCACTATATCAGCTTATTTAGTTTATAAGGGCTTTGGTAAAGAGCTAGGATAATAAAGTTTAAAGCTCCTCAAGAGCAATTCAAGATTTTACTCTTCTTATTCAAATATAGGTAAATCATATTACTTAACTTTATCAACAATTTTATATTGCTTAACTTGTAATTAACATATTGTGGTTCTTAGATAAATAAGAATCGATTGTAAATATTTGAAAAGATGATATTACACGAAAATAATGAAGCAAGATTACTCAACATAATAAGATGGGGAAATAATCCTTTCAAAAAGTTTGTAAGTACAAGTGAAATTAAAGAAGAGTTAGATTTAGTAAAATCCAGAGATAATCTTATTAGAAATATCAAATCTATTATCAAACAAAACAATAACTTTATCCTTCCTATCATCGGTGATGTTGGTTCCGGGAAAACTCATCTATTTTGGGCTTTAAAAAACAATCTTTATTACTACAATACTTTTTACATTTCGCTGGTATCGGTTTATAGGAAGTTTTTTTATAATATTTACTCTGAATTCATTGAAAATCTTGGAATAGGACCTTTAAAATTCGTTGTAAATCAATTATGTGAAAATTGGGGCGCTTTAGAGAAGAAATATGGGTTTTTCCACGTAGTCGATGTTGAGAAAGTAAAGCAGACAGCCATCAAACAATTATCTACGAAATATTGCGAAATAGAAGCCGAAACCTTAATCGATGCAATAAATGGAATTATAACTCATCAATTAGATCCGTATAAAAAAATTGAAGCTGAACGATGGTTATTGGGTAAATTAATGGACGCAAAAGAACTATCAACCTTAAAACTCTCTCACGATCTTCATAAAGGTAAAAATGCTTATATTCTGTTGAGGTTACTTATTGAAAACTCTAAATTGGGAACGATTCTATTTATCGACGATTTCGAAAAAATAATTAAAATAATGAAACCACAAGACGACGCCCCCGAAGAAATATTCGACCCAAGTTGGTTATATGGAACTGAAAAGTCTCCAAACGATATCGCTTCAGAGAAAATCTTCACTAAAATAATTCAGTTGCAAAAGATTGAAGGATTACGTATAATAATTACTTTGAAATCGATTGAGTCCTTAGAACAAATCAAGAAAAAATATCAAGACTTCGATTCAGAATTGGTGCCATTAATCAAAGAACCTCTTTTTCTAAAGAATTTTAATGAAGATGACATATTTGATTTCTACACGAATACTATGAGTAAATTCTATAATAGTATTGAATGCAACGAATTTACGCAAGTTTTTGAAGATCGCTACTTCCCTTTAAATAAACTCGCGCTAAAAAATATTTTCGACCACACTCAAGGAAATCCCAGGACATTAATTAAAATTTTAATCAAATATTTTAACGAGCTAATTGATGACGAAGAAGATCTCGATTTAATCTTAAAAAAATATGAAAATTTTGATATTTAAAAACTCTATTACCAATTTAGACTCGATTTACAGTTCTTCTTGGGGTTCTTCTACATCATTTGTCTCATCTGAATTTTTGAGTTCTTCTATATCTTCTATTTCATCATGGATTAACTTCTTATTTTTGAGGTAATTTTGAAATTCCCAATCAGTAACTTTATTAGAATCGAGCGCACCGCTATTTATAAGATAAGTTTTGAAATCGGTGACAATTTGAATGACTTCTTCCTGCTTGAATAACTTTTTCACTATCAAACCTTTTTTCTCTAATACGTACTCTGAATAAAACCAATAAAAGATTATTGTAATCAATAAAGCTACAAAATTGTTCGTTAAATTGACTTGGCTACGACTTGTATAAGTTCCAGAGATTGAACCAGCTCCAGTTATCATAACAATTTGACCTTCAATATATATTAATGTGAAAGCAAATAGAAAAAAGGCTAAATTGTTGGGATTAAAAATCCGAAATTTAAAAGTTCTGCTACCTAAACCTCGAATAACTAAAACTGCAGTAAAAATCATCAATAACACGTCGATAACTGCCCGAAAAACATCAATACCTAATGCTTCAGTAACGCTCCTAAAGGAATTAATAAAACTAAATGATCTATACCAAGCAATTAACCAAATCAAAATGAAAAAGACCGAGGAAAATATATTCTGAGTATCGTTTTTCACGCTTTTTATGTGTAGAAAAACTAGTCGGTAGGAAATTAAGAGGATTAAAACGTACATCGCAATATTCCATCCATTAAACCACCAGAGAGGTTCTAAAGAATCACCTGGGTTTTGAGGTTCAAAAAATGGAATGAATGCAAAATAGGTTCCCAACTGAGCTAATACCGGTACTAAAAGAGCCAAGATTAAAAACATAACGCTAAAGGTCTTATTTCTTTTTGACTCCCTATTTGGCAGTATCTTAGCATTTACTCTATCGGAGATATGTTCAAAACTAGACTTTAAAAAAAAGATTTGAGCCATGTTCCACCCAAAGTATATTAATATGTAAAAACCCGGAAGAATGTAATCCCATCCCAAAAATTCAATAGGAATCTGCGTGGAATTCCCAAATAAAAAATACAACAGAATTACAATAGAACTAAAACCTAAAGAACCAATAAAAATCAGTGTTTTCTGCTGATCTAAGCTTTTTGTAAAAAGATACCGATCAAATTTAGAATATCCACCCAGTAACATTAATATAATGAAAGAGAAAGAGAAGGTCGTAGCTAAAAATAAACCTATATTGCCTAAGCTTGTGCTACCTAAAAAGAAAAACAGTATTAGGATTAGAACTTCAATGAAAAAGAATATGGTATACGCAATATGACTCGGATTAAAAATTTTATGGAAATATTTATCGAGTTTAGTGCCTATTTTTGAGCGCCTCATTGGTTCGGGCATTAAAATTACACTCCATCTTTATTTAATTAGATCTTGAAATTTCTAAAATAACTAATTGATGTTATGAAAGATCCATTCTTAAAGTTTAATATTAACCATTCAAAAAATTTTACAAATTATTCCTATTCTTTCTTTGTAGGAGGCAGATATTATTTAAATGAGGAACATAAATTTAAATAAAAAGTACACTCATAAGTTCTTATTCAACCCAATTTAATTTAATAAAAAATGAGAGAAAAAAATGATATCAAAAAAAAAATCAAGTATTATTTTTATAACATCGATCTTCTTTCTTACCTTTGCCTTACTATTCTTACAGATGAATAGTCCAATTACATCAACTCGAGAATCAGAACTTAGAGGATTGAGATCTTCTGCTACATATAATTCTGTGGTAGAGATAGATGCAATTGACCCAACAAAAGATTGGGCAATACAATTAGCTGCGGGAGTATGTACTGGTTCTGGAACTTCTGGAGACCCATATATTATAGAAGATCATCTTTTCCAAATCACAACTGGTGCTGCTTTAGTAATAGCAAACTCAAGGGCTTATTTTAGAATTGAAAACTGTACCTTTACTAATCTCGATAGTGCTCCATCAATATTTATGGCTAACACTACGAACGGGGTTATCGAAGAAAATTTATTAGGTGTTCTATATCAGGCAGTAATTATTCTTAATTGCAGCCAAATTTCATTGACACAGAATAATTTTACTGCATGTGGATATACTGTAACATTTGTTAATTCTGAAGATATTACATTTATTAATAATTTCATAACTAACAGTGTTTATAATAGCGTGACGATAGATAATTGTAGGGATTGCCTAATCGATAATAATGATATCCTTAATACTGTTGGTTATGGGGTATATCTTGATGATAGCCCTTTTAATACTATAACCGGAAATTTAATAGATAATAGTGATATTGGAGTTTTATGTGTTTTATCTAACGATACAACTATTACGAGCAATGATATCTATGGAAGTACAACAGATGGCATTATATTAGCAACTAGTGACCTTTGTACCATATCTGGAAACACTATAATTAATAGTACTAGTTATGGATTGGAGTTTAGTAATGCAAATGATAATTCTCTAACTTCCAATACCTTTATTAACGGCGGTGTACTGCTAGATGGAGGTTCAAACAGAAACGAACTATTAACCAATGATATTTCTGAATCTCTATATGGAATCTATGTAATTGGAAATAGCGATTTTAATTTATTTCAAACTAACCAATTGCATCATAATACTCTTGAAGGAATCAATCTTGGCAACTCACATAACAATTCAATTTTAAGTAACAATATATATACTAATGGAGATGATGGTATTCAACTTGCTGGAGCATCTGACAATATTATATCATCCAATACAGTATTTAACAATTCCGATGATGGAATGTTGATTGACACATCATCTGATAATAACGATGTCCATGATAACACAGTGCATTTTAATCATGGGAGAGGTATGTACATTTATTCTTCTGACTCTGTAGATATAAAGGGTAACAATGTATTTGACAATGGTGAACATGGAATTGAAATATATAATAGTATATCTCTTTTATTACAAGGTAATTATTTCAATTCTAATAACTTGAGTGGGATTTACACCCGAGGGAACTCTGATAATAATGTTTTCCTTGCGAATACAATGAATAATAATCTTGAACATGGGATTTATTTAGATTCTAGCGATAGTAATTTAATCACTCAAAACACCGCTAATAATAATGGACTACATGGAATTTACTTGGATTCGAGCAATAATAATTTCATTACCTACAATACAGCAAGTGGAAATACTAATGG
The DNA here is from genome assembly GCA_016839745.1 of Promethearchaeota archaeon. GTDB lineage: Archaea > Asgardarchaeota > Lokiarchaeia > Sigyniarchaeales > SOKP01 > SOKP01. Next base: position 20,957 of record JAEOTS010000085.1, read on the forward strand.
GGTTTTTCTAGATACAAGCAACAATAACTTTGTTATAGGAAACATTTTACTAAATAATGATGTTTGCTATAATGAAACTGGAAGTTCCGGTAATGTATTTGAAAATAATATATGCAGTTCAGCAGAACTTCCTGCTGTTCCATTAGATCCATTTATCCTAGGATTAATTATTGGACTAGTTATCGGATTAGGCGCTCTCGCAGCTGTTCTAATTTTAATTTTTATGAGAGGCAGAAAGAAATAATAACCTAACTCTCACTTTTTTTTTATATTTTTCCTACGACGCCAACATATATCGTAGTTTCATTCCTTCCATCGATTTCGAGAAATTGATTTAACTCATCGTCATATAACGCACCAATCGTACATGCTCCCAAACCAAGCGCTTCAGCAATCAGATAAAGATTCTGGCCAACATGTCCTGCGTCTAAATAGATATATCTATAGCATCTCTGCAAGTATTTCCATTGAGAGCGTCCAATCATCGCAGTCCATATAAAATTTATTGCTGAGGTAAAAGCTATATTTTGATCAAGACACATTTTAGCAACTTTGTCTCGAAAATCTCCTTCTTTTAATAAGCTGAGCGAATGTTCTTGAATATCATAATGGTAGAGGCCTCTTTCTAAGCCTTGAACATTATTAATTGCGGGGTAAATTTCGATAGGATATAATCCTCCCGCAGAAGGCACCGTTCTAAATGCATATTGCGGAAAAATCCTGTTTAATCCAGACATACCAAATAGAAACAAACTTAAATCCATCATTGACATAGGTTCAGTACTGAATTTCCTGGTTGAATGTCGATTTTTAATTACGCTCCAAAATTCTATAGCCGGATCAAAATTAGGTTCTGGTAGCTTTATTTTTTTGATAGCGTGTGAATATACTTTATAGGTTTTAGGTTTGTTTCCCCAATCTAGAACATGCCTTGGTAATTTATTTCTTATGTATTTAGACTTTTGCTGAAATTTATCACCATACTTTTCAAAATTATTTTCCATAAGGTAAACTGATAAAACTAAGATTAAAAACTTTGAAGTAATATTTTAAAAAAGTGTTAATCAGAATATAAAAAAATTAGTAAACATTAAACTATCTACTTTAATATGGCTAAAAAAAGAAAAAAACGAGTAAAACGAGGTCATCCAATAGCAATTCTTATTGGATTACACGATAATGACGCGATATTTTGGAGAATATTCAGTGAGACTATTAGACTGCACTCAAAAATCAATCGCGGAAGGAAGAGAAGAAATCAAGATAAGAAGCAATTATTTCATTTTCACGAGGAAATCGTTAATACTTTAAGACCTGTAATTAAAGAAGGGATAAGAAGCGTAATATTACTCTCCCCTCCAAAAGAAGAATATTCAGATGAGTTTCTTAATCACGTTAATAAACATCATTCATGGTTAATAAAAAATGGAGGTAATCAGGTTGTTTTTTCTAAGATCATAGGAAATCAAGCAAAAACTCAAAAGGATGTATATTACCTAAAAACGCAAGAACATTTTAAAGGCATAGTTGATAAAACTTCGAATCAAGAAGGTTTGTTGATATTAGCAGAACTAGCAAAAATTATAAATAAAAATGAAAAGTTCTCAAAGATTCTTTATACATGGAGAGAAATCGATCATGAACTTAAACTTATAAAACAAAATCCTAATTTATCTAAACCAAATTATATTATTCTCACCGAAGAATTTCTAAAAAATCCAAAAAATAGAAATAAAACACATCGAATTTTACAAATCGCAAAAAATCTGGAGATTAAAACTAAAATCGTCAGTAAAGAATCCGAGGCTGGTGTTATCGTTGACAAATTTGGAGGATTAGTATGTTATTTTTAAAGAAATAAGTTAAAAAAAGAAATAAAAAGAAATATTGATTTTGTTCTTACTTTACAGCTTCAAAATACATGTGCCAGAGTTCATCATCGTCGAGAAAATCCGTCCCTAAGTGTTTGTGCTTAGTTTTTGCTAAATCACGTGGAACCGATTCAGACGCGGGCTTATAATCTGTTATTACTTTTAAGACGGTACCTGGTCGCATTTTCATAAGTTGTTTCTTGGTTTTTAACGCAGGTACTGGACAAACTAAGCCACACACGTTTAATTCTTGGTCGAAATTCATAATTTATACCTCTTATTTTTTAATATTTTTTTTAATTCGTTAATCTTCACATACAGGTGAAAACATTGGCTCTTCTAAACCCGGTTCAATGTTCATCTCAATTTGATTCAATTGAACCAATCGTAAAGCTTCATATCGAACTTTTTTGGTCTCTAAATTTAAGGTTTTGGAAATGTTGCTAATCGTAGTCGGACCTTGAAGGGTTACGTAATCTAAGACTTGTTGTCGGGGAGTTCTTTCTAAGATTTCCATTTCTCTCTTTGATTTCAGATTGATTGCTTTCTTCAATTCGTCCTCATTAACGCTACCCTCTTCAAATAATCCTTGAGTTATGGATCTTTCAATAATTTCTTTACCTCTTTCTGTCCACGCTACGACGGTTGTAAAGCCTTGCTTGGAACCAACCTCACCAGCCGTGAAATCAGAATAAATTGCAGGAAAATCCTGACAATGTGAACAGTAATGATTGCAACTTAAACACCGTCTAGCTTCGGCTAACGCCATTTCTTCGGTAAACATTGCTTCGATTTCCTCAAAATTCCATTGGATGTCTTCAGTAGCTTCTTCTAAAGATTCTGGTTTTAGTGAATAATCCTTAGGAGTTCTTGTAATTCCTTCGAAAAACATTCTATTTTGCATATAACGCCCCTCTGATAAATCTTCTCCATTTAAATATCGATCTATAGAAATAGCCGCTTCTTTCCCGTGGGCTATTGCCGCAATTGCAACTGCTTTCGAGTGAGTAATGGTATCTCCACCAGCAAATACTCCCGGAATATTGGTTTCAAAAGTTATAGGATCAATCTCGATTTTATTATGTTCTTTTTTGAGTTTATTACCCGTAGCAATGTCAATTAAATTAAAATCGACAGCTTGGCCAACGGCGATAACTATAGCATCTGCTTTGATCTCATAGTCCGAACCCTCAACTTTATTGATTGGGCGTCTACCAGTATCGTCAGCTTCTCCCCTTGCGATTTTGTAGCTTTTTAGCACCAAATCATCGCCTCCCCCTTCAGAAATTTTTGATACAGAAGTTTCAAAATGATATTCCATGAATTTTAATTCTTCTTCAGGAATCTCACGCAGAACGAGTTCAAGATCTTTTTCATTCATAATGTCGACGAGATGGATTTTTTCTGCACCTAGCCTCAGAGCAGTCTGTGCAACATCAACTGCTACAGGGCCACCGCCTATTATTCCAATTGTTTTACCTTTAAACTCTTGCTGCTTCTGCCAATCTCGATATTTCCTATCGATAAGGAAATTAATAGCAACATGTACATTAGGGAGTTCTTCTCCTTCTAAGTGCAATGTCCGTGGTTTATACTGACCTGTTGCTATAAAAACGGCTTCATATCCATCATTTTTTAAGTCCTCAATCGTCATATCCGGTCCTAATGGTTTATTAAATAGAATTTCCACGCCAGCTTTTTTGATCATCTCAACATCATAATCTAATACATAATCAGGTAACCGGAATTGAGGCACTCCGTATCGAAGCATACCGCCAGTGTGATCAGTTTTTTCAAAAATTGTTGGAGTATAACCTTTAAGCGATAAAAAATATCCTGCTGTAAGACCTGCAGGTCCAGCGCCTATTATCGCAACTCTCTTACCTAATTTCTTCTTACTCTTCACACTCTTTTTTACATCTTGCTTAATTTCGTACTCTGTAATGAATTTTTTTAGTTCCCTGATAGCGACAGGATGATCCGAACCGATTAAAGTACACCCGTGTTCGCATTCGTGCGTACAAATTCTTCCACATATAGATGGTAGTGGATTGTCATTGCGAATCAAATCTACAGCTTCCAGATATTTACCTTCTCGTATTAATGAGATGTATCCTTGAGCATTAACACCCGAAGGGCAACCTCCACAGCATGGCGAGCAGACCAAACCACGATCTGTTTCTGCAGTTCTCATGCTTGAGTTACAGAATAGTCCTATTTTAAGGATCTCTCGGTTCATTTCTTCTCCCATTTCAGAAGCTCCTCTTATCTCACATGGAACTCCAACGATGCCTACCGGTTCTAGGTTATCTCCAGTTACCTCTACTAGCTTCTCTAAGACCCCAGATCTTCCATATACGACTCCTGCTTTTTGAACTACATCTTCTGGATCGGTTACTCTGCTTGCTTTAGGCAAATCATCAACATTTTGGACCATCACGACTTCAGATAACTCCTTTTCCTTTAAGAGTTGTTTTGTAATTGTAGTAACAAATCCTCCGCTTGACGCTTTCTCCAATATTTCAGAGTCCTTACTTCTTAAGGAATAAATTCCTAAGGGTTGAAGCTCTTTAAATTTTTTCTGCAATACTTGAGGGCAGTTTTGGTAACATTTACCACAATCTTGTCCTTCTCTTTCAAGGATGCAATAATCTTTAAGGGTCGGTCGTAGCGTTTCCATTTCAATATGTTTGCAGTATCCCGCGCATAGACCACAACCTTGGCATAAGCCCGCCTCAATAATTTCACTTCTTAATAATTCGAAACTCATAATAATTCCTCACTAATTTTAATTTTCGTTATAATACCCGTTTGATCAAGGGTATATTCTATCGAACCGTTTTTATAGGTTCCTTCCACCACATCAAAAACATGGGCTTTATACTCGTTAAAGTCATCGTTAGGATCGATAATTGACTTGAATCCACCATAAAATACATTTGATAAGTTCATGTTACCAGCAATAAATCGAATTTTATCTGTAAGTTCTCTATATTTTGGTGCATCTTCGCTCTCAATGGCTTTTAGTAAATCAGTTTCTAATTGTAAAAGCTCATTTCGGTATTTTTTTGTCTGTTCGCTTACTTCTATTTGGTTTGCTTTCTCGTAGGATTCAATGAATTTAAGCGTTAACGATATTGATTTAGCGCCACCTAAAAGCCCTGTTATCAAAGGAATCTCTTCGATCAGTCTACCAATAAAAACGTCTTCCAACAAAGATCCCGAAGAAGGGATTCTACCTTTTGGAAAACCTGAAGTAGGTAATGTAAATCTGAAAAAATTTCCGACCACATCAGGTAAACTATTGGTTAGATCGTCGTCCTCGTCTCCTAATTTGTCAGTTGCTCCCTTAACTGAATGCTCCGTTGCAATCTCTATGTTCCCAGCTAAGGTTCCGAACATTGCTAACATGCGAATTCCAGAACGATCTATGCTTGGTTTACACCCTCTACAAGGAGTATTGTAATCAATACATTTTTCTTTACATTCAGTAGCAGTAAAACCACTACATAGAAATCCTAAGTCGTTAAAACAAGTTTCAGAATCTTCTAATTCAATTTGTCTATTGATTGATTCTAAATAGTCACAAGTTGCCTTTCTGGAACAAACCTGACATAAACTTTTTAATTTCGGAACTCCTGTTCCGTCAATAGTTAGTTTTAATTCTTCAATTTCGCCTAAACATCCATGAACATTTTTTGAACCTTCAATTAAGCTTGATAAAGGTGTAACATCGTGACCTTTTTGATTTGCTAAAGCAAATACTCCCCCAGTAGCCGTACAATCTCCATAGGCAATAATCTTTTTTGAATTGTTCTTTATGCGTTCAATGTTCTCTAAGTCGTTAGGGAGTAAATAGCCAGTAATAACTGATACATCGACATTTTCTCCTTTCCAGCTCTTTGGATCGGAAACAAATTCTACTTTGTATTTAACCCCTTCTTTTAATAACAGGGATTCATTGAAGCACTTTTTACATCCATTAAATTGGAATACTTTAACATCCATCTTTTATCGTCCCCTTTTCAGTAATTGCAGTTGTTAATCGATCTATAATATCTTCGAAATCGCCTACAGCGGTCTCACCTTCCGCAGCTCTCGAGGTATATTGGTTTACAAATTGGTCGCTGTAACCCAACTCTTTAAAGACTTTTTTCATCAATTTTATTCTATGCATCGAAATTACATTACCATTAAAAAAATGACATGCACCTAAGCAACATCCGACGCAAGCAACAGCGTCCGCTCCGTTAGTTAACGCTTCCATGATCTGAATTGGTCCAACTTGACCTGTGCATTGTACTCTAATTATTCTTATCGCAGCGTCGTACGCCATTCTAGCTACGCCCGCAGTGTTTGCTGAACCTTGACCACACTCGTTACACATAAAAACTACAATATTATTAATCCTTTCCTGAACATATTCGTCAGGTACTTCGCAATTGTTCATTCGCAAACAGCACCCCCACCAGATACAGCAGTTATTTCCTCATATATTTGATCATCTGTGAAATTAATCAATTGAATTGCTTTCGTTGGACAACTTGGCATACACATACCACACGATCTACACGCAATTTCGTTAACAGTAGGTCTTCCATTTTCGTCAATGTCGATTGCTGCTGGAGCGCAAATAGTTTTACACATTCCACAATTAACGCATAAATCGTAATCTATGGATGGTACCAACATTTCTTTTTCTATGTAGCCTTTTACTAAAGGTGCAGCAGCTAACGCAGCGGCACTTCCCGCATGAGCTACAGTTTCTGATATGTCTTTTGGTCCTTGAATCGCTCCCGCTAAGAAAATTCCTCCTTTACTACTCAATGTAGGGTTCATCTTAATGTGAAATTCTTTTAAGAATCCTTCCTTGGAACGTAAAACTTTAAGTTTAGAACCAAGAGGCCCTATTCCTTCAGGGGGAACCATCGCTGCTGACAATACAACCATATCAGCATTTAATTGTAAAGGAGTCATGCTTAGTGTGTCTTCTACAATAACTTTAAGCTCTCCACTTATTGGGTCTTTAACAATTTCTGAAGGTCTTCCTCGGATAAATCGAACTCCAACTTCTTGAGCAGATTGATACATTTCTTCAAAATTTAATCCTGGAGTTCTTATATCTATATAACAAATCGTCACATCGGTGTCAGGATACATTTCTTTTACAATTCGAGCATTTTTTATCGCGAATTTACAGCATACACCAGTACAATATTTATTTCCAACCTGCTCGTTTCTACTACCCACGCATTGAATCATTACAATGCTCTTAGGTAGTTTACCATCAGATGGTCTTAATACTTCAGAATTGGTAAGGGAGGTAGGTGATAACATTCTTTCCAATTTTAATTGAGTAATAACATCTTCGTATCCCTCTTGTCCATAATGATAAGGCTCAATTTCCGTAGGATCATATTCACTATATCCCGCAGCAACTATTATTGAGCCAACTTTAACCGTCTTAGTTTCAGGTTGCATCGAAAAATCAACCGCTTGGACTGGGCATATGTTAATGCATGTATTACATTCAATACAAGCCTTCTTGTCCCTCACGAATGTTGCGGGAATTGCTTGTGGATAGGCTTTATAAATAGCGTTCCTCATAGACATTCCTTTATCCCATTCACTGGGAACCTCTACTGGACAGTGTAAAGAGCACTCACCACATGAAGTACAATTATCCTTCACATACCGAGGCTTAATTTCGATTTGAACTTCAAAATTTCCTAAGGATCCCTCAATGCTTTTAATTTGAGCATTTGTATAAAGCTCAATTAATGGGTGATTCGCTACTCCGTTAGTTAACGGTGAAATTGAACATTGTGGACACTCTAATGTTGGAAAAGTTTTATTTAATTGCGTCATATGCCCACCAATTGTCGAATTCTTCTCTACTAAAAACACTGGTATTCCTAATTCCGCCAAATCATTTGAAGCTCTAAGACCCGCGATACCCGCACCAATAACTAATGCTGCTTTAGTGGTCGAAATTCGTCTCGTTTCCACATCTTCAAGTTTTCGAGCTCGATTTACTCCAGCCTCGACTAATCGAAGTGCTTTTGCAGTTGCTTTTTCCTCGTCTTTTTTATGAACCCAACTGCAGTATTCTCGAACGTTGACTTGTTGGTGTTTGTGTTTATTAATACCTTCTTCGGCAATTGCTCTCGCAAATGTCTTTCCGTGTTGATTTTTAGAACAACTTGCAACTACGGTTCTATTAACCCCTAACTCTTTAATTGAATCCTTTACCATTTGAACGCCGGGTTTTGAACACATAAACATGTAATGTTCTGCTTTTACAACATTTGGTAAATTTTTTGCGTAATCTGCTACTTTTGCGACGTCCACAGTTCCAGCAATGTTGTGACCGCAATGACATACAAAAACCCCAATTCTGGGTTCTTCAGATTCGCTCGATTCAACTTTACTTTTTTCCATTTTTTCTTCTTTAACGGCCATCTATATTGCCTCCTCTTCTTTTTTAACTTCTTCGCCACCAAATATGTAATCCTTTCCCATCATTTGATATTGAAGACCAACAAATTCTTGGTCCATCCCCATACAATATGCAACAAGTTGGGAAAGATGAATTACTGGATAATCGTAATTACAGCTTTTATTCTTGTTTAAATAATCTTGTCCCGTTTCAAATTGTAAGTGACAGAAAGGACAAATATCTAAAATAAAGTCTGGTTCTACCTCGTCAATATTTTTCATCTTTTCTCCAAAAATTGTCATGCTCGTATCGCCGGAATACGCTTTTACGCCCCCACCAGCACCGCAACATGTAAGTTGTTCTTTGAATCTGACTGATTCCACTCCTAAAACTTCAATAAATTCTTCAACAATCGTCGGTCCTTCTGAACTCTCAATCTCTCGAATTCTTGTTGGTTTTAGAAAATGACAACCATAATGTACAGCCGCACGCGCGTTTAATTTTCTTGTAATTACTTCTTCTATACCCCATGGACCTATTTCGTATCCTAACACTTCGGCTACATGACGCACATCAATCGTACCTTGAAACTCGTAATCTCCGAGCAGTTTTAATTTTTCATTTACTAATTCTCGTTGTTCTTCATTCTCTTTTAAATGTTTATTAATCTCTTGGAGTGTTCCAAAGCACCCATTACAAACTGTAAGGATATCGGCATCAAGCTTTTCAGCTATACACAAGTTTCTGGCACCCGCCACCATCCAATCAACCTTGTTAAAGGATCGAAAGACCCCTGGAGCTGGACAACAACTGGCGCGTTCCATGTCTAAGATCTCATACCCTAGTTTTTTCATTACAAACTTCGTTGCTTTTTCAATCGCAGGATATCTATTCGGCATAAGACATCCCAGAAAAAACGAAAATGTTTGTTCTTTTGCCATTTCTTACTTCTCCCCTTTTTTATCTTCCTTTTTTTTCTCCTCCTTTGGAGGAGGTAAATCGAATAAATGTTCTTCAAATTTCTTTAAATCTTCATCATCTCCCTCTTGTTTAAATTTAAACGC
>JAEOTS010000086.1 GCA_016839745.1 Promethearchaeota archaeon
GATACACATCATCGGGATTTTTTTCACTAACCGCGAATGAAAAATCAATAGTTGAAAAAATTCAAAAGAAATATAAAGTCTCTGACATCGAGATTGTTCAAGATTTTATCCCATTTTTAAGAGTATTGTGTAATTCTTCGAGAAAACAGTTAGGAAACGTAAGTAGTTGGCTCGAATTAGACGCTAAAGAAAAAAAAATCTTGAAATAAACCTTTCACTAATTATTGGATCTCCATTCACGAGTAGATAAATACACAATTGGGTAGATAAATTCTCTTACTAAATGGAGTATTTAAAGCAAACCTTTAATTTAACTTTTATTACATAGTAATCCACTGAAAATTTGATCTAAATTCGTAAAAAGCTAATTACTTTAACTTCATTTTAAAAATATATCCCAGAAATTGAAAAATGTTTTTTTGGTTAATGTTTAAATAAATATGTAAATTTCAAATCGTAACTAAATTAAAAATTGGTATTAAGTTAAAATATGACGGATTTAACCCAAGAGCACATAGCTGAAGAAAGAGAAACTATTATGTCAAAATCTTCTCAACTTGTTTTACAGATATCTGGAGCGGCTCTATTCGGAGCTGTATCTATAGTATTATCCATATTTATAACCCCAGCTATTCCAAGGATTCCTGGATGGGGGATTGCTATTATAGATCCTGTATCAATAATATGGATAATGTGTTTTCTCATATTTGGACCTAAAGCTGGAATGCTTTGCTGCGTTATTGGAACATTTGGTTTGATGCCATTTGATCCATTTGCACCCATAGGTCCTATAATGAAGTTTTCAGCGACATTCGCTCTTATCATAGTTCCAATATTGTTTTTAAAACTATATAAAGAAGAGGAAGGAGTTAGAAACAGCCAAAAAATTAGAAACCTGAAAAATTACGTTGTTTACGGCCTTTTTGGAGTAATTTTAAGAATCGGGGTTATGATGTTGGCTAACTACTTACTGTTTGTAACATTATATTCTGCTGCAATACCGTTTGTGAGTTTACAATTCTTAGGACTCCCAGATATATCAGGTTGGACTGCGATTATTATCGGAGTGATTATTATTAATGCTGAAACAAGTTTGTGGGATTTGTTATTCCCCTATGTGATAGTATTCGGTTCAAAACTCGATCAAAGGTTTTCAATTTGGTAATTTTCTCTTCAACTACTTATCTTTTTTTTAAATTAAACTTAAATCAAATTTAAGTTTGCATTTAAATTATCTTTCTAATAAGGTGATAATGATTTTTCAAACGGATTTTGAGAATATATTTTTTAAAATCGAAAATAGCATAGGAAGAATTACTCTAAATCGTCCAAAACGATTAAATGCTTTAAATTTTCCTCTTTTAATGGAAATAATTACGGTTTTAGAAACGAATTCTAAAAACAAACTAATCCGCGCTTTTGTTATTGAGGGAAATAGTAATTCTTTTAGTTCGGGCGATGACTTAAAGAGCATGGGCCCCGAAGGAGTAAAGTTTAAGCCACTGGAAGACGGCTCTAAAATTCCACATCATAAAGTCATTCGATTAATACGAGAAATTCAAAAACCATTTATTGCTTTATTACAGGGGTACTGTTTGGGAGCAGGTTTCGAACTAGCTCTCGCCTGTGATTTTAGGATTGCAGCAGATAATCTTAAGATGGGAGATCAACGCGTTAATCGCGCTCATTGCGTGATGAGTGGGGCAAGTTGGCTTCTTCCTAGGTTGATTGGGTTTGCAAGAGCAACGGATATAATTTTGACGGGACGCTTACTTGACGCTAAAGAAGCATTATCTATTGGTTTGGTAAATAAAATCTATTCATTATCAGAATTCAGTACTAAATCAAAAGAATTTATTCATTCTATAGCAAATTTACCCACAAAATGTTTAGGGTATAATAAGAATATGTTGAATTTTTCTCAATATAACGATATATTTCCTTCTCTTAATCACGAATTTAGGCTATATTGCAAAAATATTGCATCTTATGATTTCGGGGAAGGTATGACGTCTTTTAAGCAAAAAAGGGAACCGAAATTTAAAGGAAAATGATTAAATAAATTTTAATATTTAGACTATTATCAGAATTAATTATTCTTAGTTAAAACGAGATTATTATGCTCTCAGAAGTAATAAAAGATTTTCTATTAGAAGAATCAGTAAATAGGTTTTTAAGGTACGTTCAAGTATGGACCACATCTGACGAACTTTCCCAATCAAATCCTTCAACAGAGAACCAATTTGAATTGGGAAAGATATTAGCTGCAGAACTGAAGGATTTAAATCTAGATAATGTAATACATGATGATTCCGGTTATGTTTACGCAGATTTACCTGCAAGTAGCGGATTAGAGAATGTTAGAAGAATTGGTTTAATCGCTCACATTGATACCTCACCAGCTGTAAGCGGTAAAAATGTAAAGCCTGTTATTCACAAAAATTACGATGGGGGAACAATAGAATTTGCAGGTAATGCAGATATTAAGCTTACGGTTGAAGATTCACCAGTATTGAAAGATTATATTGGATTAGATATTATTACATCAGAAGGAGATACGCTGCTAGGTGCAGATGATAAGGCAGGTATTGCTGAAATTATGGCCGCGTGTGCAGCATGGCAAAGATTTTCAGAGCTAAAACATGGACCTATTACTATATGCTTTACACCAGATGAAGAGGTAGGACGGGGAACTCTAAATATTAATAAACAAAGGTTACCAGAAATCTGCTATACCATGGATGGTTCAGAAATGGGTGAACTAGAGTTTGAATGTTTTGATGCATGGAAAGCAACCATTAGCTTCACAGGACTTAGCGTGCATCCAGGTTATGCTAAAAATCTATTAATTAACGCTACACATATTGCAAGTCGTTTTCTTAGCGAAATTCCTGAATATGAATCCCCAGAGCATACTGAAGATAGAGAAGGATTTTATTACGTTTCTGGATTAAAAGGAACCGTTGAAGAAGCTAAAACAATTTTAATAATCAGAGATTACATAGAAAATAATAATAAAAAAAGGATGGAGTTTCTTCAGAAATTAAAAGAACTTTATGAATTACGATATCCAGGCTTAAAAATTGATTTGCATTTCGAGCATCAATATCGTAACATGCTCCAATTCATTGAAAACGATAAAATTATTGTAGAGTTAGCGGAAAAAGCTATAGAAATGTCTGAGCTGGATGTGAAATTTCATTCCATTAGAGGAGGAACTGATGGTTCGAGATTAAGCGAAATGGGGATACCCACGCCCAACATCTTTTCTGGAGGATCATTATTCCATTCTAGAAAAGAGCATATTCCTA
>JAEOTS010000087.1 GCA_016839745.1 Promethearchaeota archaeon
GTTATTTGATAAATATAAAATAGTAGTGACACTTCCCTATTTTAAATGTTCATCTCATAAAATAAAATAGAACTAATATTTAAATTACGGGGATACGAAAGTGATATTTTTCCAAATTCAATAATTTAAAGTGAACTTTTTACAAATCCACCATCAACTTGGATTACGGTCCCAGTTATATAACTTGCTCTCTCGGAAGCTAAAAAAACGACTAAATTTGCTAAGTCCTCAGAGCGTCCAAACCTTCCTAATGGAATGTTTTCGAGCCAAAAATTCATGACCTCTTGCTCAGATTTTCCTGTCTCACTCACTTGTGTTCTTATTAATTCTTTCATCCGATTGGTTAGTGTTGGTCCGGGACAAACAACATTAACTAAGATATTATCTTTCGCGTATTCGTTAGCTAGCGTTTTTGCAAAACCTACAACACCGAGACGAGTTGTATTTGATAATACTAAATTATTAAGAGGTTGTTTCACAGAAACTGAAGTAATTGCGATTATTCTACCATATTTTTGTTGTTGCATAATGGGTAAGACTAATTCGGAAATTCTAACCAAAGAAAGTAAGTTTAAATTAATCGAATTATGCCAATCTTCTTTACTTATTGCGTTAATTGGAGCTGAAGGAGGTCCCCCGGCATTATGAACTAGTATATCTAATCGTCCAAATTCTTTTATTGTTCTTTCGACTAGAGATTTAATTTGTACTTCGTCGTTTAAATCAGTTTCTATGGCAAGAATAGTATTATGGAGGTTTTTAGGCTTGGAATTACTAATCTCGGTCTTGGCGTTTTCAAGGTTTTCCTTAAAACGACTACAAATTATAACATTCGCTCCCTCACTATATAAACCCTTAGCACACGCTAGTCCCAATCCTTTACTAGAAGCTAGAACTAACGCTACTTTGTTATTTAATCCTAAATTCATTTCAGTACACTTAATTAAAATTAATTGATATGATTTTGAAAAACTTAAGTATAATTAAGACTCCTTTACATAAATACTGCATTTTTCAAAAAAAACATTGCATCTATCACAATTTTGAGCTTTTTCACACTTAAAAGCATAATTACATCTAATATTATGGGTTGAGGAGACATTTATCATTACTCTGTGCAGTCTTTTTTCAATTTCTGGACGCATAATCAGAACTTTCACTGTGTTTCTTTTTTAAATAATATTAAAACTAATCTAGAATGAAATGCGGCTTTTGGTTTCTTTTGAAATAATTCCTCTTAAGAAGAAAGTCTATTTCTGATATCAACCAGCAAATTACATCGTAAGGGGGGGAAGATTGATATATCTTAGTTGCTCGTTGCTTAATGTAATTCTGCTCTACATTTTGGAAGTTATTTTGTAGATAAAGCTGCCTTTCCGCGAGCATCCAGCATAAATCATCAAAATTAATTTCTTTTTTCGCAAGAAAATAGGCTGCAACACTAATATTATGTTTAATCTCATTATTATAATCGAACATTGATCTTCAAATGTATTATAGATACTAATAATAAAAAAGGTGATTATTGAAAACTAATAGTTCTAAATTGAATTATTGTTAAAAGAAAATAAGAAGAAATTCATAATAGTAACAGATTAACGATCAATCTGGAGTTAACTCGTCTAAATCGCTTAAATCAAGCCCAGAATCTAATGATTCAGGTATATCTGATAAGAATTCGTCTAGAATCTCTTTTAATTCGTCTCCTGAACGCTTCAATATTAATCTAATTAACCCAATATTAATATCTGGATCAGAAATGAGGGTGAGTACGCCCTTTGGACCACAGCTTGAGGCAAAAATCTTTCCTCCTGAGAATTCACTAGTAACAATCTCTAAATCGCCAAGTTCTAGATTCTTTCCTTGTTCTTCGCTCGCACAAAATACAGCTGATGCAATTGCGCCAATACCGTCAACATCGGCGGGGAAGTAGGAAAATTTGGAAACACTAGCTATAGTCAATCCTGTTCGGTCAACCAAAATAACTTTTTTGATTCCACTCTCGGACTTTATTATCTTCGAAAGGATATTATCAAAACTTTTTGTATCAATCGACAATTCTTACACCACTCTTCTTAAAATAACCTATAGTA
>JAEOTS010000088.1 GCA_016839745.1 Promethearchaeota archaeon
CATGTGGTTCATTGGCAGGCATCGTTATCATTTGCCCTTTTTCTAAGATAAAAGACTTTTTAGAAATTATTATTTCTGCTTTACCATCGAACACATAAACTAACGCATCAAACGGAGCAGTATGTTCACTTAAACCCTCGCCCTTATCAAAAGAAAACAATGTTACAGTGCCTATTTTTTTGTTTATCAACATTCTACTAACAACAGACCCTTCTTGATAGTCAAGTAATGTTCCTATATCTAAAACTTCAGGATTTTCACTCAGGAATTTCACACCTACTTTTCAATTTTTATGATTCTAGTATTTTAATAAGTATAATTATAAAGTGTTTATAAACCTAAATTCGAACATGTTTAATTTTGAGGTAGAAAGAAAAAAAGAAAGTGCAATTTTGATAAAGGCTTAACAAATAATTTAATTAGAAAATTTGACTAGATGTCAATAGAGTAATTCTTATCCTTCACTTACTAACATTTATGGATTATTGATGACAACACAAAAAAAAATGACCTCTAATTCAGAATCTTATAGAATATATACAGAATTTGCTAAAGAAAGGAGGATCATTTTACATCATGGAGATACACTAAAATTCTTGAAAACTGTGCCCGATAACAGCATCAATTTAATCGTTTCCTCACCTCCCTATAATATTGGCAAGGATTACGAGGAAAAAGCAACATTGGAAGTCTATTTAAAAAACCAAGAAATTATCATAAGAACCCTCCATAAAAAACTTAAGAGAGAAGGGAGTGTTTGTTGGGAAGTCGGAAATTATGTAAATAACGGTGAAATTTATCCCTTAGATATACCTTTTTACGAAATTTTCAAAAGAATAGGAATGAAATTAAGGAATAGAATTGTTTGGCATTTTGGACACGGATTACATTGTAAGAATCGATTTTCTGGAAGATATGAAACAATTCTATGGTTTACAAAAACAGATAATTACATTTTCAATTTAGATTCGATAAGAGTACCAGCTAAATATCCCGGGAAGCGCGCATACAAGGGACCAAATAAGGGAAAACTTTCTGGAAACCCATTAGGAAAAAATCCTTCGGATGTTTGGAAAATGTTAGAAGATGATTGGATGACTGCCTTCTGGGAGTTTCCTAACGTCAAATCTAACCATCCAGAAAAAACTATTCATCCTTGCCAATTTCCTATGGAACTAGTTGAAAGATGTATCCTTGCCCTAACAAATAAAGGAGATTATATTTTAGATCCTTATTGTGGTGTAGGAACGACCCTAGTTGCCGGATTAAAGCATTTTCGAAAGGTTATTGGTGTAGATAAGGAATTTGATTATATTAAAATAGCTAGGCAAAGAATTACACAATTCTTTAATGGAGATTTAAAATTTAGGCCTTTAGGAAAAAAGGTATATCAACCTACAGGGAGAGAAAAAGTGTCGAAGGTCCCTCCCGAATGGAAAGATTACGAAAAGAAGAAAAATTAGCTAATGCAATCAATATCTCGTAATAAGATCAATACCCTCAGCCTTAAAAAACATAATTATCAACTTTTTAAATTAGGAACTATTGCTATAATGTATGGAACAAGAAAATATTGATTATTATCGAGAATTACAGAAACATCTTGATAAGATGCCTGTTGGCTATCCCGCTTCAGAATCGGGTATTGAAATTAAAATTTTGAAGCATCTCTTCACTCCAGAACAAGTTAAAATCGCATTGAAATTGAATTTTATGGCAGATCCCTTAAATAAAATTTACAGGAGATTGAAAAAAAGTGGTTTCTCTTTAGAAGAATTAGAGGATAAACTAGATGAGATGTATTTCAACGGCTTAATTAACCGGGGGGTTGTAAAAGAAGGAGAAACAGAGACGAAATATTATGGGAGCGCTCCTATAGTAGTTGGATTTTTTGAATACCAATTGAATAGATTGACACCAGAATTTTTTAAAGACGCCCATCAATACTTACATGACACATTTTTTAAAGAAGAATATCATAAATCAGGAGTTCCACAATTGCGCGTAATCCCATTAGATCAGACTGTTAATTACGAACAGTTAATAGCTCAGTACGACGATTTAAAAACCGTAATTGAAAATATTGGAGAACCTATAGCAATTATGGAATGTATCTGTCGAAAAGGGGCAGATCTCATCGGGGAGCCATGCACGAAGACAAAAATTCGCGAATCTTGCCTATCGTTTAGAACCGCTGCTAAAAGTTTTATAGAAAAAGGTCTAGCTCGGGAAATTTCGAAAGAAGAGGCATTACAATTTTTAGAAAAAGCAGAAGAGGATGGTTTAGTGCTACAACCAGGAAATTCTCAACGACCAATGAATATATGTGCTTGTTGTGGTTGTTGTTGTGGAGTGCTTACAAACCATACACAGCTACCAGAATTTGCTCATTTATTCGCTACTAACTACCGTGCTGAAGTAGATACTGAGCTATGTGTAGCGTGTGGTATCTGTGAAGATCGATGTAATGTTGATGCAGTTCATGTTGAAGACGATTTCGCGGTAGTAGATAAAGATCGGTGCATCGGTTGTGGAGTTTGCGTTCCTACTTGCACATCTGAAGCAATATCGCTTATTAAAAAAGAAGAAGAGATACTTCCTCCAAGAAATACCTTAGCAACTTTCACAAAAATTATGGATAAAAAGGCAGAATTAGCAAGAGCAGAAAAAACTTAAATTTAGTATTTTTTTTATTTTATTAGTTGAGAGGGCACATTTTGGGATTACCAGGCATTACTAAAGAACAAATGGCCGAAGTAGACCGTATTATGGTCGAAGATTTTAAAGTTCCTATTGAATTAATGATGGAGCAC
>JAEOTS010000089.1 GCA_016839745.1 Promethearchaeota archaeon
CGCGGTACAAATTCTTTCTTTGCCTTAAACTGATCAATAGCCATTTGAGCAATACCAGGTGATATATTCTGAGAATTGTATTTTTCCTGCAACTCATTAATTTTGTCAAAAGGATGCGAATTATAGGGACAATACTCGTCACATGAAAAGCACAACATACAATCTTTCAAAATTCGGCAATCCTCATCTTCATTTACCAATTTAGCAATTTCTTTCTTGGCTTCGTCAATACTCTCAAAATTGATCCATTGACACTTCATCATACATGCAACAGTTTTACATTCTTCACAATGCGATTTATCAAACATATTCATTCAGTTTTTTGTTATTTTGAATTATTATTATTATTTTTTTAATAGATATAATCACACTACAACCATTATTAATTTTATTTTATGAGCCTTATTCTTCTATCGTGAATTCCCAGGCACAATAATAATTGTCAGGATGTTGATCAGGAGGGCAACATATACATCTAGTCTTAATTCTAGGATCTATGGTTTTAGCGAAATCTTCGTATTCTATAACTCCTACGGGTTTACAAGGAAAATCTGGGAGGTTCCTTCTTTTTCTTGCGTACTGCACCCGGCAATTGTTCATCCGAAACACACATCGATTCTCAGAAATCTCAATTATTTCTTGAACATTTATATTGGCATAGATTCTATATCTCAATGCTTTTATTAATCCCGAGATTCCTCCATTTTCTGGGATATTGAATCTTTTCATAATACGCTTTGCTTCAATTACTGTAAATCTTTTCCACTGCGCAGCATCAAGTTCAATAGCTTTCCCCAATCCAAATTCCCTCTCCACTGCTTGGAACCAAGTACCGTCGATTGCAAGCCAGTTCTTGCTTATATCTTCTATATAATTAATTAGTTCCTCTTTATTCAATCTTTTTAAATCTTCTTTCATAATTCCAACTCAATAACTGTATTTAAATTTTGGATTCTGAAATTTCCATAACTTACGTAATAAGTGTGCCGCCATTTTCGGTCTTCTATCCCGAGTAAACACACCTTTATAATTTATTCCTCCCATTCGAGTAATTCCTTGAGATGTTTTAAAATCACACAGATTCCACACGTGCTCTCCTATTATGTAAGGTTTACTACGACAGATTTCAATATATTTTTTAATGAATTCCACTTGGTATTCTTCACTAAACATTTCAGGCGGCTGAGAATGCCATCCTGGAATTGTATCTGCTCCAAACTCGCTAATTATTATTGGTTTACGATGTTTCTCGTATAAACTGTCAACTTCTTTTGAAAGAATTTCACAAGCTTCATTAACGCTTCCAGGTTGCATATACCATCCATAATAACGATTGATACATAATACATCACAGATTTCAAAAGCTTTATCTCTTACACCCATCATATTAACGATTGTAATAGGCCGTGAGTTGTCCAACTTCCTTGCTTTATCGTAAAGTGCTTTGAAGAACTCCCCAGATTTCAAACTACTATGGGGTTCGTTTGCTAAGCTCCACATGATAACGCTTGGATGATTTTTATCGCGCTTTATTAATTCTTCAATGTATTGGGTGCATAATTCTAGATGACGAGCAATCACATTTTTATTAAAGGTTAGGCCTACAGCGGGAATCTCGTCAATCACTAAAAAACCAAGACGATCTGCCAGATCCATCATTTGTTCTGAATATGGATAATGCGATGTTCGAAAAGAATTAGCTCCGATCCAATTCATCAAAGAGTAGTCTTTGATTATTACAGCAGGAATGTACCCTCTTCCTGTAATTGGGAAATCTTCGTGCCGACCAAATCCAGTCAAGTAAACGGATTTTCCATTCAAAAGTAACTTATCTCCTTTCACTTCTATAGTCCGAACTCCTACCTTAAGTGAATAAGAATCGATAATTAAGTCCTCTTTTACGATGTCAACTGTAAGATCGTATAAATTAGGCGTTTCAGTATTCCAAAACTTCGCATTTTTTACTTCAAGAGTAATTTTCTGAATCTTTTCGTCAATTTTCGAGGTATAATTTAATTCTTTTCCAAATCCTTTTAGAGAAAGATTCACATAGGCGCCCTTTAGACTATCCGTTTCTATTGAAACTTTTATTATTCCCGTTGTCTCAATTATAGATGTTCTGACAGTTATGTCTCTTAATCCTTCGGTAGGAATTGCATATAGTAATACAGGCCTGTGAATTCCACAGAACGGATAAAAGTCAAAGTTAGTTTGAGGGTAGTTCATTGGACGTCCTTTGGGCGGTACGTGTTCCTCTGACAATCTCCCATCTACTCTAACTACGAGAAGATTGTCTTCTAATACGATCTTATTAGATATATCGTATTCGAAGGGTAGATGTCCCCCTTCGTGTTGTCCTACCAGCTCTCCGTTTAACCACACCTCAGATAGGTAATTTACCGAACCAAACCTAATTATAATTTTTTTTTTCTTCCAATCCGATGGTTTCTTAAATTTAAGTTGATACCAAGCAGGTCCGAGAAAATCGCGGTCGTCAGCAAATTGATCGTTCCAACTAGCAGGTACAGCGATTGGACGACTAATATTAAAGCCCGTTGTCCAATTTTCTCCAATTCCTTTATCATCGGGGTCAAATCTAAAATCCCAGAATCCAGACAGGTCAACAAAATGACGATATTTATTTCTTTGCGGATAAAGCATTAATATTCCTCTTTATGTAGTATAAATTACAAAAAACTTCTTAAAATATTAATATAATTGAATGCTCTCAACTATAGTATAATCTTACAAAAGCGTTTGAGCAAATAGTTTTATCTTATCCTTAATGATTTTTTCAGAAGTCATTCGTTTGTCTCCCACATCTAAATCAATGAGAAGCATTGGGATTCCGACTTCATCTCGCAAAGCCTCCCTAAGTATTTGAGGAACGCTTCCAAATTGTTTGCATCCTAAATGAGATGTAAAAACATAGCAATCAGCAGAGAATTCCTTAGCTAAATGAACACACTCATCAATGAAAGAATAATAAAATTCTGCAGACTGTTTTACCATTGGTGCTTCCATGGTTTTAATTGCCATCCCATTAAGCATTGTTTCCAAATCAGAAGTTGTATCGATTGGTTCGGCAAAATTATAATTGAAAATATCAAATAGAATTGACATCCCTAGTTCACGATCTAACCACTCACATAAAGCCAAATCGAAAAAAATGATCATGTAGGGCCATATACTTCGAATTTTTTCTTCTCCAGCGTGATGTTCTTTTCGGGTATATCTTTGTTTTGCTATACTTAGCATTTCTTCATAGAATGTAATTTTTTCCGGTCGCCCAGATAAGTATATAGAAGCAGCGGCAGCCATAGCATTGAACATGTTTTCAACGGGACAAGGTAATGTTTTTTTTAACTCAAATATCTCCATCTGCATGCTAAAAATTTTATTTTCAATTTCTAAAGCTCTTCGTAACTTGTCATAATCGGGTTCCTGTCCAATTACCCTTCCCAATTCTTCCAAACCTAATTTAATTTGTTCTCCAAGATATGGGTAGCTCTTATCTTCTTTTAGAAATGGTAGATCGGGAGTAATTACGGGAATTTTTTTATGAAAACGGAAAAACGGATAAGAAGCATAAGTATTATCGCAAGGGGCAGTAGGAGTAATTATCGCATCAAACTGAAATAAATCATCTAAGGTCATACCCATTGTTCCTTTTTGTGAGGAGCATGTATGAAATGGATGACCCCAATGTGTTATTAGATCATAATATGGTTCCGAACCATCAGGTAGTAATGCAGAAAGTAAATATGATGTTGCTTCAATGCATACAGGTACACAATCAAAGGCATATAAAAATTCAGTGGGAAATGCAAAATGATGTCCTATTACCGGTAATCCTTCTCTTTCCTTTAATATAAAATCATTTATAACTGATTTTATGTGTTTTAATCCCATTCTCAATGAAGGAATTCCATGATCTGGTAATATATTTTCGACTAGACTATGCGTTCCAGAGATAGCTTCATATAACATTTGGTAAGGGATAATTCTATTCTTTATTTCATGCGCTCGAGTCATTTTTCACCAATCCTTTTCAAATAAATCTAAATTCAAATTTTTTTAATCCTTCCTCTATTTAATCATTTCTATAAAGGCTTCAATTCTTGTTTGCAATCGTGTAGCGTCTGCCTGATACGATTCACGGTCGATATTTAACACAGGTATATCAAGTTCCTTGAGTTCATGAGTGAAGAGCATGTTGTCACAGCCGTGCAAATCGCAATTGTTGATTCTTTGTAAGATTACACCATCAATATTAGCGGTTTTGATTTCCTCTTTTAAATAATTTAATCTATTTTCATGATCATCCATCATTCTTGGGCACGAAATTCGATAGTATAATCTTTTTGTGAGATTTTCAAGGGGTTTTACACCATGATCAAATTCCATTGAATCATTATAATTACGCGTCCCAAAACAGATAAAATCTGATGCAACAAATGCTCCTGAGTTTTCAATGAGTTGAATAAAATCAATATTATCAACAACACTTCCAACGATTATAACTCGTTTCTTTGAACCAACATCTATTTCTTCCTTCTCCTCTAAATCATTTAAAATCCTTTTTAATTCTTCGTTAGCAATTTCTTTAGGTACAGAAGCATTTGCCATAGAAATTTGTAAAGCTTCAGTTCCAGTAATCTTAGGAAATTCTTGAATTTGTAATTTATGAATATCTCTCAATAAAACTCTATTTTGATTGTAAATATCTATTGAGTGATTTAACTTTTCATCTGATATTTCACAATTACAAGCTGATTCAAGTTCTTCGCGTAATTCTTCAATTTCTTTTAAATACCAATTGAATCCTTCTTCAGTTATTATGTGAGGTATTGATAGATAAAATCTATCAATTTTTTTATCAATATTTTCTTTATTAAATACTTTTAAGTCGAACAGTTCAAACATCCTTCTACTATGGTCGCAACTATTACAGATTAGAAAACCATCCATGAAATTATATGCCCCTTTTAGTGCTAAGTCTAATGTAGCCCTAACAAAGGAGCATGTAAATCTAACCATGTATGTATCCGCCAGTTCTGTATCTTTATTTCCTGTAGCTCGAATTCTATAGGGTAAAATTCCCGCGGCGTGTAATAATTCTTCAGGGATATAAGTACAATAATATCCAATAATTTTTTTATTCGAAGCTTGCCAATCATTAATATAAGAATTGGTTATAGAATTTGAGATATTCAGGAATGGATCATCTTTTAAATTCAATTTTTACGCCTCATGTGCTCTGTTTATATACTTCGTGCTTTCCAATCATTAAACAACGTACTAATTTGATTGCAGCGACATAAGAACCTTTAATTCTTGCTTTTCTAGTAATTAAATATTTTAACAGCTTAGTCAATCCGAATATATTATTTTTTGAACGAATAACACTACTTAAAACTTTCAAAATCTTTTCTTCTTTAACACTAAAAGTGATTCGGGCCAAAGGAGCTTTAGCTTTTTGAGCATGGCATTCAAAATTCCTTCTCTCAGAAGTTAAAGTAAACGTGATGTATCCATCTAATTCTTTTAAGTAAAATTCAATTTCTTCACCCTCGTATTTTCCGATTTTCTGAAATGGTTCGTCTAAGCCAAATAAGTCGACCAGTAGTTTAGCTAATCTAGCAATGTTAAGAATTTTGGTTTCCCTTACAAGATTTTCTGCTTTGAGATTTCGATCAATATCTTGAATTTCAGTTATTTTAGGTGCACCTATAGAATGATAATGTCTTCAATGTTAATTATATTAGTTTGAATAGTTAATAAACTTAAAGATTATGCAGATGTAAAAAGAGATTATGCAGAGTACTACTAAATTCTGAAAGTTATTTCAATAAAAAAATGGGACAGGAAACCCTTAAAATTGGTAGAATAAGTTTTATTTAGCAAGGAATTTTAACTAACATACTAATTAATATAATCTATATGGAGTAAATTGAAAATGGGTAAAACTCTAACAGAAAAAATTATAGAATCACATTTAGTAGAAGGAACACTAGAACGAGGTTCTGATATAGCAATTACAATAAATCAGACGCTTACACAAGACGCAACAGGTACTATGGCCTATCTTCAATTCGAAGCAATAGGTATTGATAGAGTCCAAACGGAGCTTTCTGTAAGCTATGTCGATCATAATACGCTTCAAAGCGATTTTAAAAACCCAGATGATCATCGTTATCTCCAAAGTATTGCAGCCAAATATGGTATATACTTCTCACGACCCGGAAATGGCATCTGTCATCAATTACATCTTGAACGGTTTGCTCGACCCGGTCGAACTCTTTTAGGTAGTGATAGTCATACACCAACGGGAGGTGGTGTTGGGAGTATTGCCCTCGGAGCAGGAGGTCTGGATGTTGCAGCCGCTATGGCAGGAGAATCGTTTAGGTTAAAAATGCCGCAAGTAGTAAAAGTTTACCTAACTGGAAGTCTTCCAGATTTCGTTTCTGCTAAGGATGTAATTCTCGAAGTTTTGCGGAGAATTGGAGTAAAGGGCGCAAGATCCAAAGTTTTAGAATATACAGGTCCAGGAATAAAAACACTTTCAGTACCAGAGAGAGGAACCATTACAAACATGGGCACTGAAACTGGTGCTACTACATCAATTTTTCCTTCAGATGAGATTACTAAAGAGTTCTTAGAAGCACAAGAAAGAGGAGATCAATGGGTTGAGTTAAAACCAGATGATGATGCGGTGTATGATGAAACTATCGAAATAAACCTAAGTGAACTTGAACCACTCATAGCTGAACCTCACAGCCCGGGTAATGTAAAAACAGTAAAGGAGCTTGAGGGATTAAAAGTAGATCAAGTTTGTGTTGGTAGCTGTACGAATTCTTCCCTTCGAGATCTCAAGATAACTGCAAACATTTTGAAAGGGAAGACAATTGATCTCAATACAGTGCTTACGGTTTCAGCAGGTTCAAGACAAGTGGTTGATCATATGATTACATCCGGTGAAATGGCCTATTTAATTGAAGCGGGTGCCCGAATTCTCGAAAACGCTTGTGGTCCTTGTATTGGGATGGGGCTTGCTCCTAAAACCGACGCTATATCTCTACGAACATTCAATCGGAATTTTCTTGGAAGGAGCGGAACTAAGAGTGCACAGGCATATCTTGTAAGCCCAGAAACTGCTGCTGTATCCGCTATTGAAGGAAAAATAACAGATCCAAGATCTTTTGGCGAATTACCCACATTTGACATGCCTAAAAAGTTCATGGTAAACGATAACATGATCGTACCACCTTTGCCTTCAGAAGAAGCAAAAAAAATTGAAATTATCAGAGGTCCAAATATCAAACCATTACCTGAATTTAATCTCCTCCCCGACAAATTGGAAGGAGAAGTCCTTCTTAAAGTTGAGGATGATATAACTACTGACCATATCATGCCAGCTGGAGCGAAAATATTGCCGTTAAGGTCTAATATCCCTGAAATTAGTAAGTTTGTCTTCAATGTAGTTGACGAGAGTTTTCCAGACCGATCTTTAGAGAGAGGGGGAGGATTTATTATCGGAGGGGAAAATTACGGACAAGGGAGTAGCAGGGAACATGCTGCAATCGCTCCCAAGTACCTAGGACTCAAGGCAGTGATAGTAAAATCGTTTGCTCGAATTCATTTGGCTAATCTTGTAAACTTTGGAATCGTTCCACTAACATTCGAAAATAAAGAGGATTATGCTACCATCGAACAGGGAGATAAAATTGAAGTTGACCTATTAAGTTTAGAATCTGGAACGGTAGCGTTAAAAAATCTTACAAAAGGCACTGAAATCAAGTTAACTCATTCTTTAAGCGAGACAGAGATCGAAGTTTTAAAAGCTGGAGGGAAACTTCCTTTCATTAAGAAAAAACATTCCAAATAAATTATTAGTTAATTTTTTTTACTTATTTATTTTTATTCACTTGTGTTTTATGGTAGAAAAGAAATATTTAGTAGATCCTAAGAAAAGATTCTCTTCTCGAGTAGAAAATTACATCAAATATCGACCGAGTTATCCCCTTGAAATTATTGATTTTTTGAAGAAGAAGAATTTGTTAGCAGAAGATACTGTAATTGCCGATATCGGTTCAGGTACAGGAATTCTAACAAAAATATTCTTGGATAATGGCAACCAAGTTTATGGGGTTGAACCCAATAAGGATATGAGAGAAGCAGCTGAAAAAATCCTCCAAGGATATACAAATTTTTCAAGTTTTGAAGGTTCTGCTGAGTCCACAGGATTAGAGGATAAATCTATAGATCTTATTATTGCGGGACAAGCTTTTCATTGGTTCGATGTGGAGGAGGCAAAGAGAGAATTTAAAAGAATATTAAAACCGAATGGTAATGTAGCATTAATCTGGAACAATCGTGGAAAATCCGTATCAGATTTTAACAATACCTATGAAAAATTCACTTTAAAATACGGCACAGATTATAAAGAAGTTAGGAAAAATGAGGGAAATGTGGATCGTTTTTTTAATTATCAAAAAGAAACATTTGATAACTTCCAAGAATTAGATTTCACCAGTTTTAAAGGCAGAGTCCTTTCTTCATCTTATATTCCTTTATCTGATAATCCAATTTTCCCAAAAATGATATTGGAATTGGAAGATTTATATAACAAACACCAACGGAATGGATTTATTAGATTTGTTTACGATACCGAAGTATACTATGGTAAATTAGAGTAGGCTAATAGGTGATTAATTAAGAATTTAGGAGAAAAGTTTTTTAATCCTAAATTAATTAAAATTTAATATTATGAAAGTTGTTATTTTCAATTCAAGTCCTAGAAGCGAAGGTGTTACGAAAAAATGCTTGAATATTGTAATGGACGAGTTAAAAGCTGCTGGAATTGAAGTTGAATATATTTGGATGGGCATGGATAAAATCCAAGGATGTATTTCATGTTACCGATGCAGAGAAAATCAAGATAAGAGATGTAGTGTCAAAACTGACAAATTAAACGAGTATTTAGAAAAGATGCTTAACGCTGATGGAATAATATTAGGTTCACCAACTTATTTTGCAGACACTACTGCTCGAATGAAAGCGCTTATCGAAAGAGCTGGCCTTGTAAGTAAAGTGAATAATAGCTTATTAAAACACAAAGTCGGTGCTTCTGTAGTTTCAGTTAGACGAGCGGGAGCAACCCATGTGTTTTCGAGTATGAATTATTTTTTCCTAATTAACCAGATGTTTGTCGTTGGCTCAAGCTACTGGAATTTAGGGGTAAATCCACACGTTTCAGACCCAGATAGAATTATGGAAGACGAAGAAGGTATAGCTACTTTTCAGAATTTAGGAAGAAATATGGCTTACTTACTTCAAAAACTTAATGCTTAATCTCTTTTTTTTTCTTTTAGGGCGTTCTTTTTGTTTAATAAAAATATACTTTTTAAGCCAATATTTATTGTATTTATATTAGTGTTTTATAATTATATACTTGTAAAAGCATCGATATCAGCAAAGCATAAATCACTTGTAGGCATCTAAAATGAACGAAAGGATCAAGAAATTACGGAAACAGAGTCGCTCAGCAATTCCGTATCTTTCATTAGAACGTGCTTTATTAATAACAGAATTTTACAAGAAAGGAGTAGCTCAATTATATTCACCTCCAGTTACTAGAGCTAAAGCTTTTGAATATATACTGAAAAACAAAGAGATTTGTTTTAATGATGGCGAGTTAATAGTTGGAGAACGCGGTCCGGAGCCAAAAGCGACTCCTTCTTACCCAGAAGTATGTTGTCATACATTAAAGGATTTAGAAATACTGGATTCTCGGGAAAAAATCTCTTTCCAGGTCCAAGAAGGTGTACGGCAAAACTCGAGAGACATCATCATTCCATTTTGGAAAGGTAAAACAATTAGAGAAAAAATCTTTTCTCAAGTCGATCAAGAGTGGCAAGATGCGTATAACGCGGGAATCTTCACTGAGTTCATGGAACAACGGGCTCCTGGACACACCGTAGCGGGTAAGAGTATCTGGACAAATGGATTTTTAGATTTTAAAAAACAAATTCAGAATTCTATTGATAATTTGGATTTTTTCAAAGATCCCGACGCTTTCGCTAAGAGAGAACAGTTAAAAGCAATGGATATTGCTGCTGACAGTATAATAAGCTATGCAGAAGGACATTCTGAAAAAGCTCTAGAATTAGCTGAAGGAGAATCTAATCCAGAAAGAAAAAGAGAATTAGAAGAAATAGCCGAAATTTGCTCTCGTGTTCCAGCTAACGCTCCAAGGACGTTCTGGGAAGCTTTACAGCATTATTGGTTTATTCATCTAGGTGTTATTATAGAATATAATACTTGGGATGCTTTTAATCCTGGACGTCTTGATCAACATTTATACCCTTTTTATAAGAAGGATGTTTCTGATGGTATATTAACAAAAGAGAGAGCCATCGAGCTACTTCAAGCCTTTTGGATTAAATTTAATAACCAACCAGCTCCTCCAAAGGTGGGAGTAACGGCAGAAGAAAGCGGAACTTACACAGATTTTTGCAATATTAATCTTGGAGGGTTAAAGGAGGACGGATCTGATGGAGTAAACGAACTATCTTTCATACTTTTAGATGTAATCGAAGAAATGAGAATACTACAACCTAGTAGTAATATTCAAATTAGCGAAAAAACCCCAGATAATTTTATTAAAAAAGCCCTTAAGATAATTAAAACAGGTTTCGGTCAACCCTCAGTTTTCAATGCAGATGCCATTGTCCAAGAACTAACGCGCCAAGGGAAATCCTTAATAGACGCTCGAAACGGTGGTGCTAGTGGGTGCGTCGAAACAGGAGCTTTTGGAAAAGAAGCATATATATTAACGGGGTACTTTAATCTTGTGAAGATATTTGAAGTTACTTTACATAACGGAGTCGAACCTTTAACGGACAAACAAGTTGGATTAAAGACGGGAGAGCCTACTTCTTTCAAAACTTTTGACGAGTTATTAGAAGCGTATACAAAACAAATCAAGCATTTTGTTGACATTAAAATAAAAGGTAATCTAATAATAGAGCGGATTTGGGCCCAAAATCCTTCCCCCTTTTTATCAATTATTATTGATGATTGTATCGAAAATGGAAAAGATTACAACGATGGTGGAGCAAAGTACAATACATCCTATATTCAGATAGTTGGTATGGGGAGTATAACTGATTGCTTAGCTTCTTTAAAATATAATGTTTATGACAACAAAATTTATACTATGGAAAAAATGCTCGAAGTGCTTAATAATAACTTCGAAGGATTTGAGGAAATAAGACAAAAACTTGTATCTAGAACACCTAAATATGGGAACGATAAAGATTACGCAGACTCTATTACCCAACAAATTTTCGAGATCGTATATAGTGCTATTGATGGGCGTCCGAACACCAGAGGAGGAGTGCACAGAATAAACCTACTTCCTACAACTGTCCACATTTATTTTGGAAAAGTTACTGGTGCCACACCAGACGGTAGAAAAGCATATACGCCTTTATCTGAAGGAATCTCGCCTGTACAAGGAATGGATATTAATGGCCCAACCTCTGTTATAAAATCCGCTGCTAAAATTGACCATCTTCGAACTGGGGGAACATTATTAAATCAAAAATACTCACCCAAATTCTTTTCGAGCGAATCAGGGATTAATAATGTAGCTCATTTGATACGCTCCTATTTTAAAATGGGAGGTCATCACATTCAATTTAACGTAGTTTCGGTAAATACTTTGCGTGCTGCTCAAAATGATCCGGCACAATATCATAATCTAATAGTACGCGTTGCGGGATATAGCGATTATTATATCAATCTAGGAAAAGATTTACAAGACGAAATAATTAAAAGAACTGAACATATCTCAGTTTAAACTTAATAAAAAGAATAGTATTAATAGAAAATTAATAATATATTATTGTTTTTCTCTAAGCATATTTCTTAATACTGTGTGTAATATCCCAAGATTTTGATAATATTCGAGATCAACCTTATTATCGAGTCGAACAATAACATCAAATAAAATTTCTTCCCCATTTTTCTTTATTGCGCTCACAGTTAATTCAGATAAAGGTGTCATATTCTTAACTCCAGAAATACTCACAGTTTCGGTTCCATCCAAACCTAAATTTGCTGCATTTTCCCCATCTTTGAACTGTAGTGGTAAAACTCCCATGCCTACTAAATTACTTCTATGAATTCTTTCAAAGGATTCAGCGATTACTGCTTTCACTCCTTGGAGTTGAGTTCCCTTAGCAGCCCAGTCTCGTGAGCTCCCCATACCATAGTCTGTTTTTGCGATAACGATTAAAGGTGTTTCAGAAGCGATGTATTTCATAGCCGCATTATAAATTGGCATAACTTCCCCAGTTGGATGATATTTTGTCCAACCTCCTTCTCGATCGACGAGAAGATTCCTAATTCTTATGTTTCCAAACGTGCCTCTTGCCATTACCTGATCATTCCCTCTCCTTGACCCAAAAGAATTAAAATCTTTAGGTTCAATCCCTTTCGAGATTAAATATTTTCCTGCGGGCATATCTTCTGGAATCACTCCTGCAGGAGAAATGTGATCAGTAGTGACGCTTTCTCCCAACAGAGCAAGAATTCTAGCGTTCTTTATATCTGTTAGGGGAGGTTTATCAAGAGGAAAATCCATGAAGAAAGGAGGCTCTCTAATATAAGTAGAATCATCTTCCCATTGATATACGTTATCTTTTGATGGGTTTAAATCATTCCATAATTCCCATCCTTTAAATATTTCTCCGTATTCCTTATTGAATTGCTCAGGATTGACATTATTCATGTAAATTTGTTGACACTCATCATGAGAGGGCCAGATATCCTTAAGATATACGGGATTTCCATTTGAATCCAACCCCAAAGGTTCAGTATCCAAATCAATTGCGACAGTGCCAGCTATTGCGTAGGCGACTACTAAGGGGGGTGATGCTAAATAATTCGTTTTAGTATATGGACTTATTCTACCTTCGAAATTGCGGTTACCACTAAGAACGGAAGCAACAACAAGGTCATTATTATCGATTTCTTTTATAATATCACCAGAAAGCGGTCCACTATTTCCAATGCAAGTAGTACAACCATACCCAACAATGTTAAATCCTAATTTTTCCAAATAAGGTAATAATCCCGCACTTTCTAGATAATCTCTGACTACTCGGGATCCAGGAGCAAAGCTGGTTTTTACATGTTTCTTAACTTTCAAACCTTTTTCAACAGCAGCTTTCGCAATCATTCCTGCTCCAACCATAACCGAAGGGTTGGAAGTATTTGTGCAAGATGTGATTGCCGCGATAACTACTGAACCATGTTTTAACTTGTCTGAATCAATATCGGCTAATTTATCTAAATCATCTGGTTTAGCAAAAGAAGTTTTTAGTTGGTGGGAAAATTCCTTCTTCATGTCTTTAAGAGATATTCTATCTTGTGGTCTCTTTGGTCCCGCTAAACTAGGTTCTATCTCAGTTAAGTTAATTTCTACTACTTCACTATAATTTGGAGTTGGCAAGTTTGCATCGTAAAAAAGACCTACTTTTTTTAAGTAACTTTTTACAAATTCAGCGTGTTCTTTATTACGACCACTTAATAGGAGATAATCTATTGTATTGTCATCAACAGGAAAGAATCCCATCGTAGCTCCGTATTCGGGAGACATATTTGCGATTGTCGCTCGATCGGGCAATTTCAATTGATTAAGGCTTGGTCCATAAAATTCGACAAATTTACCGACTACACCGTGTGCTCTAAGAATTTGGGTTATCGTAAGAACAATATCAGTGGCAGTAATTCCATCTTGAGGTTCACCAATTAATTTAACTCCAACTACCTCAGGGATATTCATATAATACGGTTGACCTAATATAACTGCTTCGGCCTCAATACCACCAACACCCCAGCCTAGAACACCTAATCCATTAATCATGGTAGTATGTGAGTCGGTACCTACTAGAGTATCGGGAAACGCATACTTTTCTCCTTTATGTTCCCTTAACTGGACAACAGAGGCGAGATATTCTAAATTTACCTGATGACATATTCCTCTACTAGTAGGAACTACGCGAAAGTTGTTAAAAACAGTTTGAGCCCACTTTAAAAATACATAGCGCTCGTAATTTCGCTCAAATTCTTTCTCTTCGTTCAATTTGAGTGCTTCATTTGTCCCATAATAGTCAACTTGGATTGAATGGTCAATAACTAAATCTACTGGGATGATAGGGTTAATCTTATTAGGATCTCCTGCTGCTCTTTTTACAGCTGATCTTAAAGCCGCTAGATCAACAACAGCGGGCACGCCTGTGAAGTCTTGAAGTAATACTCTTGATGGTTTATAAGGAATTTCTTTTTTATCCTTTTGATTTGGTACCCATTTTGAGAGTGCAAGGAAATTCTCTTCAGTTACAACTTCTCCATCTAAGTTTCGGATTACATTCTCTAATAACACCCTTATAGAATAGGGTAATATCTCTATGTCTCCAAAACCAAGGTCCTTTAATTTTTTGAGGTTATAAATCGATGCAGTATCGTCTTTAATGTTAATTTTTTCCCTTAAATTGTTCTGGATTTCTGTTATACTCATATACTCAATCTATCTCTCTTCAATTTTTACATATTTTTTATCAAGCTCACCAACATACCGAAGTCTCGGTCGGATCAATTTGTTATCTTTGAGTTGTTCGAGGGCATGAGCTACCCATCCTGCTGATCTGCTCGCTGCGAATAGAGGCGTAAATAGTGGTGTCGGTATCCCTAATACATGAAGTAAACCGGCAGAATACAGATCCACATTTGGGTAGATATTTTTTGTTTTGATAATATAATCAGTGAGCATCTCCGTCATCTCAAAAATATTATCTATATCTCCACGGTGATCTTCATGTGCTTGGTCAGGGATTTTATCGATATCTCCTCTCTCTTCTCTTTCCCAAAATTCTTTAGACAGTTCTCGAAGGATAAGCGCACGTGGATCCCATGTCTTGTAAACGCGGTGACCGAATCCCATTACTTTTTCTTTGTTCTCTAGCTTTTCTTTAACCCAGGGTAGAACATTTTCTTTTCTTTTAATTTCTTCTAGCATTATTCTAACGACCCTTTCGTTAGCACCACCATGCAATGGTCCTCTAAGAGTACCGATAGCGCTTGTAATTCCACTGTAAATATCAGATAAAGTAGAAACAGTGACCCGACAGGAGAAGGTTGACGAATTTATAGAATGGTCAGCATGACAAATAAGAACTTTGTCAAACACCCTTTCGAAATCCTTGCTTGGTTTCCTACCAGTCATCATATAGTAGTAATTCCCCGCATGAGATAGATTTTTTGAGGGCTCTACTAATGGTAGATTTTCTTGGATTCTATGCGCAAATGCGAGGATCGTAGGAATTTTAGCTATTATTCGAATTCCTTTTCTAATGTTTGCTTCTTCTGTATAGACATAATCGTCTGCATCGTAAAGAGACAGAGCAGAAACTGAAGTCCTTAGCAATTCTATTCGAGTTGTATTTCGAGGATAACTCTTTAAAATTGTCAAGATGCTGTCAGGAATATTTCGCTCTACTATTAACAGATTCTTAAATACTTCGAGCTCGGATACGGTGGGTAAATTTCCATAGATTAAGAGATAAGCGACTTCTTCAAAGCTTGAATTATTCACTAGATCTTTTAGTGGATATCCTCTGAAGTATAACTTACCATTTTCACCATCAATCAAAGTAATTAAACTTTCATCAACATAAATTCCAACTAATCCCTTATAGGTTTTTGATCTATCAAGATTGCATAGTAGAGGTCCTTCTGGTATGTAATCCTCTTTTATTTTACGAGTATCTTTTTTCATATTTGAGTTACCATATTTTCTAATTAAAACCTTAAACTACCTTAAAGTAAAAAAGAAAGATATATATTTCTTAAGCTTTTAAATAATTAATTTTGAGAAGAAATAGGAGAAAGCACGCAAAAAAGGATATTAGAATTACACGATTAATATTGAAAAATGAACTACCTTTCTTCAATTTTTACATAGTTTTTATCTAACGTACCTATATATCGAAGTCTTGGTCTGATTAATTTGTTATCTTTGAGTTGTTCGAGGGCATGGGCGACCCACCCTGCTGATCTACTCGCAGCAAATAGCGGTGTAAAAGAGGCTGTTGGGATTCCTAATGTATGTAATAATCCTGCAGAATATAGATCGACATTTGGATAAAGATTCTTCGTTTTCATTACGTATTCGTTGAGAATCTCGGTCATTTCTATAATATAATCAACTTCATCATGAATATTATGTCCATTATTAGGAATTTTGTCTATTAATTCACCGTTTTGAGCCTTTTTACAAAAATTCATGGATATCTCTCTTAAAATTTTAGCCCGGGGATCCCAAGTTTTGTATACTCGATGGCCAAATCCCATAATTTTTTCTTTTCTTTCAAATTTTTTCTCTGCCCAAGGAATAACAAGCTCCTTTTTCTTTATCTCATTGGCCATATATTTCATGACTGCTTCGTTTGCTCCACCGTGTAGAGGTCCTCTGAGTGTACCTATTGCACTAGTAATACCACTATAAATATCTGAAAGGGTTGAGACCGTTACACGACAAGAGAAAGTTGAAGAATTAATGGAGTGATCTGCGTGACAGATTAAGACATCGTCAAATGCCTCTTCAAAATCCCTGTGTGGTTTATTACCTGTCATCATATAATAATAATTTGCTGAATGAGAGAGATCTTCTGAAGGTTCTACTAAAGGCAAATTGGTTTGAATCCTATGGGCAAATGCTAATAAAGTTGGCATTTTTGCCACAATTCTAAGTCCTTTCCTAATGTTGGCCGGTTCGGAATAATCATAATCGTCTGGATCATACAAAGAAAGAGCGGAAATTGCGGTTCTTAGGAGTTCGATCCTTGTAGTGTTCCTTGGAAAACTTTTTAGAATACTAACGATATTATCTGGAATATTTCTTTCCTTTATTAACAAATCTTTAAACTCTTTAAACTCAGAATTACTTGGAAGTTTTCCATGTATAAGCAAATAAGCAACTTCCTCGAATGTGGAATTGTCACACAACTCTCTGAGAGCATAGCCTCGATAATACAACTTTCCATTTATTCCATCGATATATGTTATCAAACTTTCATCTACATAGAGTCCAACTAAACCTTTATGTATCTTTGGGTGATCTAGCTTAGAGAGTTCTGGTTCAGCATCCTCATAATCTTCACTAATTTTTCTTTTATCTGCTTTCATGATTTAGATACATTATTTGATAATTAAATCCTATTACTAGCTTAAAGTAGAGTGGTAAAATAAATATTTCCACAAAAAATACGAGAAACTATACAAAAAAAGAGAATTTTCTGTTTTAATTAAAAATATTTCATATTATAAGATATTTTACTATTCAACCAGATTTTTTTAAAGTAATATTTCAGAATCAACATCATTCAGATTTTTACAATTAGTCATTATCATCGCTTTCGCTAGAGTTTTCTGCAAGTATTCCATCTGAATCCGAACGCCGTCTAATCCTGCCCCAACAGCTGCCCTGACGATATCTCGCCCAATTAACACGGATTCTGCACCAATAGCGAGCATTTTTAGAACATCGTACCCTGTTCGAATACCTCCATCGACAATAATTCTAATTTTACCCTTCAATTTAGCTACTATTTCGGGAAGTACTTCTGCAGTTCCAGGAGTATGATCTAAAACCCTTCCCCCGTGATTCGATACAACTATGGCTGCTGCTCCCGCATCTTTTGCCAGAATAGAATCTTCTATACTCATGACTCCTTTTACAATGAATGGCAATTTTGTCGATGACACTAATTCCCTAAGATCACTACTATTTTTCTTATAAACCGGTTTTTTATGTGTATACATAGCGTAAGATCCACATCCATCAATATCTATTCCAACCGCCACGCATCCAGATTCTTCTGCTTTTTTAAAGAATTCTATAACGACATCTTGTTCTCTTGGTTTCACGATTTTAACTCCAAATCCGCTAGCTTCAGCAATTGCGTTAATTCCATATGAATTTTCAAGAGAATAAGTATAAGTATCGCCTCGCCAGCCCAATGTTCCAGCTGCCATACAACCGAGAACTACTGAACGGCAAAACTCTTTTTCTGAAATGACTTTTTCTCCTCCAAAACTATTTACTCCCGAAACACTCGCTCCCATTATCGGCATTGAAAGTTCTTTACCGAAGAAGTCATACTTAGTGTCTGCTTTAAAATGATCTCCGATGAGTTTCATTTTTAATTTCAACTTCTTCAATGCTAGAATATTGTTGTTAAAAGAAGCCCCGCTTCCAACTCCACCGAATCCAAGTGGTCTTCCGTAACTTTGGCCTTGACAAATTCGCATTGAATCTCCATCACATATTTTATATACTCCACATACTCCTAAGAGTTTCTTTTTGGCTTCCTCTCGAACTTGAGTTAAACTCATTTCATCTAATGTCATAATTTCACCTTTGTTATCTCTTAAACCATCTTTTTAGGGTCTAGTAGTTCGTCCAAATGATCGATTTTTAAACCCATTTCTTTAATAACTACTTTACACGATTTACCTTCTTTATACGCCCGTTGGGCGATCTCAGAGCATTTATCGTAGCCTAATATTGGTGTTAGGTTAGTAACAAGCATTAACATTTGCTCTAAGTTTGAATCTATTTTTTCAGTATTCGCTTTTAATTCTACTAAACAGTGGTCTATAAACGAATTAATTCCACCAATTAAAATTTCAATTGACTCAAGAACATTTACTATCATTACCGGTTTGCTCATATTTAAATCCAAAATGCTTCCATACATTTCACCACTTGTAACGACTGAATCGTTGCCAATTACTTGAAGACACACTTGAATTAACGCTTCAGATTGAGTAGGATTGATTTTTCCAGGCATAATAGACGATCCGGGTTCGTTTTGCGGTAGAATTAACTCCGAAAGACCAGCTCTAGGACCACTACCCATCCAACGAATATCGTTTGCCATTTTTAATAGAGATAAAGCTA
The DNA here is from genome assembly GCA_016839745.1 of Promethearchaeota archaeon. Classification (GTDB taxonomy): domain Archaea; phylum Asgardarchaeota; class Lokiarchaeia; order Sigyniarchaeales; family SOKP01; genus SOKP01. The sequence continues at coordinate 19,034 of JAEOTS010000089.1, forward strand.
AAAGTTTTAAATTACTGCTAGCGAAAGCTATTGTATTGTGGGATGATATTCCCTCTGCCTTTACTGGGTTAAGTTTAAAGGATAACGAAGTTATTTTCGAAAGATGGGATACAGTGAGTTTGTCAAAATCTTTAGGAGCGTTTAATCCAGTTCCCAAAGCAGTACCACCTATAGGAATGTAGAACAACTCATCCAATACCTTATCTAATCGCTCAATATTAGTCTCAATTTGTTGTTTATAGACTTTAAATTCTAACGATAACGGTACTGGAACAGCATCTTGCAAGTGTGTTCTTCCTACCTTGACAATATCTTTGAATTCTTCAATTTTAGAAGCAAGTACTTCCTTTAGTCGATTTAATACTGATATCAATTTATGGATCATGTGTATGCTAGAAACATGCATCGTACTTGGGATCACATCGTTAGAAGACTGGCTTTTATTTACGTGGTCATTTGGATGGACAGGATGTTTTTTACCTATAGGAAATCCTAAGATTTGAGCAGCTCTGTTAGCTAATACTTCGTTCATGTTCATGTTTGTTTGGGTTCCGCTTCCAGTTTGATAGATATCGATAGGAAATTGATCCAAGTGTTTACTTTCGTTTAAAATCTCGTTAACGGCTTGTAGGATCGCATCTCCATTTTCCTTAGTAATTAATCCCAATTCTAAATTCGCCAATAAACACGCTTTTTTAACTTGTGCTAAGGAAGTAATAAATATTGTTGGGAACTTTTTTCCGCTTATTTGGAAGTTTTGCAATGCTCTTTGAGTATTAATGCCCCAATAAGCATCGCTAGGGACTTCTAATTCGCCCAAAACATCTTTTTCTACGCGATAAGTCATAATTTAAGACAACAATAATTTGTTTATTTATAAGGATATTAGAAATAGGGTAATAAAAAAAGTTTATACTAATAGACAATAAATTTTTCTTGCGGAAGTTTAAAAAATCTAATTTTGCCTATGAAGTGAGTGTTTTAGTTATATCTTCAAAATAATTAAAAATTGTAGAATAGTGTCCTTCGTTTGGATAAAATTTACATATACATTTTGGAATTTTTTCACACATCCCGCGACCCATGGCAACAGGAACATTCACATCTGCTTCCCCATGCCAGATATACACTCTAAGATTTGGAGATATATCTTCAAGGTTAAAACCCCAAGATTTCGCATAGATTTTTCCTTCGTGATAAGCTCCTTTACTATCTTGGCGAAATGATTCTGCACTTGCCTTAATAAATAATGAAAATGTGGTTGGATCATTCAAAATTACTCTATCAGCCTCTGGCATTTTTTTCAAAGCTTTCTTCATATTCTTTTCTGCTTTTTCAAAATCTAGCGTACCGCGAGCTTGAAACCACATCATTAATTTAAACAACAATGGAAATATTCGAATAACAGCAAATAATCTAATGCTTTTTTCTATTTCAAGATCTCTTGGAGCTAAACCACTAATTATACCGCAAGAATGTAAACGCTCAGGAATTTTATATGCACACGCCACAGCATAAGGGCCACCTCCAGATATGCCCTCAACTGTAAATTTATCAATGCCAAGAGCGTCAGCCAGCTCAACTACATCATCTGGCCAGTCTAAAAGCGTGCGATTTTTCTTAAAATCTGAAAGCCCCATTCCCGGCCTATCAATTCCAATAAGTCTAACATTCAGCTTATCTATATCCTTTTCAGATAATAAAGTTGCCTCTAAACGAGAACTTGGAAATCCGTGAAAGTGAAACAAAGGTTTTGCATCTTTATTCCCTAAATCTATATAACCAAGCTTCCTACCATCTTTTAACTTTATTGTCTGACTAAGTTTATCAGTATTGGTCATATTTACCCCCTTGTCTTATATAATGATATTGAGATGAATAATATAGTTTCAAATTTAAGCCTATTTCATTTTATTTTATAATTTATATACTCAAAATTTATTTTATCTTATTTCTGAATATAACAGAAGTACTAATTTATATTTTTAGTAAGTGTGATAAATTTGGCAAAATATAGATGTTCTGTGTGTAATTATATTTACAATGAAGAAACTGAAGGAAAAGGATTTGATGACCTACCAGATTCTTGGACTTGTCCTGTATGTGGTGCTCCTAAATCTGCTTTTGTTACTGAAGGCGTAAGTAAAGACGATGAACGCATCGAGACTAATGTTGCAGAAAAAATAATTGAGCAATTAGTAGCAATTGGAGTTAAACATGTATATGGAATACCGGGAGATTCTAACCTACCTCTTCTTAATGCTATAAGAAAAAACAATAATATCGATTTTATTTTAACTCGACACGAAGAAACAGCGGCATTCATGGCTTCTGCCCATGGTAAAATTACGGGTAAATTAGGTGTGTGTATGTCTATTGCTGGTCCGGGGGCAACAAATCTAATTACGGGATTGATGGACGCTGCTACTGATAGAAGTCCTGTACTAGCGCTAGTAGGTCAAATACCTGAAGTATATCTCGGAAGCGAGGCGTTTCAAGAAATATCCCAAATCGCGTTATTTCGTCCCTTCGCTGAATATGCGGAGACCGTAGCGAGAGCAAATCAAGCTATTAAGTTAACTATGATGGCGGTCAAATATGCGCTCAAGAAACCAGGGTTATCTGTATTGAGCTGTCCTACAGATGTGTTAGCAGATAAATTGGATGATCCTATAATTGAACCAGACAAGAGGATTTTTAGTAGCGAATCGGTTTCAGCTTATCAAGATATTCAAAAAGCTGCGGATTTAATTAATAGGTGTAGTAGACCTGTAATTTTCGGAGGATGGGGCTCCCGGTTTTCTGGAGACTTACTTATGGAGTTATCTAGAAAACTTAAAGCTCCAATTGCGACTACTTCTCGTGCTAAAGGTGTTGTTTATGAAACATATCAATATTGCTTAGGAGTATTAGGTTCTATTGGAACTAAATATGCTGCCAAGGCTATCAGAGACTGTGATTTAATACTAATTATTGGTTCTGGTTTTAGACAAGCTAATCTAGTTTCGTCTGGAGTCAAATTTGTGCAGATTGACAAGGATCCTACAAGAATCGGAAAGACTTTTGATGTTCATGTTGGATTAGTCGGAGACGGGCATCGAGTTTTAGAAAAATTGCTGCCTTTAATAGAAGAAAAGGAAGGAAATGAAGAATTCTTATCCCAGGTTTTCGACATGAAACTTCGACATATGGAAGAATTAGAGAAAGAATCGAAAGATTATTCTGTTCCTATAAACCCAGGATTCGTAATACAAGCCTTAAGAAGAAACTTAGATACAAATGCGATTATAACCGTAGATGTAGGAGATCATACTTATTGGTTTTACAAGAAATTCCTTTGTGAAGGGCATAAACCTTACTTAAATGCGAATATGGCGTCTATGGGTTTCGCCCTGCCCGCAGCCTTAGCAGCAAAATTAGACTTTCCCGACAGACAAGTTGTTTGTGTTGCGGGAGATGGAGGTTTTGGCATGTTAATGGCTGATTTCACTACTGCTGTAAGAGAAAAATTAAATATTGTTGCTATAGTGTTTAACGATGGCGTATTAAAGAACATTAAAAAGGAATTAGTACGCGATGGATACCCAATATTTGGCGTTGAGTTTCCCAACCCAAATTTTGCCCAATTTGCTGAATCTTGTGGGGGGTTTGGAGTAAGGGTAGATGCCCCAGATAAGCTAGATGAAGCGTTGCAAATGGCTCTAAACTCTGGAAAACCTTCTATTGTAGAGATAATTATTGATCCTGATAAAACAGCCGCTTCGACAAAAAAAGTAGATTAAATAAAATTTGAAATCTCTTATTATTTTCTATTTTTCTTAGATCCAATTATCTCGAATGTCCTTGATTGCTGTACCAGGCATAACACCTTTGGGACATATGCGATTACAAACGAAAAACTTCTCACAGGCGGGGACAGCGTCATTTTGTAAAACACGTGATAAGACTCTCTCCTGTTTTTCGTTGTTAACCCTAGAATCTCGGATAAATCTATCTGATTTTGCTAACTGCGCCGGACCAAGGTACTCAGGGTTTTTTGCGTTAACAGGACACATCCAGCATATTCCGCATAATATACAATAGACTAGCCTTTCTATTTTCTTCATTTCGTTAGGTGATTGCGTCGATTCTGGGGCAACATCGTTCCAATCTTTTGTAAAATAAGGTTCAACTTCGCGATAAAATTTCCAGAATGGTTCCATATCTACTACTAAATCCTTTACAACGGTCATATTTGGTAATGGCTCAATTAAAATCTCATTTTCTTGGTTCCAATCAGAAATATCTCCAAAAACTACTTCTGGAAGATTAATAGGTTTTTTAGCGTTTTTAACTTTAGAGACTTGAGTTCTGCAGGCCAGCATCGGAACCTTATCAATCGTCATTCCGCAGCTACCACAAATTGCCCCTCGACAAGCATAACGGAATGCGAAGGTAGAATCGTGATAATCTTGAATGTAAAAAAGAGCATCTAATATGCTCATACCTTTCGATAGGGGTATTTCATATCGTTCGTAAAGAACCTTTTCATTTCCTAAATTTCTATATATTAAAAATTTTTGCTTCTCACTCACTTTTAATCATGCTCCACTTAATACTTCCTCTCTTTTACTTCAAATATACCTAATATAACCGGTTTAGTTTTCAAATCTAAACCAGCTTTTACGCGATATATCAATGAATGGCTAAGAAAATTATCGTCATCACGAGAATCGTAGTCCCACCTATAGTGTCCACCTCTACTTTCTTTTCTCCATAGAGCTGCATACGCAGTAGCTTCTGCAATGTCTAACATAGATCTAAGTTCCAAATTTCGAAGTAATCCATAGTTGAATTTACGATCTTCTGTAGAAACTTTGACATTTAAAAAATCCTTTTGTAAGTTAACAAGAACACCGTAGGCTTTTGAAAGATCGTCATGAGTTCTAAAAACTCCTACATTCCTGTTCATGGTCTCACCCATTATATTCTTGATTTCGATTGGTTTTTTACCTGTATTATTATCCCAACCTTTTAGAAGAGACTCTACTTTTTCTAACATATTATCTTCAGCACTTTTTAGATCGTTTAAAGATGGTTTGTTTGGTAAACCATTTTCTAATAGCTTTCTTCCAAGATAACGACCAAAAACGGCCGTCTCTAACAATGAATTTCCACCTAAACGATTAGCACCGTGTACAGAAAGACAAGAGCACTCACCTATTGTATATAAACCGGAGAGATCTGTTTCTCCATAAATACCTTTATATTTTGTCCCGATTCCACCCATACTATAATGTTGACCTGGCTGGACAGGGATAGGTTCTTCTATTGGATCAACTCCCGCAAAGAAGATTGAAATATCTCTTATTCCCGGCAACCTTTCTTTAATACGGTCAGCACCCAAATGAGTTAGATCTAAATGAACGTACGCGTTTTCAAACCCTCTTCCCTCAAGAACTTCAATATCGTTAGCTCTTGCAACTATATCTCGTGGGGCAAGTTCCATCGCTTTTGGAGCGGTCTTTTCCATAAATCTTTCTCCCTCCGTGTTAAATAAATATCCACCTTCTCCACGTGCACCTTCAGTTATCAATATATTTGTGCCATATAGCGTAGTTGGGTGAAACTGTACGAATTCTACGTCTTGCATAGGGACTCCGGCACGAAATGCAGCTCCAACACCATCCCCTGTATTAATCAAGGCATTTGTAGAATGTTTAAAAATTCTTCCAAAGCCCCCTGTTGCCAATATAACATAGGAAGCTCGAAAAATTACGAGTTCACCTTTCGCTACATCTAATGTAATCACTCCCGCGATTTTTTCGTTGATGACTATTAAATCTATTAAAAAGTATTCGTTAAAAAACTCTACTCCGTTTTTGACGCTTTGTTCGTTTAATGTGTGAAGTAACGCGTGTCCAGTGCGGTCTCCTGCGTAACAAGTTCGAGGGAAACCTGCTCCACCAAAAGGTCGTTGTGCAATAAGGCCCGAATCCAATCTAGAAAATGGTGCTCCCATGCTCTCAAATTCTACAACAATTTTGGGCGCTTCTTTACACATGAACATCACTACATCTTGGTCTGCGAGATAATCTGAGCCTTTTACTGTGTCAAAAGCGTGTCCTTCTGGCGTGTCTTTTTTGCTTTCTTCTAAATTACCCAATGCAGCATTAATTCCTCCTTGTGCCGCTCCTGAATGACTTCGGACAGGATAAACTTTGCTTATAACCGCGGTGTTCCATTTATCCGATAACTCTAGCCCCGCTCTAAGGCCACTTAAACCTGCACCTACTACAACCACATCAAATTCTTCGATTCTCATTAAAATTTAATATTCTTATATAGATTAAAAAGATTTTACTAATAATCTATAAAAAATGTGTAAAGAAAACAAGCTTTATTTGGATTAGTAATCAAAAATAAGTGATCTACCTTTTTTACCAGCAATTTTGATTAATCCCATCTTTCTTAAACAATAACTCATTTTTCGAGCTAAATTTAGTGGTTTTTTAAGTGAATATGCTAAATCCATATTAGTAAATGGAGTTTTTAAACTTGTAGGCTTAAGCATTAGAAAATCCATGGGCGTGTAAAAAGCCCTTTTTTCCACTACTTTCACTAATTTCCGGTCGTAAATACTCCAACCATTTCTCCTCCAACTTCCATTCCCGTCATTCTTACGATATTCTTCTATCTGAACTAGTGGTAATTCAATAGTGAAATTTGGATTTGAAATTAATTCAGGAATTCTGATCAATTCTTCGAATATATCTACATATGAGTTATGCTTTGGAGACAAACGCTTGCTAATAACTCTATTTGATTGAGATTCTACACTAATAATCCATTTGTCTTTTACAATTGGATGTATTAAAAGAATTTTATGATTAGCTATTAGCTTTTCCAGTTTTTTTTTAATTGTAGAAAAATTTTTGGTTTGTATCTCAATTAGAAGATCATCTCGTACTATGTCAATTATGAAATTATCAACTGGTGCTTCAAGCTGGTCTTCTGATTCCTTATACCATAATTTTAAGTCAGCATGAAGAGAACTCTCACGTAAAGTTCCTATACTTGATGAAAAGTAAATGATTTGTTCGACCATGTGTTATATTTATTCACTTTTTTAATTAAAAGGCATGTAATATGTTAATATTTATACTAGAAATGTCAACTGATAACATATAATTATGATAGACTATTTTAGAAAAATAATATTGGTGTTCTTTTATGGTAAATGCGATATTAATTGTACTCGATACTTTAAGGCAAGATCATGTCGGCGCTTATGGTAACACATGGATAAAAACTCCAAATTTAGACGAGTTCGCTAAAGAATCCGTAAAATTTACGAAAATGTACCCAGAGTCATTACCAACACTTCCAGCGCGAAAAGCTATCTATACTGGAAATCGCCTATTTCCCTTTACGGACGACAAGCTTGGAAAGACAAAAGCTGGAAGAGGAGACTTTATTGGCGATGCCCTTGGTGCTCCTGGTTGGAGTTCCATTTCTGATTCTCAAGATACTCTGGCAGAGCGATTTAAACGTAAGAAATATGTTTCAGCTCTGTTTTCTGATATTTATCATCAATCTAAACCAGGATATAATTTTCACCGTGGATTTAATCAATGGAAATGGATTCGTGGGCAAGAAGAAGATGCATTTCTGTCCGGACCACGGATTACCAACGATGTTCTTGAGGAATATCTTACTTCCAAAGGAGATGGAATAACGGCAGGTACCCTATTTGCGCAACACATGATGCGCCGATTCCTTCAAAATGTACGTTGGTGGCGCTCCGAAACTGATACATTTACATCCCAAGTGTTTCGCGCTGCCGGGGAATGGCTGGACATGAATTATGATGCTTTATTAGAAGGAAAAGGATTTATAACAGTGGAGTCGTTTGACCCACATGAACCTTGGAATCCGCCGCCTCATTATATTCGGTTATACGAAAAAGATCCTGATTGGGAAAAAGAGTGTCGAAAAATATCGCATTCCCTTTATGGACCGGCAAGTATGCTTACCGAAAAAGAACTCAAGAATTTAAGGACACGGTATGCCGCGGAAGTGTCGCTTGTGGACACGTGGTTCGGATATTTCATAAACTATATCAAACGAATTGGTATATGGGATGATTCTATCATTGTGGTGGTTTCCGATCATGGTCACATGCTGGGAGAACACGGCCTTATAGCTAAAGCGGCCAATCCCCTTGGACGCGAAGTAGCAGATCTTGTTGCTATGATCCGATTTCCAGGAGGTGAAGGCAGTGGTACAACCTGTGATAAGTTTTGTTATCATCACGACATCGCGACTACTATCTGTGAAGCTTGTGGTATTCCTACTAGTAATATGGATGGTAAGGACTTATTGAAATTGGTTCAAGATGACGAATTGACATATTACGATCACATTTCGATAGCTTGGGGTGGCTCCGTAGCAGTTTATGATGGTAACTTTTGGTATAATGGGTACGTATGGGACATAGAAGGAGGAAGTCTGTTTGATGTCAATAAAGATCCCAAATTAAAAAAGAATATTATTTTAGAAGCTCCCGATAAGGCAATAGAATTATTAAAACTTAGTTGGGAGGATGCGGGAGAACCTATTGATATGGAATTTATGCGAAAATTCAAAGATGTATTAGGTTGCACACCAGTCACTAAAAAACTTACTAAAGAATATAAGTGTGAATAAAAATCATCGGAAACTTTCAAGTAATTGTTTAAATTTCTCTTTATTTAGATCCCTCTGATATAAAGGGCGTTTATCGTCGTTATAAAATCGAACATTTTCATAGTAAGGTCGTCTATTTAGATTCTTATATAAAACTCCTAATGCTAAGTGATTTGTATCCAACGCCAGTTTAATTGCTTCAACTTGATCATAAGAATCGTAACCATTAATTATGTAGTAACTATTTTCTTTATACCATTGAAACGAAAATTAATTGGAGTTTGCTAAAAAAAGGATTTGCTCTCACTTTAATCTACATCGATTCCGCAATTCGGACATATTTTAGTTTCTTTATCAATTTTGTTTCCACAGTTATGACAGTGCATTGCTTCATTAAGTCGTTTAGGAAGGGATTTTTGAGGTGATTTTTCTTCTATTTTTTCAAGTAAGGAAAAGAGGTTAGAAAATAAACCGTTGTACCAAGAATTTTTGAGTTTTTCAACTCTTAATATTGTTCTCGAGAGGGGTGTAGCCTCCAATCGAATCAAAGTTTTGTTGTTCTTTAAATCGTAAAAATTTATCCGGATTCGCTTCTTCCAATTCGGATCGCGGCCAGTATTGGCCATCATAGTTCCTTGCTTAGCCTCTATAAAGGTAGGTTGCGTATATTTTTTTATTTTGGCTTTATGTTGACTGCTTAACCATTGCATTGAGAGCTCGAAAGCTTTATCTGTAGAAATTTGAAGAGTTTCCTCATATATCACATTAACATTCATGAGAGCAATATTTAAAATTTGGTTTTACATAAAAAATAGATTTGGATTTTTTATAATTTTTCATTTAGCTACTATCTTCTGATAAATGTGCGTTTTCCATAATTTTCAGAACATATACAAAAAAGTAAGATATAAAAGTAAGTTGATGGTATAAATAACTATCCAATGTGTGTCACTAGCAATTTTAAGAACATGAGAATATATTGAAAATTACTCGAGATGGTACCACAGAATTAGGCCCTTATTATACTGGGATAGCAGATTCAGTATCTCCTTGCGATCCTAACGCTAAAATGAAATGTTGTAGTTTTACTCCCTACTCTTACAAAGAAACTTTTAAATGGGCTTTAAAAATGTTGATATTACCAGGTGGGATCGCTGTTGCTATTATCATTTTATTAATATTCGAATTATACGATAATGTTGTAATTCGGATCTTAACCTCTGTATTTTCTACAATCACAACGTTTCTAATTTATCTTTATTCTCGGGAAAAGTTATTGAAAGAATATCATAGAATTCGGAATTACGAAATATTAGAACCAGGAAAAGAACATGAACTAAATATAATAAAGAACCCTATGCTTTCAATAGGCTTCGTTGGAGATATAATGATGATGAATGAACATGAACTTGTATTTGATACTCCCATTAAAGAATTTTTCAAAGCGGTTCCTTTAATTATTGGTAATCTCGAAGGAATAATGCCGGAACAAAATAATAAATTTGCAAAACAATCTCACATAGAAAAGATTCTAGAACAATTAGCGAGTTTATTAAAATACAATAATAAATGGTTGCTATGTACGAGTAATAACCATAGCGTAGATTTTGGCAATAAAAAATTTTTTGAATCGACAAAAAAAACTCAAAATCCTAAGGATGAGATTAAGGAGAAATTCAATGCTTTCGGTCGTTATGACGTACCAAAGGTCTTTGTCGAGAAAAAATTGTGTATATCTACCGCAACGGAATGGAGTAATCAAAAATGTTGGGATTGTACATCTCAATTTGAAGATAGTAAGTTAGATAGTTATTATTGCTGTGATGATGATGTAAAATTTAACATTCTCTATCCTCATTGGGGATTTGAAAACGAGCGATATACAAGGAGAAAAATTCAAAAAAAGGCAGAAGAGCTCTTAACATGTAAATCTCAAGAAATCCCTGAAGATAAAAAGAAGAAATGGGATTTAATTTTCGGGCACCATCCTCATACCCGACAACCTGTAATTGCTGTTGAGGACATGTTGAAGAAACCAGATGGAACTCGGTTATTAGACAACCAGAATAAAGAAATCATAGTAAAGAAACTGGTAGCATTTTCTGGTGGTAATTTTACCTCAGGAGCAAAATGGGTTCGTAGGAAAAAACACATTCATGGCATAATTATGAGATGTAAAATTGGTCCTTTAGATAAAAATTCTGATTATTACGCTTTAGGTAAGCTTAGATGGGAAAACACATGGAATGTTAAAGATGGTAAAAAAAAGACTGTTGAGATTGGGATAGGAATCGCTACTAGGACTAGAATTTACATATTACTTATTGGGATAGCAACATTGATTATAGCACTTCTCCCTAGAATCCTTGAATTATTTCCTTAATATATTTGTCAATAAGAAATTTTCAAATGTAATAATTTTCCAAAAAAAAATAAAAAATATTGATGATAATATGAGACTGGAAACTTCTAAAGATATTCCTTTGGATGAATATTATAGTTCCGAAGAGGGAATTAACGGAGGACAACCGAAGGCGATAAAAGCCGAAAAGTGGGGGATCAGTCCTTATGAGATAGAGGAAACTATTTATTATTTTGGTAAGCATTTAGCGTTACCTGGAATTGCGGGTGTGCTTATTCCTTTAACGATAATATTTGGTATATTTGAGAATTCGCTTATTGAAATTCTGAGCTATGTTGTTTATGCTGTAGCGGCAATCCTTCTTCTAAGTGTTGGAAGAGAGTTAATAAGGGGATGGAGATATAAAATTAAAGAGGGAGTAGTATATCTACCCGGACCGTATTATTTTAAGCGCGAAGCGGAGGATTATACACCGTGTATAAATGAAATATCTGAGACTAAATATAGAATAGGATTTGTCGGTGATATCATGAAGATGAATGAATTTAATCTGAAATTTCATCCTGACATTAAATCCTTCTTTAAGGATACTGAATTAATAATTGGTAATTTGGAAGGAATTATTATTGATCAATCTTGCCCAAGGTTAAAGCAAGCACATTCAGGTGATATTCTCACACAATTAGAAAGCTTGTTAGACAGTGATACTAAATGGTTATTGTGTTTAAGTAATAATCACGGCGAAGATTTTAGTAATAGACTATTTAACAAAACGATACAAACAATACAAAAAGAGCCAAAATTTGATGTATTTGGACGACGTGATATATCTTTTTTACATAACGAAGAAAATGACATAACAATAGCATGTGCTACTCAATGGAGTAATCAAAAAACTTGGCACTACACTTTCAAATATACTAATCCCGATATTGAGATTAATGATTATATTAATAATACTAAATATCCATTTCGTCTCATTCGAAATAATAATTTTAACATCCTCCTTCCCCATTGGGGCTTCGAAAACGAAAAATACGTGAGAACAAGATTCCAAAAAGATGCAAAAGCATTAGTAACAGGAAAATGGGATAGATATAGAGGAATCCAGAAATTATATAAAACAAGACTATCTAGAGGTATTTTTGCTCACCCCAATCACAAATGGGATCTCATTTTTGCTCACCACCCTCACGTTCTACAACCGATAATGACAGTTCAAGATGAATTTAAAACAAATGAAGGAAAATCTATTCCTGTTAATAAAGTGGTAGTGTTTTCAGCAGGTAATTTTACTTCAGGAGCTAATATCATTCGAAAAAAAAAACACATTTCTGGCATAATTATGAAATGTGAAATTGGTCCTTTAAAGGAGTGTCAAGAAAAACTCGCTATTGGTAAAATGGAGTGGCGTAGAACAAAAAATTTAAAAATTCGAGTAAATAATAAACCAACAAAACGAGTTTGTATCGATAACGAGAAATATAGAACATACAATAAACCGTTTCTCATCAATGGTATGCTATTTTTTGTTATATTTCTAGCGTTTTACTTAATTAATTTGTTTTTCTAATAATCTTGAAGAGTTCATTTCACCTAAAGTTTTTACCATCGGTTTGTTTTCTTAAATGCACTTTTGGTAAGCATCATAAACCTAATTCCCGTAATTTTCGAGTAACTTCTTGTTTTTTGGTACCTTTCAGATCGTACCACTTATAAAAAATTAACGCACCCACGCAGCAAACAATGAAAGGAATTAATCCTTGTATTATCCGCAGACCTAGTAAAGCTTCAAAAGGAGGAGGAATAATGTCCGGGTTATAATGTGTGAGTGTGTATATAATTGCGATTATAAAACTCTGAATCGTTACGGAAATTCGAATGAAAACATTCCTAATTCCAATTAATGTAGTCTGTTGATGTTTTTTTATTTTCACAGCGATTTCATCGTAGCAATCGGCAAAAACGGGCGATAACATTATTAAGAACGAGGATCCTGATACTCCGTTAAGGATGCTGATTAAATAGTATTGAAAGGCATCTACAATAAAAATGTTAAATAATAAACTTACTCCGTAGAAAGCTAAACCTATTGTATATGTTTTCGAGTGGCCTATTTTTTTAGCTATACGAGCCCATATAGGTATTGTTATAAATGAAGATAGAAGCATTATAATTGAACCTATGCTTCTTATATATTGTCCCTCTTGCAGAACATCATCAACAAAGTTGACTGTATTCATGCTCATAAGACCAAAAGAAATCATGAATGTAAGATAAGAGAATACAGCTAACATGAAATTTTTTTGTTTTAAACATATTTTCATAGTTTTTAAAAAGGATATTTTATCCGAGTCGTCATGCCCTACGCTAAATCTTTCTTTTATTACACTATCCTCTTTAGCTCCCGGTATAAATACCGCAAATGAAAATAAGAGAATAATAACGCTGATAAAAGCAGCGATTGTGAACGATGTTGGATTTCCGGGAACAATTACTTGGGACCAGATTGTAATTGCTAAGAAATTTGCTATAAATGTGAAAATTTGTGTCAATACTCCTCCTTTTCTACGATTTTTATCTCCTCTAAAATGAGCAGCAAAAGCTCCAAAAGAATGAGTTTGAAGAAGAGAATACGATAAATCGTATAATAATACGATTATTATATAGTAGATTAGAATGGGCAAAACGCTCTCAATTCCTGTTACTTGAGGAGGTGTAAATAGGAAAAAAAATAGAATAATCGTGAAAATCCCTCCAATTATGATCCATGGAGTATGAAACCCTCGCTTTTTGGTCCATTTGAAGGGTCTATCGGTAAGATATCCCATTACAGGATTAATCAGCATACTCCATATTGTGTATATGGCATTTGCGATTGCCATATATATATACCATAAACCTTCTATACTTCTTAAACCAAGTTGGTCTGCATAGAATGTCCAGACAAAATTATTAAAGGCTACCATCAAAAAAATATTCAAAAAATATCCAGTTGAAAACATTACCATTTTTGTAAGACTTGGCTCTTCAGGTTGAGCCGGCTTCACATCATTATTTAAGGTTGTCATATTTTTTTTCAGAGATGATTCTTGATATTATGTTATTCGTTCTATTATTTATTAAAGTATTCAATCAAAAAGCTATAATATATAATATAGTGTATTGATTCAAATTATAGTGGTTAAGTAAATTTCTTTAAAAATAAAATATAACTTCCCAGAAAAAAAGAAAAATTTTGATGACAAATAAAGTAAAAGTGATTAAATCTCATCATTCAGATGTTTCGATTCCTTTTCAAGCTGAAAAGGGTGAGATTGTCATTGGTAAAGAAAAACCTACTCAATGGGAAGGATGGCTCTATTGCAAAACTAAGGATGAAATTTATGGTTGGGTCCCTAAAGCCTTCCTTACTCCAGTAAAGGAATCAACTGAAGAGTTCCAGTTCATCCGTACTTATAATGCATTTGAGATCTCAGCAACAGAGGGAGAATTTGTCAAAATAAAAGAAATAGAAAGTGGATGGGCAAAGATCGAAAATGAAAGTGGAAAAATAGGATGGATTCCGTTAGAAAATCTCGATTATATTGAAGTTTAGAATAATTTAGAAAAAACCAATTTGTTCCTGCAGATTTCGATACAACTCAGATAGAGTAGGATGTGCGTGGATTAGTTGTCGGAATATGGATAAACCATTTGGGAGATAAATAAGAGGAAGAATTTCATGGATTAAAATATCTGCTCCTTCTCCAATAATGTGGCATCCTAATATTTGGTCTTTGTTATTATAGAGTAATTTCATGATACCACGCTTAAGTTTCATTAAATGAGCTCTAGAATTTTTTGGAAAAACGGTTTGAACAACATTGTATTCAACTCTATCCTCTCTTAATTGTTGCTCTGTTTTTCCTACTGAACCAATAGGAGGTTCCGTGAACACCGCGTAAGGTATATTTTCAAAGGTAACAGGAATTTTAGTTTCGTTGAACATATTATGAACTACTATTTTAGATTCCCTTAAAGCCATGTGAGTAAATTGTGTTTTACCTAATATATCTCCAATCGCGTAAATGTTAGGTTTAGTGGTCTGAAGAAATTCGTTAACGATGATATTGCCTCTCGCATCTGTTTCAACACCGGCAGCGTTTAAATTAAGTCCTTCTGTATGTGCTAGAAAACCCGTTGACAACATGACTTTTTCTACTTCGATTTTATCTCCCTTATTTGTTTCTACGAGAATTTTATCTGATATTTTTGATACTTTTGAGGTACGTGAGTTAGAATAAAAGACTATACCATCCTCCTCATAATACGTTTTAATTGCTGATGATACTGCTTCATCCGCTGAAAAGATAGGGAGAGGGTTTGTATCAATGATGTATACTTTACTTCCGAAGCTGTTAAATACATTCGCAAATTCCATGGAAATAAATCCACCTCCTACAAACGCTATTGATTTAGGAATTTTTTCAAGATTAAATATAGTTTCGTGAGTTAAATAATCAACACTGTCAATTCCTTCAATTGGTGGTATAAATGGTTTTGTTCCAGTGGAGATTAAGATATTGGTCGTTGTGTGAACTTCATTTCCTACTTCAACAGATGACTCGCTTATGCAATGACCCTTTTCCTTTATGTAGTCAACATTTTTGAATTCCGCTATTTGATTTTCATTATCTTCTATTGCATCGCGTACCAATTTGTTAGTATATTCAAGCACTTTCTTAAAATTCAATTTTATATTTGTTAATTCAACACCAAAATTCTCCGCTTTAAGAGCAAGTTTATACAGATGGGCAGCGTATATCATCGCTTTAGCGGGGATACAACCGTTTTCTATGCATTTTCCACCTAAGGCACCGTCGCCTATCAAAAGCACATTCTTTCCATACCCGGCGGCTATTTTAGCAGATGGAAAACCAGAAGTACCCGCACCAATAATTATTAAATCGTAGTGCAATCTTGGAATCCCTCTTTTAATTTTATTGTTCTAAGTATTTAGAATATTATTATCGTGTTAATCATTTAAATTAATTGCTTATTATCTATAAAGTGCCCAGTTGGGCTCAAAACCAGATCCACTTTAATTTAAGTCGTACTTATCCTTGAAAAATTTAATGCAATTGCCCAACAAAAGGGAAAAGAATCCCATATTAATCATGTAGGTAAAATTTTTATTAAAGTTGAGTTTACCCTTATTATTAATCTTTGACATAACATTAAAAATAAAAGAAGAGAACGAGAGAAAATTGGCTCAAAAAAATATTTATGAGTACGATGCTAAAAAGCTTATTGCGAGCGAATTACCAAAATATTATCCGGATTTTAATTATCATAACAAGTTAGTGGTAGTTGACTGCGAGACTGATTTAGAAAAAACAATTTCAGATAATTCGTGGATAAATACAGAAAAAGTAGTAGTTAAACCGGACCAGCTTTTTGGAAAAAGAGGGAAGGCAAATTTACTTTTACTAGATGCAAACTGCGACGAAATGAAAGATTTCTGTTATAGTAATTTAGATAGAGTTTGCGAGATTGGAAATGTGAGGGGTGCGTTGAAACGCCTACTTGTAGAACCTTTCATCCCTCACGAGAAAGAATATTATGTATCTATAACAACTGAAAGAGACGGCGATGTCATCCATTTCAGTTTTGAAGGTGGCATTTTCGTAGAAGAAAATTGGGATAAGGTTATTCACATACCAATACCCATAGGAATGGATATTAACTCATTCGATTTAGCGAGTAAAATGCCGGATTTAGGAGATTCTAAAAATGTCTTAATTCCGTTTATTAAGGGACTTTATCGGGTTTTTGTTGATCAGGATTTTACTTTTCTTGAAATCAATCCATTCGCAATCACTGAAGATAATAAAGTTGTTCCTTTAGATGTCAAAGCTAGATTAGACGATACTGCGATGTTTCTTCACGCAGATACATGGGGAAATCCTAACAACCCAATCGAGTTTCCAGCTGCTTTTGGACAGATCATGTCTGAAAAAGAAGCGTACATAAGGGAATTAGACGAGAAAACGGGAGCTTCTCTGAAATTGAAGGTTTTAAATCCCGTTGGTCGAGTTTGGACAATGGTAGCTGGAGGGGGTGCTTCAGTTATCTATACAGACACGATTGTTGATTTGGGATATGGAAACGAGCTAGGAAATTACGGAGAGTATTCTGGGAACCCATCACGAGAACATACCGAAATTTATGCTCAAACGATAATTGATCTTATGACAGAAACCCCCGATCTCGCGGGGAGATCAAAGTATCTCATAATTGGTGGAGGAATTGCAAATTTCACAGATGTAAAAGCCACTTTTACTGGAATTGTTGGTGCCATCAAGAATTCGGTTGAAAAACTGAAAAAAGCTAAAGTCAAAATTTATGTGCGAAGAGGAGGACCTAACGAAAAGCAAGGTCTGGAACTAATGAAGCAAGTAGGGAAAGAAACCGGAATTCCTTTAGAAGTGTATGATAGATATACTCATATGACAAGGGTTGTCGATTTAATAAAACAAGCAGAAGAAACAGGAGGGGCTTAAATTGGAAGATTACGAACTATTTAATAGAAATACTCAAGCAATTATTTACGGATTTCAGAGGAATCCAATTCAAAGAATGCTTGATTTCGATTTTGTTAGTAAGAGAGAAAAACCGTCAGTAGCAGCAATAATTAGACCTACTCAAACAGCTGCGATTAGTTATCATAAAGTATTTTATGGTAGTACAGAAATCGTTGTACCGATATATAAAACGCTTGAATTAGCAATGAAAAAACATCCGAATGCCGATGTGATGATAAATTTCGCTTCATTTAGATCTTCCTATGAAACGAGTAAAGAAGCTCTTGAATCTAATACAATTAGAACTGTTGTAATCATAGCCGAGGGTATTCCTGAAAGATTAAGTCGAGATTTAATCAAAATCGCAAACGAGAGAAATAAAAATATTATCGGTCCAGCTACCGTAGGGGGAATTGTAGCGGGGGCTTTTAAGATAGGAAATACAGCGGGAACACTTGAAAATATAAGACTTTCCAAGCTTTATCGTCCAGGATCCGTTGGATTCGTATCAAAGTCAGGTGGTTTAAGCAACGAAATGAACTTTATGATAAGCCAAACAACAGATGGCATATACGAGGGCATTGCTATAGGCGGGGATCGCTTTCCTGGTTCGAAATTAATCGATCATCTCATGCGATACGAAGCAAATCCCAAAATTAAAATGCTAGTAGCATTAGGTGAGATTGGTGGAACCGACGAATATGCGATAGTGGATAGACTAAAAAGCGGGAAAATAACAAAACCGATAGTTGTGTGGGTAACTGGAACAGCAGCAAAGATTCTTCCTAAAGGATTACAGTTTGGTCACGCAGGAGCTATGGCAGACAGTTCAAAGGAGACTGCTGACGCAAAAAACCGAGCGTTAAGAGAAGCTGGTGCTATTGTCCCTGACTCGTACGAAGATTTAGACAAAGAAATTAGAAAAACATTCGATAAACTAAAACAAGAGGGTAAAATACCTCCTATTGAGGATTTCGAACCTCCAGAAGTTCCATTAGATTTTAACACAGCTGTGAGGCTAGGGAAAGTAAGAAGACCAACCGATGTTATAGTAACTATATCTGACGATAGAGGGGATGTACCTACTTTTGCTGGTGTTGGATTAGATACAATTATTAAAAATAATAAATCAATTGGATATGTAATAGGGTTATTGTGGTTTAAAAGAGAATTACCCTCTTTTGCACAAGATTACATTGAAATGGTTATCAAATTGACAGCTGACCACGGTCCAGCAGTTTCAGGCGCTCACAATGCAATCATCACAGCCCGCGCAGGTAAAGATTTGATGGCTTCACTTGCGGCAGGAATTCTTACTATCGGCCCGAGGTTCGGTGGAGCAATTTCAAACGCTGCAAAATACTTTAGAGAAGCCTTACAACAAGGAATGACTCCGTTAGAATTTATGGGATATATGAAAAATGTAGTCAAAATTAATATCCCTGGTATTGGACATAGAATAAAATCTGTTCAAAATCCTGATGTCAGAGTCCAGTTATTAAAGGAGTTTGTGCTTAAAAATTTTGAAAAACATCCTCACCTCGATTACGCTTTAGAAGTTGAAAAACTTACTACATCCAAAAGAAATAACCTTATCCTCAATGTGGACGGTTGTATCGGAATTTGCTTTCTTGATTTATTAGAGAATCTAGATTTTACTAAAGAAGAAATTGAAGATGTAATCCATAGTGAAGCGTTGAATGGTCTTTTCGTGCTTGGGCGATCAATCGGAATGATGGGGCATGTATTTGATCAGAAGCGTCAGAGAGCTGGGTTATTCCGACAACCTTGGGACGAGATTCTGTTCACCGATTAGAGGGTTTTTTTTTTATTTTTTGTTAATTATCATTATCCTTTTTTTCTTCATATCCTGAACCATAAGGTAAACCAAATATTCCCTTCTTGATCATAGGAGCGTGAAAGATACCTTTAGCCCATGGAGCAGGAAATTTTTGAGCAATAGCTGATGAAACTAATGCAACTATAAAGATTAAAATAAATAGCATATAATTTCCCCATAATGTAAGATAACCCAAACTTATAGTCACATTAGGTAGATGACAGACGATAGTTTTAACCATAATCGATCTAGGTGTGTCATGCTCGGGACTTACATAAATATCCCAGAAATAAGCTTGGATTAGAAATTGCCATATTCCAATACAGACATAGCTTAAAAGGTAGATTACCCAAGAAGGGAAACCTGTTAAACTCCAAAGGTGATAAAATGACAGAACCAGCCCACCCGTACTAAATCCCCAAATTAGGCCAAATACGGTTTCGGGACCGAGACTATATTTTCTATCGAATGTTAGAGTGCTTCGAGGCCAGATAATCACATACGCTACTACTACATAAATATAGCAAATGACTAGATATAATATCCAAAATGGATTAGAAACCTGCTCCGCGGTGAATATCGGTCTTATAATTATTTGTTCTAGCGTACCTGAGGCGGCAATAAATATGTTGCAGAAAGAGAAATAGATAAATGCTCGGTTCCATGCAGCAGCCGGCTTCCAAACATTAATTGGAAGCTTTATAAATTTAAAAATGTAAATTCCTACCAAAATTCCACCGAGAATGGCAAAAGAGATTATATAGCCAAGTATAAACATTTTAAACCTCGAAAAAGTAATTCAGTATTTAATCTGAAACGGTTTTATTTCTTAAATTAATATATTGATCCCTTTATTTTAAATCTCGGGGAGAAATATGGGAGAAACTAAGGCTATTTTCGATATATACAAATTTTTTAAGAGATTAGAAATTCAAATTATTATCAAAAATAACTATTAAATTTTTCAAAATGTGATGAAACTCATGAGTAAATCGAATGAAAAAATAATCTACACAATTGTGGATGAAGCCCCACGGTTAGCTACCTACTCTTTCCTCCCAATTGTGAAAAAATTCGCGAGTGCAGCAGGAATCCGCGTAGAAACAAGGAATATTTCTCTGGCGGGTCGAATTCTCGCAAATTTCCCGGAATATTTGACAGAAGAACAAAAACAATCCGATGATTTGAAGGAGATTGGAGTTCTGGTTAAAAAACCCGAAGCTAATATCATTAAACTTCCAAATATTAGTGCTTCAATCCCACAAATTAATGCAGCTGTTAAAGAACTCCAAGAAAAGGGATATAATGTCCCCGATTATCCAATTGATCCGAAAACCGATGAAGAAAAGGCGATCCTGAAGAAATTTAATATTGTGAAGGGAAGTGCTGTAAACCCAGTAACACGCATGGGAAATTCAGATAGGAGAGTTCCTGGACCAGTCAAAAATTTTGCGAAAAAAAATCCGCATTCTATGGGTATTTGGAGAAAAGACTCCAAATCTCATGTAGCTACCATAAAGGAAGGTGACCTAAGATCAACCGAAATCTCAACTACCATTACAGAACAAACGGCAGGCAATGCAACCATTGAATTTATCGACACTACGGGTCAGAAAACAGTTTTGATGGACAGATTGGCTTTAATTCCAGGTGAAATCATAGATGCTTCTACAATGAGCAAGAAATTGCTTAGATCATTCTTGGAAGAACAGATCAAAGATGCTAAAGAACAGGATATTTTATTTTCGGTTCATCTGAAGGCAACCATGATGAAGGTCTCCGATCCAATCATATTCGGCCATGTTGCATCGATCTATTTCAAAGATGTATATGAAAAATATGCAGAAACCTTCAAACAGCTTGCAATTAGCCCTCGAAATGGTCTGGGTGAACTATACGCTAAAATTAAAGAATTACCCTCTGAGAAGCAAAAAGAAATTATTGATGATATCGAGGCTTGCTACGCGACTCGACCAAGATTAGCGATGGTAGATTCTGACAAAGGGATAACCAATTTACATGTCCCCTCCGATGTGATTATCGATGCATCAATGCC
>JAEOTS010000090.1 GCA_016839745.1 Promethearchaeota archaeon
AAAATACGATCTGCTTCGCTAGGATGACCTACATTCTCATGAGCCATTATTCCAGAAACTTCGCCGCTTATAACTACATCAATTTTGTTAAATTCTTTTTCAATTGCGTTCCGAGCTACTTTTACTAAATTTCGATTATCTTCTACAAATCGTTCAACTATACTTTCGTCTTCAATCCATTCCCATCCCCCTGTTCCTCCTAAGCTTAACATTCTTTGTTCTCCTCCTGCTTTGCCCTTAGCCGTATTAAATGTGTGGGCAGAAATAATTGAATTTTCTGATTTCACTTTCGATCCTTCATTTGTAACTATATACTTCTGATCCGAGTATAAATCCAGTAAAAGAGTTCTAGTAGGCAATTTAAAGCGAAATTCTTTGTTCAAAATTTTATCTAGATCTATTAAAAAATGCTGTTTTTCTTCAACAGATATCTCTTCAAATTTTTGTTTCACAGGGGTTTTCCAGTTTGCTTGAACAACTTCTTCATCAGAAAATACTATTGGGATTTTTCTTTTACTAACTTTAGCTAATTTTATAGCCTCTTCAATGCCATTTTCAATTCCAGCTTTAGTCAAATTTGCTGTAGAAAAAAATCCCATACCTCCGTTTGCGAGTACTCGAATTGCAATTCCATTAGAAAATGTAATTCCCCCGCTTAGGATAACTCCATTTCTCGCAGCATAATTTTCGTTTCTCGATGCGATAACCCTTGCTTCGATATAATTTGCTCCATGAGCTGCACCATACCCTACAGCAAAATCTGCTAAATCTTTTCCATCCTCCATTCTTAGAACCTAATTTCTCCTATACAATTGATTAATCATATGTTATCTATTTTAATAATATTTCTCCGTCTCTTTTTTTAAATAATCTTAACCACTTAACATATTAAACTCAGAATAGTTGAGATTAAAATCTAATTAATAATAATATTAAATAGCAAAGTAATTTGAATTACTAATTTTGGTAAGAAATGTGCCTAATTCGAAAAAACCTAAGAAAAAAACTCCTGCTGATGAGAAGCAAAAATCTCTTTTCTCTTTTGTAGAAAAACCAGAAGTAAAGATAGAGAAAGGAGACAAGAGTATTTCGAAAGAGGAAAAGAAGGAGATAAAGGAGCCAGTTAAAAATAATAAACAACCTGAAACAAAAAAAATTAAAGAAGAGTTCAAAAAAGGAACTCCAAAAATGCATTATTTCAAAAGTAATGGAGCACCATTTGGACTAAAAGAGGGTGGTCTTCAATTAAAAAATTTAAAAAGAGAATCGGTAAGCTCAAAATACCTTAGATTTTTAATTGAAAAAGGAGAGATTGTTGAGGATTTAGAAAGAGGTCTTCTTTTAGATGTTGATTACGACGGTGGATTAAATAAAGCTTATTGTAAATTTTACGATTTAGACACTGACGAAATTAGAATTTGGGTTGATACCACTGATCACGAACCCTATTGTTTGAGTAAGGAACCGATTTCGATACTTGAACAATTGAAGTTTACAGATAAAGCAGGTAATAGAAAAAAATTAGTAGATTTTGAAGGTTTTAATAAATTCGAAGAAATAAAGCGTATTGAATTACTCTCTGATAAAACAATTCCAATGACGAAAATCTACGGAAAGACCCCAATAGATGTAGGAGGATCAGGATTAAATATTAAAAATATTTTAGCTGAAAATGAAAAAAAAGCGTGGGAAGCCGATATTCGATATCATTTAAATTATATTCTAGATCGACAATTAATACCAGGACTGATTTATCGAATCGAAAATAGCAAGCTTCAAAGAATCGATTTCAAAGAACACTCTGCAGAAACAAGAAAATTAACAGATGAAATGAGAAATTTATTTAAGGGTGAAAATCCCGAAATTCAAGAATTTTCAGATAAATTCATCGATATTTTCCTCACGCCAATCCCTGATGTGAAACGTTTAGCAATGGATATCGAAGTAGAAATAGGAGAACACGATTATAGGATTCCAGATGCTCGTCTTGCAAAACAAGCAATTATTTCTATATCATTTGTAGGTTCGGACGGTTTAAAACTTGTCTATGTTTTAGAACGCGAGGGATTCAGTTTTGACAAACTGCACACAGATTTCCCGGATGATGCGAAAATATACTTCTTCAAATCTGAAAAAGAATTACTGACCGAATCTTTTAGGATCATATGGGAATATCCAGTACTCATAACTTTCAATGGAGATAATTTCGATTTAAATTATATGTTCCACAGAGCAGAAAAATTGAGAATCGACAAAGATCTTAACCCTATTCATGTAAAGAGAGGCTTTGGAATAATGGCAAAAGCGGAATGTGATTTAAGGAAGGGAATCCACATAGATATTTTTAACTTCTTCTTCAATAGGAGTATTTCCGGCTATGCGTTTGGCGGATCCTACCAAAGCTCATCCTTAAACGCAATCAGCGAAGCCTTATTAGGTGAAAAGAAGTACGAGCACGAAGAAGAAATTCACGATATGGAATACGATGTTCTTTCTTGGTATAATCTAAAAGATTCGATTTTGACCTTAGATCTAACAAAATTTAATAATTCACTTGTGTGGAATTTGATCATTCTGTTATGTAGGATAACAAAATTACCAATGCACGATATGATACGAAGGCAAATTTCAACATGGATACAAAATATTTTCTATTTCGAGCATCGTAGAAAAGAAATCCTCATTCCTAGAAAGTCTGAAATATCTGAAGCGAAAAAAGGTGGAGCAATGATGTCAAAATTTGATGATGAGAAATTTCAAGGTGCGTATGTTATCGATCCTGTTCCGGGGATTCATTATGATGTTGTAGTGATGGATTTTGCATCCCTATACCCATCAATCATAAAGGAGTTTAATTTATCCTACGAAACTGTACTCTGCCCTCATAAAGATGATGAAGATAACCTTATAAAAGGTACGCCCTATCATATTTGTACTCAGAAGATGGGAATTTTTGCTTATGTGGTTGGATTTTTCCGAGATACTAGAGTAAAATACTTTAAACCGATGTCAAGTGACAAATCTCTAACTCAAAAACAGAGAAGTTATTATCATACTATTCAACAAGCTCTAAAAGTATTCATTAACGCCAGTTATGGTGTCTTTGGATCTCAAAATTTTCCTCTGTTTTGCTTACCTGTTGCAGAAAGCACTACAGGAATCGGTCAATACTCTATAAAACAAACTATACAGAAAGCAGAAGAGCTTGGGGTAAAAGTATTGTATGGAGATACTGATAGTGTTTTTCTTCTCAATCCCTCTAAAGCTCAGATGAAAGAAATATCAGATTGGAGTGAAAAAGAGCTAGATTTAGACTTGGAAGAGGAAAAGACCTACCAATTCTTAGCACTTTCGCAGAGAAAGAAAAATTATATAGGGATATATAAAGATACTAAATTTGTTGATATAAAAGGACTGGTAGCAAAAAAGAAAAATACACCAAATTTTATTAAAAAAGCATTCAGCCAATTAATAGAAATCCTTAAAGAAATCTCTAACGATGAAGAGTTCAAACTCGCGAAGAAAAGAATCATCGAAATTGTTAAAAGTAACTTAAAGAAAATAGGGCAACCCGACACATTCACGTTAGAAGATTACGCCATAAATATCGGCCTGCAAAAAAACCTCAAAGACTATGTAAAAACCATTCCTCAACACGTTAGAGCCGCTAATACATTTATAAATACAGAAATTAGTAAATTAGGCAAAGACGCTAGTGACGATGAAATTAATGCAATAAAAAGGAAATTTCAAAAAGGAGATTCAGTGAGATTTATAAAGAGTAAAGGACCCCTTGGAGCTAAAGTTATTGAGATGGCAAGACTTCAAGATATTGATCCACAAAAGTATCGCGAGCTATTAAAATCCGCACTAGAGCAAGTTTTAGACGCGCTTGATATATCGTTTGAAGAAATAAGTGGAATTAAGAAAATGGATGCGTTTTTTTAAATAATTAATTTCTCTGTAAATCTTACTTAATATCTTTTAAATCAACTCCCTTCGTTTCCTTTACAAATAGGAAACCTAGGGGAATTATCAAAAGATTTCCAAAGACAAAAATAATAAAAGTGATTCCTAAGCCGAGTTCTAGTACGATAAAACTACTCATTAACAGTCCCGTTGTAATACCTACAGCTCCGATTAAGCTTCTAATTCCTATCCCAGTTCCTCTTCTATCTGTGGGCATTAATTCTAACGCAATAATTCTAATAATCCCCCATAACCCCCAATAAGAGATGTGACTTAAAGCATAACCAATGAGTACTAATAGAAACGCATTTGATGTATGATTTGCCCCTAAAACCCACATAATCACTGAAATTGGCAATAGTAATGACCATAAATATAGTAGCGGTTTCCTTCCAATTCGATCTGCTAGAAATCCATTAGTTAAGTACGCAATCAAGACTGTAAAAATTGTCATCAAAAATATTAAACTAACTTGATTTTGGGGTATAGAACCGATATCATCGATGTATTTCTCAAATAAACCTATAAAGAGATTCGAAAATCCGAACAAAAACGATATGATTAATATATAAATAAACGGCTTTTTGTTCTCTGTTTGAAAAACTGATTTTATATCTCCAATGAATGAGCGAGAATCTCTCCCCGGGGCTTCTTTCATTGATTGAAATTCGGTAGTTTCTTTGAGTGTAAAATAAATCACGATACTTAAAGGAATTCCGAATATTATAGGGAACAATGTCATCGCTCTCCAATTTGGATTTAATTCTGTTACAAAAATTAATCGAAAAATTACCATTATTATTGCTCCCAATAATCCCGTCATTAATATAATATTTGTATTCAAGGCACGTTTATTTTGTTTTGATTCTTCATTTGCGTAAATTAGCCAAATGTCGCTCATGAAGAAAAAATACAAGATAAATTGAAAAGCAACATACATCACATAACTAACGGATAAAAACATTCCTAACGAAGCAATGCTCATTCCAAGGATTGTAATTGCCAACATTCGCTTGCGTCCAACTTTATCAACTAAATATTGGTTAAAAAACAAAAAATACATCCCAATTGAGATAATACTTCCCGCTAATGTTACAATAGCGCTGGTAATATTGTCGTCTACTGTAGGAAAAAATTCTTCAACTATTACAGAAGGCATTGAGCCGGGATAAAGAGTACTGTAAGTATCCAGAATCTGGACGAGCATTAATACGAAGATAAGATACATGAAGTAAGATTTTGATCTTGTTGATTGATCATTATTAGTAATTTCTACCATTTTTATTCAACTTTAATTGTTTATGCAACTGGTTCCGAATATAATTCGTTATGATGAAATAGATGTTAAACTACAATCTTTATAAATATTTAGTATCAGCAGATTATACTAAATGACTTTAAAGAATTATATATAAGAGAGCCATAATTAGACCGCAAAAAATAGGATTTAAAAAATTATCATCAATTTTAAGACTTAGTAAATCAATTATTAAAAATACAAGTGCTCCGCTTAACGATATTATAATCATCTTGGAGAGCATTAAGTGTGGCTCAAACAACCATAATGCAAAAAAACTTACTCCTAATGAAGCAAGAAACCCGGAAATATATCCAATTATCGTTTTGCTGCTTTCTTTTGGAAAATGGTGTTTTCCAAAACTAACTCCCATAATAGAAGCGACTCCATCACCAATACTCGTAATTAAGGTAGCTGCAGTAAAGATACCAAATGGTAAAAAAAGTAATGGAATTAAAGAGAGAACTAAGACTGTATTTTTTGTTAATTCGTAGTTTTCGTTTCTTTTTAGAGTTTTGATTAATAAGTTCGAAAGGCAATCAGGCAAAAGACTATAAACATTCGATTTTTCAAATATAAAAGCTAAGCGTACGAAATCCAATGCTGCGAATAAAATAACTCCCGTATAACCTATAGTTAGAATTAAAAACATTGCGTATTCATACCCAGAAACTCCATATATTTGGTCTGCGCCCCATAAACCTTCCCATACATCAACTGCAAAAATTCGTAGTATAATAATAATCAAACCGGGAAGCAAATGAAAGATTTTCCTGTGAAAGTCAGTTCTTAGAGAGTAAGATTTGTTGTTAATTTGATTCTTATTCATTATATCGTATTTTTCAAGAAACTTAGTAATTGTACGACTTTCCCTAAGTTTAGGATTGTCTTTTAAGACAATTTTAGATTGATACAGCAGAATTAGGAATACTAACAAAGGTGCAAAAATACATATGATATTCATGGAGAATGCCTGATGAAATATTACATCTTCAGTAACGCGTGGGTAAAAGAATGGATAAAGAATTCCAGAAATAATCCACAAAACAAAATTTATAAAAGAATTACTAAAAACATGTTCTTTAGGAAACATCCTTTTCAATCTAATCGCAAAGTATAACTGACCAATCCCTATTGAAATAAATAATAAAGTAATAGGTAATGTAATTAAATTGAAAACCATATTCTAATAAAATATCAATGTAAAAAATAATTTGTGAAATCTCTAACTCTAACAATGAATTTTTCATCGAAATTGTGGTAAAATCTCGACAAACAATAATGCCATATTTTTTGGAAACAACCCAACTCTATCGCCATCTGTAACTTCCTTGCCAACTTCACAATATTTACCGTTTACAAATATATGACTAAGTTCATCTTCCTTTATTACAAGCTTTTCAAGAATATCATAAACTATATGAACTTCAGAAGGTTTGATATTGAAAGACACTGGAAGTCCTTCCTCTAAGTCAATTTCCTTTACATTTTCCCTTAGCTTCCCATACAACTTAACTAAAATAGACATCCTTAATACACACCTATACATCAACAAGTTAAATAAGATAAAAATGTTTGTTTTATAAAAAATTAAAGGAAAATAATAAAATAAGATTAAAAAATATTAAAAAAAGATTTAAAGACCAAATAGTAAGAATTGATCTAAAAATTCTTGAACTTTTTTCACATTCTCTTCGCCAAGAGCTTTTTCTGCCTGGATTTTTAGATCCAAGACTGTGCTCAGACTCTGGACGACCACATTTTGAATTGTGCTATTAAATATGGACTTCTGTTGGTTTTGTTTTTTGAAATACTCTACTCGATCAATCATAGCCTCTTGATATTCTTCCGCTGTGGTTGTTTTGAGTTCTACGAGTTTCCGTAACTTTAAACCGTCTTTGGTTTCGATTAATTCGTCCACCATCTATTCATCACCTAACTCCGTTTTCCTCATGCCTCCGTTCTGAGCGACTTCTTGCTGAATCTCTTCTCTGGATTGACCTCTTGTAGTGTCGAACTCTTCTCTGACTTTTTGCGTAATTTTTTTAGCTACCTGCTTCTCTATACTTTCACGATGGATTGTGTTCATCGTACAAAAACTTACCTCTTTAACAGAACCATCGGGCATTGCTACGCCGAAATGAACGATACATCGTTTAACACGTTCTATATCCATGTTATATGCGTCTTGGAAGTGCATACTTGATAAAAGCAACGTACCGTGAGTGAATGAGCTAATACTTTCCCAATCACCATTCAATAATAGTCTACTGAACATTTCCATGAGTTTACCAGGCTTCTTGGTGTATTGCAATATCCCTAACAGGAATCGAGCTCGAAGTTGTGTTTTATCTAAAAAATCAAGACCGCTATCTAAAGTTTTACCCATGTCGCCTAGCATTCCTTCAAAGAATTTAACCGGTTGTTTTTCTTTATGTTTTATTTTTTCCCAAAATCTGTTAGCGAAATCTATGACTTTCAGAGGATCGAAGTAATCCAAAATAGGAACCATCTCATTTGTCTCAGGATCAACTACTAAGTATGTCGCAAAACCACAGTCAGGCGAGCAAGTAAATTCAACGGGTTCAACATCAGCGAGATAAGCTATAATCCTCCCAAATTCCACTATGGTGCTTAAGGGGTACCATGCTTCGTCCATTCTAATTTTACCGCCAGTTTGAGTTTCGATTTCCTTAATAACATCAGCGTTAGTAATTCGTAACTCGTCCATCTCTTCGGCTGTAATACGACCGCATAAGGACACAGGTTGGAAGGTTATCCCTCTTATAACATCAATATTATCAAGAGCAAACTGAATGATATTTCCAACTTCAATATCCGTAATTCCTTTGACAATCGTAGCTACTAAATTAATGGACGATAATCCCGCTTTTCTGCAATTTTCTACAGCACGCATTTTGTATGGCATTAAATTCTTAATGCTTCGTGTCTTCTCATAAGTTGCATTATTTATCCCATCAAATTGTAAGTATAAAGTATCCAGGCCCATCTCGTATACTTTCTTAGTCCACTCAAGCCCACCTTTTTTTTGCTGGAAACCATATCCGTTTGTAGCGACGATTACTTCTTGAAATCCATGATCTTTTGCCATTTTACAAATTTCAGGAAAATCTTTTCGAACTGTTGGTTCGCCACCAGTAAACATAATAGCAACAGCGGGAATTGGTTTGCTTCTGAAGTGTGTCATTATCCTATCGATTTCTTCTAATGATGGTTCAACTAAATATCCCGATTTTTGAACATTCGCATAGCAGAAATTGCAATTAAAATTACAACGGTTTGTTAAATCTATTAAAGCTAAAGTACAGGTTGATAAATGTTCATTACATAATCCACAATTATAGGGACATCCTCTCTCGTCGTCTGAAGCACAATCGGCAGGATTTGCTTCGCCGTCTTTTTCAAATTGCCAAGCGATTGTTCCGTCCGTATTTTTCATTTGAAAATGAGTCCATTTGTAATATTTTGCGTCTGAGCTAATAATGTCTTTAAAATCGCCGTGTTCAGAGCAATTTTTAACCATGAAAATTTTTCCGTCTTCTTCTTGAACTACAGCATCTATCCGTTGAAGACATTCAGGGCAGACTGATGCCGTTTTTCTGTAGTATTTCTCGTTTAAAACATTTGTTCCGTCTAAATGATACATTTTATATTTTCTCCATAAAATTACTAATTAACCAAAAATAGGATTTAAGCTATTTAAATAAAATCAGATTACTATTATTATTACTAATATTATTAAAGTTAGTAATAAGTTTTAAAACTAAGATCGAAGCCCCTTCAGCTATTATATTAGAAGTATTTAAAAAAACTACTTTATTTTTTAATTTTCACTATTTCTTTTTTTTGCTTCAACAATTGCTGCTCCCATTTCAAGTACTCTGTTAAACGGCTCTACAGCATCTTCTCTAGGTCTTAGGCTAATTGCTTCATCTTGGCAGACGCTAGCACATAAACCACATCCAAGGCACAAATCCCGATCCACTATCGCAACATCTTCCATAGTTATAGCCTTTACTGGACACCTTTCGACACAATTTCCGCAAGCAATACACAATTCTTCATCGATGATTGATTCAAATATAGCATTCATAAATTTTTGCTTATCTTGTCCAAATTGCGTCATGCCTTTCATGGAGATACAGCAACAAGGACAACAATTACAGATATTAGATAAATGTTTTGAATTTGCTCCGGCGTGAACTAACCCTGATTCATCGGTTTCTTTAATGATTTGAATGGCTTCCTCAGCGGTTATTTTTCTTCCCATACCATTTTCGATATAGTATTCAGCCGCAACTCCAAAGCTTAAACAAGTTTCCATGGGATGTTCACACCCATCACCTAACAACTGTGCTTCTTTTCGACACACACAGTCAGCTACAGAAATTACTCGTGCGTTCCTTATTGAATTTTCAAGCATCTGATAAGGAAAAAGCGTAGTTTCAGTTTGAATAGTTTCTTCTAAGGGAATCACTTTAAAACCGGGAACATTACTCGCGCCTATCTCTTCAAGACCTGCCTCGTAGTAATAATCTTTAAAAAGTTGAGCTAGTTCTTTATCAATTTTGTTAACTGAGTATTCGTATAAACCTATCATGAAAGGAGCAGAGTTATAAAGAGTCTTGTTATCTCGCCTTGATCGAAAAATAAGTCCCTTCTTTGCCATTGCTTCAAGTTTGTCTGTAATTTCAGCGACATTCTTACCTGCTCTTCTCGCAATACTTTGGGCTCTTTCTGGTCTTATAGTTAAGAAAGTAGTCAATTCAGCTTCTTCCTCAGTAAATAGACGCTTTAAAATTTCAATTTCAACTCCCGAATCAGTTTTCCGGAAACCAATTGGAAATTGATCTAGAAATTCCCTTAATTTTTCGTACGAATCAACACTCATAGTAATATAACTATATTTTTCTTTTATTATCTAATAATCATTTTAATTTAAAAATAAAGGTTAAGTAAATTTCTTAGTTAAAGAGGAGGTGAGTTTACTCAATTCACTAGAAATTTTAAGTTGAAAAATATGATTTTCTTCTAATTCTTTAAAATTGTTTGGCAACTTTTCAATATTTTTATTATAATATTGCTGGATATTATTCAGATCGGGTAATTCTGTTATTAATAAACCTTCTTTCATCACAGGAATTAGGAGTGCTTCTGAGTTTAGAGGTGTTGGCTCACTTTCTAACATCAATATGTCTTCTTTAAACTCTCCTTGCCCGTTATAAAACCTATAGATTTGTTTTTTACCGGGATAGGTTAATTTATCTTCACTTATTTTAATTCTAGGTTTATTGTTATATTCTATTAATTTGTATACTCCCGCTATAGCTGGGTCGTCACGAGAGGTAGCTAATTCAGTACCAACTCCAAAAGCATCGATTGGAGCATTGTTATCAAGAAGTTTTCTGATTTTGTATTCGTTTAAATCAGAACTAGCAACGATCAACACTTTATCACATCCATTCTCATCAAGGATTTTTCTTACTTTTTTTGAATGTTCAACGAGATCACCCGAGTCAATTCGTACAGCTTTAATAGAGTTTTTGAATTTAGTAATCCTTTTGGCTGCTTGTTCGGTATCATAGGTATCAATTAAGAGGATGGAATTATCTCCGTAAATATTATTGTAAACTTCGAAACTCTCCATTTCATTATCAAATCTTTGGATAAAACTATGTGCCATTGTCCCGCTTGAATTAATACCCAGTTCAATATCAGCGATTACATTACTCGTACCGTTAAATCCCGCTATATAACTAGCTCTTGCAGCGTAAACGCCAGCAAGTGGGCTGTGCGATCTTCTCGTTCCAAACTCTAATAAAGTTTTGTTTTGTGCTACATTTTTTATTCTAGACGCTTTTGATGCTACTAAGGTCTGATAATTAATAACATTTAAAATATAGGTTTCTGCCAACTGAGCGTGAAACATTGGACCTTGAATCTTCATTACAGGCTCGTTTGGAAAGAAGAAATTTCCCTCTCTCATTGCCCACATATCCAATTTGAAATTAAAATTAGGTAAATAATCGTCAAAAAAACTAGGATCGATTTTTTTAAAAACCTCTTTCTTCGTTAGGAATTCTATTGTTTTTTCAGTAAACCTTGCATTCTGTAGATAATGAACTACCTGCTCTAAACCGGCAAAAATTAAATAATTACGATTTTTAGGATATTTCCTGATAAAAAAATCAAAAACGGCAATATCATCCTTTTCTTTAATATTATTATCGAGATTGTACTGATAATACGCTGCGCCCATTGTTAGTTCGTAAAAATCTGTACTCAAGATTAAATTTTCGTCGTTAATGAATCCCGATTTCGGACTGTTCATTGTCATCATCTAGATTATTTTTTTTTTAAACCCTGTGACCCTTTTCAACATAAATCCTAACATCCTGTCCTTATTTACTCCCCCATTGCATGCAATCTTATCTCCCAATTTAAACTTATCGCTGGAGTAAAGTTTCTCGCTTACCCTTATAATTAATTTGTCAACATTTTCAATATCTTCTTTTCTATAATCGCTTTTTTTTTTCAATTGGGGTCCGAATTCAATATATTTTAAGGTTATAAGATAATAAGTAGTTATATTCCCTTGGAAGTCATCCTCTTTCTCTGCTATGTCTGTTATTTCGGCTTCATAAATAGTGATTCTGTTGTGTCTAGCTAGAGGGGAACTAACAGCGCCTTCATTAATTAAGCTACCATCTTTAATAACAATTTTTTCTACTTTTTTTTCAAAATCTTTAGGTAAAGTAGTAGTTTTCCAATCTGATAATTTAAAATAATTTTTCTTTAAAGAATAAATAAATCCAATCCAAAAATGATTACAAAATCCCATATTTGAGCCTACTCTACAATCGCAATCTCGTTCTGGATCATTGATGTTTTTTGGTGTTATCGATAAATACGAACCCGATTTCCAATTAAAACCTTTGAAGTGTAACTCGATTTCATGGTTCTTATCGTTTACGACTTTAATATCTGTAATCGATTCTCGATCTTCACCATTTATTTTATTAATTGCGGTATTTATTTCACTCGATATGATCTCTCCTTCTTTCTGTTGTAATAAGTCTGTTAATTCTTCTTCTGCGGAGGAATCAAGAATAAAATCTATTAGTTCTGATTTTTTAAATTTTGAAAACCCTTTTATTCCAAAATCCCGACATGTCTGTTTCAATTCGTCTAAATTTAGAGATTGGAGTAAATATTTCAAATAAGTCTTATCATCAATTTCTCTATTCATATAATTTCAAGCCCAATAATTCTAAAATGTGAATTCTCCAAGTATAATTTAAATTATTTGCTTATATTTATGACTGTTGTAATAAATTGTTCATAATCTTAATTTGACATTGTCCCTTTAACAAGAACATCTGTTAAATTTTCAATAAGTTCTTCCTCTTCAAGTTCAAAATCACTCCGAATCCACCAAATAAAGACTCCAAGTACCGTAGATGTCCAAACTCTAGCTGTTATTTTAGGATTTTGATCACGAGCTCCGAATTCTATTAGTCTTGAGATGATTTTTTCTACCTCATTCGTAAAATTGTCAAGAATTTCATTTCTTTTGTTTCTGTATTTTTGATCCATTCCCCCCATTTGCTCAAAAAAAATTAGAAATGATTCTTTTTTTTCTTTAAACATCTTAGCGTATGCTCGAAAAAGATTCGTGACCGCAGAGATTGGTGGAATTCTGTTTTGTTTGAAATAGATAAATAATTCTCTAAATTTGCTTATCATAAGTTCAGCTAATCCACTAATTAATACTTCAATTACGTCCTCTTTTGAATTAAAGTAATTATAGAAGTTCCCTACACTCGTATTAGCCCGTTTTGTGATATCTTTTATACGAGTATTATTAAATCCTTTTTCTTCAAAAACAGAGAGAGCTGATATTATAAATAAATCTCTCTTTTCCTTCTTTATTATTTCAGACTTTTTCTCTCTTAAGCTCACTTATGGTCAACTCAAAAAATTATGAACAATTTGTATTATGTCAAAATTCAAAAAAATTATTATTACATTTTAAGAAAATATGTTAAAATTTATTACTTTTTAATTTCAATTTTCGATTTATTTATTATAGTTTTGGGGTTTCTTGTATCTAATTATATTTAATGATATGTATATCTATTAGAAGTAAGAATTTAACTAAAATTTACCAAGTTGGTAAAAAAAACTAATATGGGCGGCGGGAAAATGATGGGGATTTTTGAAAAAGTGTTTTTTTAATATCTTTCCTATATTTTTCGTTGAGTAATAAAGATCAATACAAAATAAATGAACGTTCATTCAGTGAATAAGGATTCGGTAAAAATTAAGAAATTTTAACCGTTGCAAGTGTAGGAAAACATTTATATACTAACCTATCTTTCTTTATTAAAAAAAAAGATCTATTTGATTAACATATTATTTGACTAAAAAATTACAAAAAGGAAATAAGTGAACATAAAAATGAGTGACATTACACCAGAATATTTGGATTATTTTGGCGAAATTAAATTCGCCGAAGAAAAGAGTTTAAGTGCACGCGATTTTGCAAGCTCTTTTATGAAACATTTTTCAAAAGAAGAGAGAATACCAACTGGGAGTTATAAATTCGCCGAACTTAACAATCCCCGTATGAAAGATTTCGAGGATTCCTTTAATAGATATTTTGAATAAACTAACAAAAATTTTTTTAAAAATCTCTTTATATTTTAATTTTTCTTTACAATTTTAAATAATATCATATTTCAATTTCGATTATTTATAGAAGTTTAATTTATATTTGAGGAAAGTCAATAAAAATTAATTTATTCATTAAAAAATAAAATTGGTAAGTGATAATGGTACTGTTTGATGAAGTTGAGGAGAAGTTTATTGAAACCAATGGAATTAAACTTCATACTATGATAATTGGAGAGGGTCCACCTTTAATTCTACTTCATGGGTTTCCAGATTTCTGGTATGGATGGAGAAGCGTAATTCCGGACCTTAAAAATGATTATAAACTGATTATCCCTGACATGAGGGGATATAACTTATCTGATAAACCTAAAGGCGTAGATAATTATAAAATTGAGATTTTAATGGAAGATATTAAAGGTTTAATAGAATTTTTAGGTCTTGGGAAGGTTTTTCTTGCCGGACACGATTGGGGAGGCGCAGTGGCATGGGCGTTTGCTGAAAAATATCCTGATTTTTTGCACAAAGTAGCGATATTGAACGCTCCTCACCCAAAAATATTTCAAAAAAAATTACGAACAGATAAAAAACAGCAGGAAGCCAGTTATTACATTTTCGAATTTCGTAAACCCGATGGAGAAAAATTTCTCTTTGAGGATGATTATAAGTGGCTAAAATTCGCTGTTTTTAAAGGAATGAAAAATAAAAGCAATTTAACTGATTTCGATAAGGAGCAGTATTTAAGTGCTTGGAAACAACCCGGAGCGATTTTGGGAGGAGTAAATTACTACAGAGCAAGCACTACTTCTAAAGACCTGACTGGGATAATAAAAATTCCAACATTAGTGATCCATGGTATGGAAGATGTGGCTGTTTTATCTTCAGTATTGGATGGATTATCCGATTATGTAAACGATTTAAAAATTGTTCGTGCTGAAAATTCGTCCCATTGGGTGATGCACGACCAACCAGAACTAGTTGTTTCCTCCTTTAAAGAATTTTTTTAGCTTTTTTTTCCTTTTTTCTTTTATTCTTTTCTTAAATCTAATTTTAAATAAAAACATAGACGCTTCTCAACATTTTTCCTCGGATTTTCGACTTAATATTACAAAAAGCATAGATTTATATGTTTACATTTTGTTGAAAAATCATAAGAAACATTTAACTAAAATCCGAAATTATTTTAATCGTTAAAATAAAATTTTGAAACTATGACTGAAAAAGAAGCTTGGGCTTTACAGCTTGATTGGTTGAATATTGTATCGATTCTACGATTGGATACCATAGACCAAATCCCAGAAATTAAAAGAGATAGGGTTATTAAGAAAATTTCTAAACTTTATGGGGCAGAATCACTTCTTTCTTTCAAACCGAGTGAATTAGATGAATTAGTAGCAAATGAATTAAGAGAACTAATGAAAAAAGAACTGGTAATGCACGCTAGGCGAAAAGAGAAACTCGAGAGACAAATGAAAGCTAGGATGTCCCCTTTTAAGAATCAAGGAGTAATGAGGATTGATATGAACGAAATTAAAGACATGAATCCTGACGAATTAATGAAATTTTTCTCTAAACAATTAATGGGTAAAAAAGACGATGACGATCAGGACGACGATAACGATAAATATAATGAAGATAAGAATTCATACTATATTTAAAAGAATTAAACAAAATAAGTAAAAAAAAGTATCTAATTAATTTTATACTTTAAGTGCTTTAATTCGACTCTTTTTATGTTCTTGTAGAATAAAACGAATATTGCATATATTGTTGAGGACCATATAATCCAAGAAAGTGCTTGGTACGTATCTATGTTTAAAAAATAGTTAATGAAGTCTTCTAAAACATAAAACCCTAGATCTGTTAAGTCCCCTGGCATATCAACTATCTTTGGATAAAACTGAATTGCGATTGCTTCGTGTGTGTTATTTTTTAAGTTCTTAAAAATATTTGCAACAGTTTTATTGTTTGGATCATCTAATTTTAGCTTAGTAAAGGTGTTTAAATCTTCATTTGTGTGAATATCGGACCCTGCAATGCAAATTAAACTGTTATTCATGCAAAATTCACGAATTTCCGTGTATTTGTTGTAGCTTCCTCCATTGATAATTTCAAAACCATCAACTCCCCAATCTCTTAATTGTTCAAGAGTATAGGGGGCACCAAATCCTCCTTCAGGATTAGGTTCATAATGATAATGATTTACCGTTATAAAGCCGCCATTAGCTTTTACATAACTTATTAGCTCTGAAGAATTCATCACTTTAGGACCTCCAGGAGTGTAAGATTCGGGAGGAACGATTTCTTCCTCTAAACCAAAGTAATTCATATGAATTTCAGGGTTAGTTTCGTGATTTGTCCATTCTTCTGCTATCCAAACCGTAAAATCCAATCCGTTTTTTTCAACAAAGTCTCGAGCAATTCGAGCTCCTCTTATGTTATCGTGATCAGAAAAAGCTGCACCGGATATACCATGCTCCATATACCATATAACTCTTTCTTCGGGAGTAAGCCATCCATCAGAAAAAATAGTGTGAACGTGAAAATCAAACAAAAATTCGTTGTCTTCAAGAGGTGTAGTGGGCACAATTCTATGAGGAGGGAATTGAATAGATAGTAAAACGATATTTGTGCCAAGTAATAAAAGTATGATTCCAGCAAAAAAAACAGATTCTTTTGTCAAATTATAGGTAATTCTAGTCTTTTTTGAATTAGCTCTTCGAATATTATGCTCGATTTTCCTCGCAAGATTAAGTTTAAGCCTTGGATGGATTAGCTTTAGTAGCGTGTAACCAACTTTGATCCCTACTAAGATATAGCAAAGGTGTATTCCTATTTGAATAGGAACCATGAAGTATCTACTGACGAAGAAAAAACCTTGAATTAAAAAACCTATTAGGATTATTAACAAAATTACTAGGAGCGTTATAGAAAAGACTTTAAATACAAAGTAAATGATATCTGTTATTATATGCCTAATTTGGTTATACTTTTTTGAATACAATTTCCCCCTTTTTCTTAAGAAAACATAAATAACTCGAATAATAGGGTATATTATTAATAAGGGTAAAAGCCAAGTAAACTCATATTCAAAGATAAAAGCGATTATTGCAAAAGGTTCAATAATATATCTAAACCATGGTAGAACGCTAGAATACGCGGAAGAAACATCGTTTTGTCCAAGAGCATCGTAAAAGACTATCTTTCTTGGTCCTATTACTGCTAAAAAAACCAAAACAACAATCCAAATAGAAAAGATTAGTGTTATTATCGAAAATACTTTATTTTTTAATAAAAAAGACTTTAGTCGCATAAATATATCTTTGTTCTTATCCTTTAAAATCTTTCAATTATCACGATTTTCTTTTAATATTCAAACAAATGTGTCTATCGTGGTTAGATCATTAGAAAACTTTTGATATATTCTTACATCCACCACAGGGAGGTTTTCACATATAACTTGAGTTAATTCTTTTGGATCTATCTTACATCTATAAAAAGGCTTTTTACCTTTTAATACAAGAAAAAGTACTGGAA
Organism: Promethearchaeota archaeon; assembly: GCA_016839745.1. Lineage (GTDB taxonomy): Archaea > Asgardarchaeota > Lokiarchaeia > Sigyniarchaeales > SOKP01 > SOKP01. Next base: position 17,498 of record JAEOTS010000090.1, read on the forward strand.
TGTGGATATTAGAAGGAGCTAAGTTTAAATTTTTACCTAAATCAAAAGATCTTTTTAACTTGTGAATAATATATTCATAGATTTTTCCTTTAGTTCTAAATTCTGTTTTGAAATAGATAGTTTCCCATCGGGAGGCTCTATTTGATAACTTTATTTTTTTAACTTCTTTAACATATTTGTCTTCTTTAGTGATTGTAACTAAAAACGCTCCTCGTTTGAACGAAAAATCTGTAGAGCACGCAGCTTCAGAAGATCCTGGGTTATAAACCCAATCCTCTAAAATAAATTGTAAATGGTAATGACCAAGGGCAAGATAATTTATTCTCTCTTTTAGGTGCTTAATTCTTACGTAGTTAACACCCGGAACATGCTCCATTTGACCCTCAATACCAAAATGTTGGAGGAGAATGTGAAAATTCCCATCGTCTTTTATGATTCCTTCCTTTAAAGTTAATAAGTAATCCTCTGGTTTTTCTTTCAAATATCTAGACCCATATATAACTACATTTTTAACTTGAATTTTACCACCTTTTCGAACTCGAAAATCATATGGCTTAAATATATCTTCTGGGGACGCATTGATGTCAGCGTCAAGGAGCACGATAAGCCCTAAACTCGCTATGAATTTAAGCCATGATTGACCGCGATGATTAAATCTTACTCCTCTTGAGAACTTGCGAATATCGTGATTTCCTTCTATCGCTATGATTAAAATTCTTTCATCTGTTTTATTTTTGAAATCTCTTAAAATATTAACAATTTTAGTTAATTTGCCCGGTAACATTTCTAACGATGTAAATACATCACCCCCTAATAAAATAAAATCAACTTGGTGGGTGATAGCCTTAGATAATATTTCTTCAAATGCAAAAATAAAATCGTTTGCCCGATTTTCATTTCGATATTGATGGCTCCCTAAGTGGATATCGCTTGCATGTATGAATTTTGTAATTTTATTGTCGTTTTCTTGAGTTTTTTCGTAATTTCTTAATTGCAGGTCAGGTAAATTAACGCTAGTCATAGACTTTATAAGGTTGATATCGATTTGCTATAATATGAATTATTATCAGTAAAGATTTATAAATTGAAAAAGTCTAAAGAAATAGTGAATATAATAAAAAGACAAATTTATTAACATTCTATGAATTATTCGATTTACAATTGTGTGAAACTTAATTAAAACTTTAATTGTTTAGCCTAAATTATTGTCCGAGATCTGTTATTAAATGTCAGAGGATAAATATAAATACGATGCTGGTACGATTCATGGAAGATTTCAAATCCTTCACAACGATCACATGAAATTTTTATTAGCGGGAAAAAAATTATGCAAACACTTGATTGTAGGAATTACAAATCCAGATCCATCTTTAACTAAACATCACGACTCAAATCCACACCGTAGTCAACCATTTGCTAACCCTTTAACATTTTACGAGCGTTATGTAATGATAAGGGAAACTTTGTTTGAGAAAGGGCTGGTATTTACAGAGTTTTCAATAGTTCCTTTTCCTATTAATGTCCCTGAATTATTAAAATATTATGTTCCTATGAATGTTGTCTTCTTCCTTTCGATTTACGACGATTGGGGCAGGCAGAAGAAAACATACTTACAATCTTTAGGATTGAATGTCCATGTTCTATGGGAGGTTCCATTAGAGAAAAAAGGACTCAGCGGGAGTGATATACGTGAATCTATGCTTAAAGATGAACCGTGGGAACATTTAGTCCCTCCAGCCACAGCAAGACTCGTTAAAGAGTGGAGTATCGTAAAAAGGTTAAAAGATTTCAGTTCTAAATAAGGAAACTTAATAACTCTAGTTGAATAATTAGTTATCTCCAGAGATATTATTGCTTAAGTTTTGGATCTGTTTTGGGTGATTGCACTATAAGAGAGAATATTTCTGGAATTTGATTTAATGGGTTTAAAAAAAAA
>JAEOTS010000013.1 GCA_016839745.1 Promethearchaeota archaeon
AAAGGAATTAGGAGATACCGACTATCAAGATATTACTTTTATTTAATTATTTTTATTTTTTTTATTTATTAGAAGAAGTTTGTAAATTAAGAATATTTAGTTGTTTTTCTAAAAATGATATAATTTAAACTATATTTTCATACAAGTTAGCACAAATTATTAACATTTGATAGACATTTGATTTTAAATTAATCTTTTTGAAACACAATCATAAATTCGCAATGATTTTTTCCTGATTGTAAGCTGCAATCTACTTCTTGAGCAAAACAATGTATGTTAGTCATTTTTTCAACTAAACCTGCTAGCAAACCTGCTTCAAAGGAACAAAAACTTCCCTCTGTTTTAATTCCTCTATTGATAAGATCCTTTATTGAAGAATGCCCTTTAAGTTTCAATTGAACTATTTCTTCTGAACTTTCTGTTATTTCAATTTCTCCAATATTAAATTCATTAATTTTCTCTTTTATAGCCTCAGGTATAGTTTTAACATCTTCAATTGGTTTTACATTTAAATGTGTACCTAACTCATGGCCTAAATAGTAAAATATAGCCTCTAACTGGTGACCAAGAGCTAATAATGCTCCTACCTTCATATCTCCAATCTCCTTTCCTGACTTCAAATGTTCCCTCATTTGCACTAAAATTTTTGAAAGTAATTGACGATCCATTTTTTTTACACTCTCCTTCTTTTAAAATTTTTTTTTAAATTTTTACGGAGGAAATAAATCCATACAATATAGCGTCAATAATATCTTCCTCCTGAATATTGACACACAATCTTTTATCTGCCACAATAATTGTCGGTAATGAAGTGATCTTATATTCTTTAGTTAAATGGTAATGTTTCACTACATCTATTTTTTCGATATACAATTTCTTTCCAAACATTGAAATATTAATTCTCTTTAGCATTTCTTCTATTGGTAAGCACGGTCCGCAATGAGACGATGAAAAGAATAAAATTTTCGGATAACCTTTCTGGAACTTTTCTAACTTAAATCACCTTTAAAATGCTACTAGAATTGTTAACTAATATTATAGGTCCTTATATTTCTCATAAAGATTTTTAATTATCGCTTGAAATGCTTCATATACGCCGGTCCCTGTTTTTGCACTAGTTTTATAAAATCCCAGAAAATCTCTTTTATCAACTATGTCCTCTATCTTGTCACTATCAATTGAACTTTTATCTATCAAATCGATCTTGTTTCCGAATAATACAATTGGAATATCACCACAATATTTTTTAATATCTTCGTGCCAATCGAAGATGTGATCAAAACTCTTCTCAAGTTCATCTGGTGCATTAGAAAAAACTATAATCGCAGCTTTACTTCCCTTGTAAAATGTTGGTCTCATAAAAGAAAATTCTGCTTGACCTGCAATATCCCAAAAAAACAATTTTACTGCGCTCCCTTCTATTTTTTCGTCATATTTGGAGAATTGAGCCCCTAAAGTTTTAATATACTCCTTTTTAAAACTTCCTTTAGTATATTTTTTAATTAAGGAGGTTTTGCCTACACCACCATCTCCAATAACAGTAATTTTGAAAACAAAATCCTTCCTTTCGTCACTATCGCTCATAAAATCACATTATAGTTTTTATTCAATATGTTCTTGCAGTTTCTTATACATCTTTAAAATATAAATTATAAATATTATTTTTTATTTATATTGCTTTTTATTATTAAATGGTTTGCTTTAATTCTTAAAGAATTTTATCAAATTAACTAGATAAAAGTAATCGTAAAACTTGATAGAAATATAATGGATCGTTTAGGTATTATCGAAGAAATCGTCGTCAATTTTACAAAGAGTAAAATTACACTAGCAGTTGCTGAATCTTGTACAGGAGGGTATATATCAAATATGATAACTAATATTCCTGGTGCTTCTAACGTTTTTGAACGAGGAATAATTTGCTATAGTAATTTATCTAAAATTACTCTTTTGAACATCGATCCCGATTATTTAATTCAGTATGGAGCAGTATCAGAAATAGTCGCTAAACATTTGGCTAATAATATTAGAATTCTTTCAAATGTTACTATTGGAATAGGAATTACAGGGATCGCAGGACCTACAGGTGGTACGCCTGAAAAGCCAGTAGGTTTAGTGTATATTGGTTTTTCCACTCAGAAGGAAACACTCGTAAAGAAATATCAATTTAAGGCTAATCGTATTACATTTAAAGAAAAAGTCTTAGAAAAGATACTCACTTTACTTCAAAATTTCGCATGAAGATTCAAGATCATTATTTAATTTCTTTTATTTCATATCTTTTTATAGATTGAGTAAAAAGAAAGAATAAGCAATAAAAATGTTGAGCTTATTCGAATGAATCTACTTAAAACAAATTACATTTCGTTTTTCGTAGTCTATTTCATTATTAGCCTGATTAACACATTTGTAATTTTATACATCCCCGTCTTCATGCTAATTATTTTAGATGTGAATAGAATTGAGTTAGCCTTCGTTCAATTTCTTTCCTATCTCACACTCTTTTTAGGACCAATCACAGGCTTGTTTTTTGACAAATTTTCGCATAAGAAGAAAAAACTCATTTTGGTCTCAAGCGTGTTTCTTTTCTTCAGCTTTTCGTTTTTTAATTTAAATATTGATAATTTGTCTTATTTCGGAATATTTCTGGCTTTAAATTTTACTAGTAGACTAATCATTAAAGCAGGAATGAGTAAATTAATGTTGGAAGCCTCAGAACAAAAAGATATAAAAAAAAATATAATTTTAATTTCAAATGTTAGTGCATCTTTTGGAAGTATCGTTCCAATATTTATGTTTAATGTTCTAATTTTTGATATAAATTCTATTAGTTTGTGGTCTACATTTTTTAATCTTTGTTGGATGATGTCTTTTCCTATTTTAATTACCTTTTTTTTAATTAAGGATGAACAACTGATTATAGATGATAAAATAAAAAATACGATTTTAGACCCAGTAGATAATAAAAAAAGAAATAGTCAATTCGGATTATTACTAACATTTTTAACTAACTTTTTAATATGGGGTGATAAACTAATCGAATTTCCATTCACCTCGTGGATTCTCACCAAATTTGGAGAATCCGGATTTTTTAATTACTCTTATTTCTTTTTCATCTTTACATATTTATACATAGGGGGGTGGTTTATTTCAAGGCGTCTCATAAACCAATATAAATCGAGAATACACCTTTCAATTTCAATTGTCATCTACGCTTCGTTAATGTTCTCTCTCATATTTTGCGATTTAACAACATTCTTATTAATTACAGCTGCAAATAAAATAGTTACAGGGGTTATGATGTCGCAGCTAACTGAAAGAAATATTAACATTTCAAAGTTGAGCAAAAATACTGCTCTTTCGTATGAAATGATAAGGAGTTCGAGTTTATTAGCAAGTTTCATATTTGTACCTTTAGGGACACTTTTAAGTTCTTATGTTTCTATTGAAAATTTAGTTATAGCAGTAGTCTTTATGTCTCTGCTTTCAATAACGCCGATTTTCTTCCAAAAATCTAAGATATATTAATTAACCAGTTTGCCATTATCCATTACTTGTTTTTTGGTTCCATCCTTATATTCAACAGTAATGTTAGCTTGAGGAGCAGTAACAAAATCCCAGTGAACCTGCGAGACAGAAGTACCTCCCATCATTTTATTGCTACCAAAAGCCACGTGTACGCTTCCGTTAATCTTTTCGTCTGTGAGGATATAACCAACTGCTTTTGTGATTTCGGGATTGCACCCAATTCCTAATTCAGCAACATTGTAAGTTCGTATTTCAGGTAAATTCTTTTCCACATCCATTTTTTCACTTTGCTTAAAAGTGTTAACTAAATCGCTTAGATTCTCATCAGCAGTAACTTCATCAATTAATAATTGCCCATTCTTAAACTTTAGATATATATTTTTAATAATTTTATTACTAAGTCTATCTCTCGTTAATGGACAAAAAAGAGTTCCTTCTCCTATTTTCTCGTGTGGAGGAAAAAATATTTCACCAGCTGGTAAATTCCCACCCAATAAACCTAGAGCTATCCTGTCATCTGATAATAAACCATTATCTTGAATTTTAGCACGATCTTGGATATTTACCCAAAAATCAGTTCCTAAATCATCCGTAACATAGACTTTCTTCGCGTCATCGAAATAGCTACCTAAATTTTCCGTAATTTCATTCATTTTCTCTTGAGGGACGCTTATACCACCTACAATGAATTTCTCTAATAAATCGTACTCAATACCATAATAATTAGCAGCTTTCTTTGATGGCCACCCTGCATAGCACCATTTCTTACCTGGTGCATATTCTTCTTTCATACCATAAAGAACATCCTTTATGGGTGCGAAGTACTTTATTTTTGCATTCAATTTCTCTCTCGATGCTCTGCTACGAACTCCAGGATCTTCATCAGGTTCAATTACAATATAGGCGTCAATATTTTCAATCAATTTTAAATAATGGAGAGGTGTAATCTCTAAAATTTCACTACTAATGCTGGAGTCTTGGAAAACTGTTTCATTGTAGTAATCGCTAGTGGATGTGATTATAGGGATCCCATCATTTCTATAGACCTCTAATGCTATTTCTTCTAAAAGGTCTTGAGAATAAACACCTCCTCTTATTAAAACATTTTCACCTTTATTCTTAATATTAATAGCTTTAACAATGTTCTTAGCACACAACTTAATTTTTTCTTTTTCAACCATATTTGATTAAAATCTTTCTCTTTAATATAAGTTCTCTGAAATTCAACATTCAATTTAAGCGAGATTCTAAACGGTAATTTTATCAACATTAGATTTATTACAAAGAATTGTCTTAATTAAAATATCAGTAGAATGAATTCTTTATAAGATCACCTAAAATTTTTGTTTTAATATTGAGCAAGATGGAATTATGGTTATACGAGAAGTAGGTTTATTATTTCGTGGTTTTTCATTAGTAAAGAAAAGTTATCATAAAACTACTTTAGGAAAAATTGATGCTGATCTTAGAAGTGGATTGCTTACTGCTCTCTTAAATTTTGCGGAAACGGCATTTTCTACGGGAACCGTAGAATATTTTCAAGGAAACCGATTTACAATTGCGTTTATTAACGCAAGAATCCTTTCAGATGACAGTTTGGAACCAGAATTATTAGTTTCATATGCGATCATAGATAGACAAAAAAAAATCGATAAATATATCCGCAAAATCGTTAATCCTTTATTAACTAAGGTTGCCAATGAATTCAAATCGCAATATGAAGGGAAAAATTTATCCGAAGTTACTCAATTTAAAAATTTTAAGAAATCCCTTGATGTAATTTTTGGTTCAAATACTAAAAAAGTTGATCAGAAACTAGATGGACTATTTTTTTAGATTTTTTAGCAGGTAATTGAGCTTAATTTTTCGATCTTGATCTCAATAAATACCAAAATATTAAAGGTAGAGCAATTGTAGCATCAGCTATAACTGTTGAAAACTTTGCCTTCTCATTTACTTTCCCCCATGAAATTGCTTCGTGTAAAGTCGCCCCACTAAGACCACCTTGTTCCGGACGATCCATAGTTATCTGAATTGCATATTGCGCAGAATTAGGGCAAAATTGAAGCGATTGCATTATAAAATTCTTAGGAACTCCTCCACCGACAATACATATCCCCGCATGTTTAGTATCCCAAGCTAAATCTACCATCTTTAACATGTCTTTGAAATGGTTAAGGTTTAAATTTTGGTGATGAAATCCTAATTGCAGTGCTAAACCTGAATCAGTGAAAGCGGGACAAAAAATTGGGATATTTTTTTCTGCACAAATCTTTAAAATTGACTTATCATTTTTAGGAAGATTATCTCCAAGAAATTTTAAAAATGAGCTTACGGGCATATTTCCGTCAGGAATTTCCAATTTTGATACGAAATCCTCAATACCCTCGTAAACCTTGTTTGGTAAGAATACATCGTAGATTCTGTTTAACTCTTGGTTATGCAACTCAGAATCATCAATTTCTTTTGCGCTTAATTCCCCCTGCAAATGATGATAACCTAAGGTTTCTGCAATGTCGTGAGTTAAAGAAGCACCTGTAGTAACAAGAACATCTATAAATCCCTCTTCTATAAAATCGTGGATAACTTTTTGCATTCCTGCGGGAACTAATGCTCCAGCAAGACCAAAAAATTTAACACAGTTCTTATCTTGAATCATTTTTTTATAGATCTCACAAGCTACAGCTAAACGTTTAGCGTTAAATCCCGTTTCTTTTAAAGATAAAATAAGGTCAACAATATCATCCTTCTCATCTATCCTAAATTGACGTACCTTCCTCATTTTTTCTTTAATATCTTCATTTGGCATTATTTTCACTTTATTTACTTTTGGAGATAAAAGAAATCAATTCAATTATTAATTTAGCTGCCAAATTGGAAGTCATGTTATTAGGTAAATCCAAATTGGGAGAAACTTCGACTAAATCAAAACCAACTATGCTAAGATTTTTTGTCAGTTTTCTCAAGATTTTCCACAATTCACGATAAGAAAATCCTCCAGGTATTGCATATCCTGTCCCAGGAGCGATAGAAGGGTCTAAAACATCGATATCAATTGAAAGATAAATGCTTTTTGTGTTAGATTTTTTAAAAAAATCGATAATTTTATCGCCGAATGCATCGATTCCAACATCGTGGAGCAGGTAAGCGTTTAAATGGGTAATATGCTCGTTTTTTGCTACATCTAACTCTGGAACATCAATATCTCTCGTTCCAACAATAAGAAAGTTGTTCTTTGATATATAATCTAAATCAAAAATTCGGTGTGAGACTGTTGCGTGAGAATATTTACCCTTATCATAATTTTCATATAAATCAAGATGAGCGTCAAAGATTAGAACTCCAAATTCGCTTTTATTATCAAAAGAATCTCCTATTGCTTTAATTACCGGAAATGTGCAAAAATGGTCTCCTCCAACAACTATAGGGATTACCTCTTTTTTTTTATTATATATAGATTTTACAAAATTAACAATTTCTATAATATTCTTCTCTATGTTAACAGGCTCAATCGAAATATTTCCTAAATCAACAACTTTTAATTTAGGTATTTCAATCCCCATTTCAGTTGTTAATGCTAAATTCTCTGAAATTTCACGTATTTTTTGCGGTGCTCTTGCTGAATCAACAACTTTTAGAGAACTTAAGAAATCCCAGGGGATTCCAAAAAACACAAATTCAGTATTCTTATCAATTGTTTCACCAAAATCAAAAAAAGTCAAGATTAAATTCCTTTATTTATGTAAATTACATTTGATTTAATATATCTATTCCTAATATGTCTAATCCAATTTTTATTACGATTTGAACGCATCTTATTAGTAAAAGTCTACTTTTTTCTAATTCTTTATTATCAGATAATACCTGGCATGAAGAATAAAATGAATTGAAAGCTTGACACAAAGTTAAAAGATATTGAGGGATAAGATGGATGTTGTAATTCAATCTTATAGAATCTAATATTTCTGGGAAATAATTTAATTGTTTAACCAAGAAGACCTCTTTATCGTGATTAATTAAGTCCCAATTAACATCCAAACCAATATTTTCTTTGGATTTAGTTAAAATTGATTCAATTCTTGCATAACAGTATTGAATATAAGGACCTGTTTCGCCCTCAAATGAAATACTCTCTTTAGGATTGAATATAAATTCGGACTTAGGGTTAAATTTCAAGATAAAAAACGACAATGCCGCCAAACCAATTGCGTTTGCTCTTTCTTTTTTTTCTTGTTTTGTGAGCTCCGGATATCTTCTATCCACTTCTTCGTAAGCTAATGTTTGCATTTTATTAATTATATCATCGGCATCTACGACTGTTCCTTCCCTGCTTTTCATTTTTCCTTCTGGTAAATAAACCATACCATATGAAAGATGAAATTTATCTTCCTTAAACCCAATCAAGTCTAAAACAGCAAATAACTGCTTAAAGTAAAGGTCTTGTTCATTTCCCACCACATAAATCGATTTATTGTAATTAAAATCTTCTTTTTTTTGAAATGCTAAGAAAATATCTTGAGTAATATATAACGATGTACCATCTCGTCTCAATAAAATTTTATTTGGTAGGTTAAATTTCTCTTCTAAGAATGCAATAACAGCACCATCTTCAGTTTTACTAAAAATTCCTTTATCTAATCCTTCAATTATTTTTTCTTTACCCTTCCAATAGATATCCGACTCAAAATATTCCTTATCAAAAGACAATTTTAAAGTATTATAAGTTTCTTCGAAACCTTTATAAGCCCAATTGTTCATTTTTTTCCAAAGTGCTCTGGTTTGTGGATCATTCTCTTCCCATAACCTAAGCAGATCGTATACTTTCTCAATTATCTTACTATCTTTTTGTTCCATTTGAGTGTATTTGACATAGAAATCTCCTACAAAATGATCCGACTTTTTATCCGGGTCTTTCCCATCTCCCCAATTCTTGTACGCGAACATTGATTTACAGATATGAATGCCTCGATTGTTGCTTAAATTGACATCAAACACTTTATCTCCTTTATACTTTAAAAGATTCGATAAAGTACGACCTAATAGCATATTCCGGATGTGTCCGAAGTGGAGAGGCTTATTAGTATTCGGGGAGGGGTATTCTATTACTATTCTTGAAGATTTTGATGTAGAACTTTTTAACTTTTCATATATCCTCCCGTAGTCTTCTTGAAGAGTAAAAATATTCTGTAAAATTTGTTCTGGCTTCACTCTAAAATTTAAGTAAGGACCCGTTGCTTCGATGCCTTCTAAGTAATTAGGTAACTTCATACTTTTCTTTAATTCATTAGCTATATCATTGGGTGCTTTCCTTTCAAAGTTTGCGAGCTGAAAACAAGGAAATGCGTAACTAAAATCAAACTCCGGAGGTGGTATCTCAACTAAATTCTCTATTTCTTTCACTGAGATACTTGTGATATATTCGCTTAAATATTCGGCAATTGTTTTCTTATCGACGATAATCATTTTTAACAAAGGAGACAGTTCCTAAATTTAAAATACTTACTGTATGTAACTTTTATCTGTTTTGTTAAATATATTTAGAATAACTCATAAAATTTTTGATATTCTATTAATTAAAGGGTTGATTTGTTTATGTCGTTTGAACAAGAAGCGAGAAAAAACTTTCCTAAATGGCCTATCCATAACGATGACGAGATAAATGCTTTAAAGAATGTAATAGAATCTGGTGAGTGGTGGTGTGGAGCCCCGGGTGCTCACCAAGGTAATAATGTTTGGGCGTTTCAGGAAGAATTTGCAAAGTTTCAAGATGCGAAGTACTGTATAGTTGTTTGTAATGGCACCGTTGCTATAGAAGCCGCACTCATGGGATTAAATATCGGTTTCGGTGATGAAGTAGTCGTTTCTGATTATACCTTCGTGGCATCAGCTTCAGCAGTAATAGCGACCAATGCAATTCCAATATTTTGCGATATAAATCCCGAAACTTTCGTAATGGATGTTGATAGTATCGAGAAGCTTATAACGAAAAAAACTAAAGCGATTGTACCTGTTCATTTAGGAGGTAACCCTACTGATATGGAACATTTAATGGAAATTGCTGCTAAACACGATTTAAGTGTAGTCGAAGACTGTGCACACGCACATAATTCGGTGTACAAAAACAAAAAAGTTGGAAATTGGGGTAACGCTGGTACGTTTAGTTTTCAAGCCTCAAAAGTGCTCACAAGTGGAGAGGGTGGGGCAATAATTTGTAATTCTGAAGAATTAGCCGATAAGATTTATTCTTATATTGACTGTGGGAGAAAAAAGAATCAATATTTCTATAAGCATTTCTCATATGGAACGAATTATAGAATGACCGAATACCAAGCGGCAGTGTTAAGAGTTCAACTAAAAAAATTCCCAGACCAACATAATCTACGAAACGAAAATGCCCAATACTTAATGATGAAATTAAACGATATTGATGGTATAAAAACAATGAAACCGACTCCGGGAACCACTAGGTTAGGGTGGTACGTGTTTCCTATAGTATTTGAACCTAAGAAGTTTGGAGGTATCACTAAGTCAGAATTTTATAAGAAATTGAACAGATATGGGATTCCTACTGACGATTGCTACCCACCTTTACATAGTTTAGATTGCTTCAAAACTATTAATTTAAAAAAAGGAATTGATTATTCTAAGGCTAATTGGGGGGGAGAAAAAAGTAACGATAGAAATTTCCCAATAGTTTCTGATATTTATTCAAGAAGTATAGAATTCCCCCAGGAAATGTTATTAGCTAACAAAGAAAAATTGGATAATGTAGTAGACTTTATCAAATCTTTAAAAGAGAAAGATTAAGCAGTAAGTTTAGACAACTGCTTCTACTTTTTTAGATTTTGCACTTTTATACATTGTCTCAACAATATTTAAAATTTTGTAACCGTAATTGCTGCCAGTAAGCGGTTTTTGATTGTTTAACATACAATCAATAAAGTGAGCAATCTCTTGAGGATAACCAAAAGACCAGGCCTCAGTAGGTACGGGAAAAGTCCATCCTTTCGTTGTTTCAGCTTTTTCTACAGCATACCCATACCCGTTTTTACTATATACGCTCAATAAATTAGAAAAAGTTGGTGCTACTTTGATTTGACCTTCAGTGCCAAACAGCTCAAATCGCATGTCATAACCTCCCGGAGCCGTCCACGACTCTTCAATTACTACTTGAGCACCGTTTTCAAAATAGAGAACTCCAATTGCGTTGTCCTCAACTTCGCATGTTCCAAAAACCCCTCTATCTGGTTTAATGGTCTTAATTTGACAGAAAACTTCTTTAACTTCACATCCAAGGTACCAAATTAAGCAGGCAATATCGTGCACTCCTAAATCTAAAAGAGCTCCACCCCCAGAAGCTTCTAACTTGTAGAACCATTTAGAGTGTGGACCTGAATGTTGTTCTTTTCCTCGCCCCATATAAATCTCCCCTAGAGCGCCTTCCGTAATAATTTCTTTGACTTTGCTAAATGAGGGCGCATACATGTTGTTCTCGCAATAGAAAATTGTCATATTCGAAGATTTTTCAACATTTAACATTTCACTTGCCTCGCTAATGTTTCTAGCTAAAGGCTTTTCTACCAGCGCGTTTTTTCCTGAGTTTAAAATGTCGCAGGTAACATCTTTATGCAAATTATTTGGAATACAAACAGAAATAGCGTCACATTCCAATTTTAGTAAATCTTTATAATCCGTATAGTAGTTATTGATAATGTTATATTTTTTCATTAAACTTATGGCTTCTTCTCTGTTTTTTGACGCTATTCCTATAATTTCTACATTTGGTAGTAAGGAATACGAATAACTATGGTGATCTGCAATAAAACCGGACCCAATAATGCCTACTTTTATCTTATTCATAACAATCCTCCAAGAGAAATACTGATTAAATATAATTTTGGTTTTTAAATTTATAATTATAGTTGGATTTTACTTCCAGAATTCTGAGGAAGTTTTAAACTTTTTAATTTTGGAGAAAGGACAAGCAGCAATGCAATTTCCGCAATCACCCGAATTTTCAATCCAATATTCAAAGCACTTTTCTACATCAACATAGTACTTTTTAACGCATGCATTATTAGAAATCGTAGCCGGTTCAAAAGTGGGGTCCCTTTCTTTTGTAATCGCATCAGTTTCACAAGCCTCAGCGCACATAAAGCACGTTTTACAGAATTTTTCTGCTTTTTTAATAAAACTTAAGTTTAAATCGTCAGCAATTAAAGGCATATCGGTAAATACTTTACAAATTCTCACTCTGGAACCATATTCGGGGGTGAGTAACAATCCATTTCGCCCTAACGCTCCTAAACCCGCATCAATTGCCAGAGGAATACTTAGTGCGGTATCATTACCACATTGAATCGCCCTATATCCTAAATTCCTTATAAATTCTCCTAAACAAGCGATTGCAAAAGCCATTCTTGAATAACCTACGGCTGCAGCAGCTGAAGCTGGTTGAGCAGGAGCAGTAGAAATTGCAGTTTCATCCATTTCAATAGCCATAACAATTACTTTATTGATTCCCTTAGGCAAATTAATCGGACTTTCTAATATAGAATTTGAAGCATCCCCTTTTCTAATCGCTTCTTTTGATTCTGCTTCGCTGGTTGATGCTGGCCTTACAAATCCTGTTTTATAAATCCACTTCTCATTAACATCTGCAATTCCTACCAGTGATGCTCCATAAAATTTAGCAGCTTTCTTTGTCTTATTTGTAAATGCTTTAACATCTTTAACCGGATATTTTTCTCTCATCCAGTCTACGCCGTATCCGATATCCATTATCTCTTCTCTATGCCAACTGAAAGCAAAAGGAAATTTCTCATAAACAGTCCATCCTGCTGCAACTAACGCAAAATCAATCCTTGAGTATCCGTCTTCACCCGAGCTTATATGATTGTCTATATTATACTCGAACATCTTCCCATAAGTAGGTAACGATTTATCCCATAATCTCCTATAAATCATGTTGTACTTCTGCTCGAAGCGATGATAAGAATACTCGTCAATTTCGTAGGGAAAATCTTTTTTTGTTTGCATCTCAATCCTTTTTCTCAATTAATTTCTTTTTTAATCACTTTTTAAAAGAGTATGTTCTATTAAATATTATTTTAACGCATGAAATATAAAATTTTGAGAAGAAATTTATAAGTTAAAGTATCATCTATTTCTCTATGCCGATATTTATTCTTGCAACTAAACTTCAAAACCCTAATTTAGTAAAAAATCGAAAGGAACACGGTGAAGAATTTTTAAAATTAGTTAAGGATAAAGTTCCTAATGTTTCATGGATTGCACATTATGCTATATTAGGACCATATGATTTTATAGATATTTTCGAAGCTGAAAACGAACACCAGGCAGCAAAAGTTTCTTTACTTTCACGTACTGCGGGAGCTGCTTTTGCTGAAAGTTGGACCGCTATCAAATACCCCGAATTTCTTAAATTAGTGGAAGATTTAGAATAAAAGAATAGTTGCTCTAATATGAATAGGTTTATAGTACAAATAGGATCAGGCGTAGATCAGCATGGCCATAATGATGATTGCACTAATGCTGCGATAAAAGCAATAAAAAATGCTATATCAAATAACTGTCTGACCGGTTTATTAGAGATTTGTGGCTTGAAAGAACCAAAAGATCTTCAAAAAATGGTTGTTCATGTAAAGATTGGGGTTCCTTATCCTGATAACATTAATGAAGAAAATTTGCTAAAAGCAATTCCATTTGGTACTAAATCGATTGAGATAGAAAAGGGAGGACTAGTTGCAAAAGGGATAATGATTAAAGAGTTAGACGATTCTTCTGATAAAATAATAGTGTGTAATGCGGCTGTAACGGTATCAATCAGATAATATGGTTTTAACTAATATTTAAATGGAGCTATGTATAATGGTGAATAGATGCAAATGGGCAGATTATAATGATCTGATGAAGGAATATCACGACAAAGAATGGGGAGCTCCTCTACATGATGACATAAAACTTTACGAGCTTTTAATATTGGAAGGTATGCAAGCTGGCTTAAGTTGGAATACAGTTCTTCAAAAAAGAAATAATTTTAGAAAAGCGTTTGATAATTTTGATTATAACAAAATCATTAAGTATGGTGAAAAGAAAATTGAGGAGCTATTACAGAATGAAGGAATAATTCGGAACCGATTAAAAATACAATCCGTAATCACTAACGCTAAGGCTTTTATCAATGTTCAGGAAGAATTCGGATCTTTTAATAATTATATTTGGAATTTTGTTAACAATAAAGCAATTCATAACACATGGAAAAAACTGGAAGAATTACCTCCAAATTCTGATCTCTCTGATAAAATTAGCAAAGATATGAAAAAAAGAGGATTTAAATTTATTGGAACAACCATAATTTATGCTTTTTTACAAGCAATTGGAGTTGTAAACGATCATACAAGTGACTGTTTTCGATATAAGGAATTGATCAATTCGTCCTAGTGCTAATTTAAATTCTCTAAACCAATTTCCTTTTCAGCATATTCTTTTAATGCCATCCATTGAGCGTCAGTAGTTCCAAAATATTTAAAGACTCCAATTCCTAAACCAAAATCAAACGCTCTC
Source organism: Promethearchaeota archaeon (assembly GCA_016839745.1). Taxonomy (GTDB): domain Archaea; phylum Asgardarchaeota; class Lokiarchaeia; order Sigyniarchaeales; family SOKP01; genus SOKP01. The sequence continues at coordinate 14,116 of JAEOTS010000013.1, forward strand.
ATTTGTTTTAGCATTTCTTGGACGTTACACTCAACTGAGTTTGTAACTGCTAATACAGGACTTTGATATTCGTGGATTCTCTTCTTCATATTTCTTACAAAATACCAATAAAAGAAGTCACCAACTAAACCCCAAAAGATTCCATCATCTCGAGTGCCTGCTAAATAGGGGTATTCCATAGGAATTGACATATCTAAAATGGATGAGAGCTTCTTCCAATCCTGACCATGTCGTTTTAAAGTTACAAGTTTTTTAGGTCCTACCTGGCTATACCATCCTGTAAGGCAATTTTCATCAATATTCTTCACAGTAGTTTGGACTTTTTTAGCATAATCAGCAATTACATTAGTCTTAAACTCGATCCAGCTATTACTCTTTAAAATTTTGGCGTCTTCGCCAAAATCCGCTCTGAATTTTTTTACACATCTTGAGCATGTACATACATCTGTAAAAGAACCATCATATCTAATGTAATCTGCTGTAAAAGCTTTAATTGGGTAATTTTTCACTACTTCTTTGATAAGACTTACTAAATAATCGACATGAGAACTATTAGGACACATAAAACTTTCTGAGAGGATATAGCCACTGCCTCGTTCACTTCTTTTTTTCCCAATATTATTGTCTTGCTTATTTGTTAAGAAAGGAATTTTCTTTTGGTAATCTTTAAATGAAATCCCTTTAGGTAAATCAATTCTCATCTCATTTGCATCGTGAGTAGAAATTTCTCCTTTTTGGAATTTTTTTCCAAATTTTTTACCATTTTTTCCATGAATGCTAACTCTTTCAGGGTGGAGAAAACCTTGATATGCATCATTCATGCTAGTAAAAGACACCATAATATGAATATTTCTATCTTTCCCAGCATCACAGAATTCTCCCAAAAGATCGCGCTTAATAGGATTCCAGCCCTGACTAGTGTCCCACGTACAGGCACCATCAGTATCCTTTATTACTAATCCAAAAGTATTAAAATGGCACTTTTCAAGTTTATCCATAACATCGATGACATTTAATTTTTTTTCAGCATACTCGTAGTCAAGTTTTCTAAAACCTACAGGTCCTCTTACCGGCATTAAGCCCATTGCAAATATTTTATTAGCACCTAATTTAATACGCAAATTTTTAACTTTGTTATAATCATATGACGTGTACTCAGACCAATGTATTTTAGTATCCATAATTTCACCAGGTTTCTGATAATTATTTCAAGAAAATAATGTGAAAAAACTATTTGATTTACTTTAATTACTTCAAATCGATAATTTTTTAAAAGAATTCTTTTAGTTAATTTATTAGATTATTAGAATTTTTAATAATACATTCATTTAAACATTTATATATACTAGACCGATTATTTATAATTGAAATCAAATTAAAATACATACTTAACTCATTAAATTATTAAAGCAGACAAAAAAAAAGATTTAAATTCGTGCTTGGAGGAATATTGAACGAAAATGTACGACGCTACATTTAAAATCATCATTTTTGGAGATGCAGGTTGTGGAAAAACAACTCTTACTCAGAGATTTTTAACAAATTTATTTGTATCTGACCAAACAATGACTATCGGAGTCGATTTCGAAGTAAAAAGCCTTTCTGTTAACGAACAAAAAGTAAAGCTACAGATATGGGATTTTGGAGGAGAAGAGAGATTTCGTTTTTTACTTCCAACTTATGTTAGAGGTGCTCGGGGTGGTTTATTTTTATATGATATCACAAATTATTCATCGATCGCTCATATAGACGATTGGTTAAGCGTTATTAGGAAAGAAATTAGGGCAGAAGATATATTTCCTATAATAGTTGTTGGTAGTAAAGCAGATTTAGTGGAGAATAGAGAAGTATCTTCCGCAGATGGAATAAAAATTGCTAAGTCAAGAAATGTTAACGGGTTTATTGAAACAAGCTCTAAATCTGGAGAAAACGTCGAGAAGGCCTTTGAGGCTTTAACAGGTTTAATGCTCGATGATTCTAGATAAAAAAACTGAAGATTTATACCTAATTTTTAAAATTATTTATTCTAACACCGATAAATCGTAAGATATTTAGAAAGAACTTATCTTTTTATTGTCTTCCTTAACTTTTTCTAATAATCGTGTATTAATTCTCCGATTTAGAACCAGCGTTTGATATTCCATATCTTTTTTGTATTGATTTGCCAAGCTAATCAGTTGTTCAATCATTTCGATTTCTTTATCACTATCTTCACAATGATACCCTCCGAAATTTGGGATTTCAGCGTATTTTTTGAATAAAATTTCTTGAAGTTCGCTTGGCAGTACGTCCGTTCTATCCTTTATTGCAGAATTAATCGCCTCTAATAGATCGTTATAACTTTCTTGTTTACCAAACTGACACAAAATACATTTTGAGCTTCGATTTTTAAGAATATACAAAATAATAATTCCCGTTAAGTATCTAAAACAATCGACAATCTCATCGAAATTTCCTTTTTTTATGTGTTTTTTAATTATAACATCTGCAATAGAGTATAAACTCGAAAAATAAATAGCTCTATAAAAGTACGCGGGATCAACACAAAACAATCTGGTGAACCAAAATGGGCTTACAGCATCAGGAGGATCTTCAAAAAAAATGTAATAAACTAATCTACCATCTCTTTCTTTAGATAAGGTACCTTCTTTTTTCAATATATTCAAGTATGTTGATACGGTAGAACGAGCAATATCCTTATAGAATTTTTTATACTCTAGTTCTACATCTCTCGTAGTTACCTTTTTTCTTCCTTCAAGATAGAACTTTAGCATTATGCCTAAAATGCGATTTTCGTGGAGTTGTCCAGTTTTAATTTGTTGTTCTTCCGATTCGTCTTCTCTAACATTGTAGACATTTAACAGTTCAGGTGCTATTTCGTGAATGATTTTTTCCAAAATGTAGATAGTTAATTCAGTAATTTCTAACAATCCTCAAAATTGATCACAATTATTTTAATAAAAAAAATGTATATTTTTAATAATTTATATTCTAATCAAATAGAATTTTTAATTTATTCTATTAAACTACTACAAAAATTATATAAATTAAAGGAAATTAAGTAAACTTTATCTTAAAAGAAAAAATAAAGAAAAGAAATAAAAATTTTAATGTTAGGGATAGTTAGTTAAGCTCTTATTTACCATATTTTTCTTTCCAAATAGGATCGTTAATTTGAAGTATTCTACGTTGAACCTTTCCAAGAATATTTTTTGGAACCTCTTGGATGAATTCGATCATTGATGGACACTTCCATTTCGTCAAATTTTCTTGAATCCACGCTATTAATTCCTCTTCAGTGATTTTTCCAATGTATTCGGGCTTTAATTCAACCCATGCTTTTGTTATTTCTCCAACCTTTCCAGCAGGATCTGGTAATCCAGAAACAGCGGCTTCTGAAACGGCTTCATGCTTCATTAACATCGATTCAACTTCTTTTGGAAAAACTGAATGCCCTGCCACTTTAATTAACTGTTTTTTACGATCCCTTATCTCAATAGTGCCATCATCATTCATAAAACCTATATCTCCAGTTAATAACCATAATTTGCCATCGAATTTTTTAATAGTATCGCTCGTTTCTTCAGATTGATTGAGATATTCGTACATAACCTGAGGACCATGAACACAAATTTCACCTGTATGTTCTTCTCCAAAATTAGTGTCGTCCGGGTTTCCTAAGCAAATAGGGCCACCATCAAAATTATCAGTGGGCCAAATTCCCCATTCTGTACCAGGTACAGGTAATCCAATAACTCCAATTGGACTTTCACTAAAGAGATTGCCTGCGCTCACAAGTGGTGAAGTTTCTGTTAATCCGTATCCTTCTACAATATTACCTCCTGTGTTTTTTACAAAAGCATCTCGCACCGGGCGATGTAGAGGTCCAGCTCCTGACGCACATAATTTCAATTTACCCATAACTCCGGGATATTTTCCTTTTATGTCTGGAAAATCTGCTAATCGTTTGAATAAGATTTCAGCTCCTGCATACACTAAACCTTCTGGGGCAGGCAACTCTTCAATGTGTTCTAATAATTCTTCTGTGGGTGGAGGCGTTGGAAACATCATTATCCATCCTCCAAAAGCAATAGTTGCGTTCATAACTATTGTATGGGCAAAACTGTGAAAAAATGGAAGTACTCCAACATTTCCTATTCCTGGTTTCTCACCACCAAGCCAATACTTGGCTTGTTCTGCATTAGAAACCGCGTTAAAATGAGTTAATACAGCAGCTTTTGGTAAACCCGTTGTTCCACCTGTCATAATATATGTAACTGGATGCGTTTTAACATCGATGTTAACTTCCGGAACGTTTGGTTTTGTATCTAATAAATCCATAAAATTAACAGCGCCAGGGACGTTTACTTTTCCCTTAGGAATAATTCCTAGCCTCTTTCCTAATGCTCTTTTTATGCCTAAACCGTGAGCTAAATCAGCAAGATTAGTATATATAATTTTTTCAACAGGGCTTTTACCAATGATTTCACCTATGTAAGGTAAATTTTTCTTTATTCGAGATTTACTTTTTTCGTCAAAGAAGGCATCATAAGCAATTAAAAATTTAGCGTTAGTTACGTCTAATTGGTGTAAAATCTCTAATGGTTTATATGTGGGATTGATACCAGATGCAATTGCTCCCAATCTTGTTATCGCAAAATAAGAAACAACATATTGAATGCAATTACCCATAAGCATTGCTACAACATCGCCCTTTTTAACTCCTAAGTCGTGTAGAGCTGTGGCAAAACTTAAAACATAATCGTGAAATTCGCGATATGTTACCCATGTCTCTAAAAACCAGAGAAAATTCTTATCGGCATATTTTTCAACTTGAGCGTCCAAAAACTGATTTACCGTTTTTTCTTCAAAAGTAACATTTTTTGGAACCCCTTCCGGCCACCACTTCTGAAACCATATTTTATTTTCATTTACTTGGTAAGTATCTTCTTTTATAATTGGTATTTTTTCTCACTCTCGTTGTTATATAAATTGTTCTAAATCCTTTAATGCATCATAATATATTACATTCGCTATTTTAGAAATTAAAAGATTAATTGTCAATTAAATTATATATGTAGCTGTAACCTTAAAATTCAGCTAAGAATAATGTTTAAAAACAAAGAAGTAAAAACTATAAAAAATTTGGCTAAGCTAATATTTATTCTCCATATTTTTCTTTCCAGATTGGATCATTTATCTGGAGAGCTCTTCGTTGTACTTTCCCAATAATATTTTTTGGTAAGTCTCCAATTATAGCTATGTGTTGTGGAACTTTATAATGGGCCATATTTTCTAAAGCCCATTCTTTAATTGAGCGAGGAGATAAATCAGAATCTTCTCTTATCGAAACCCAAGCTTTTATAACTTCCCCAAATTCATCGCTTGGCAAACCCGAAACAGCCGTCTCTAAGATATCGGGATGTTTCATTAGAAGTTCTTCTACTTCTTTTGGAAAAACAGAAAAGCCCTTGAATTTTATAAGTTGTTTTTTACGATCTCTTATTTCTATTGTACCATCTTCGTTCATGAATCCAATGTCTCCTGTTAAAAGCCAGGTTTTCCCATCATATTGCATTAATGTATTAGCGGTCTCTTCTGGTTGATCTAAATAATGTTTCATTATTTGAGGGCCGTAAACACATATTTCTCCAGTATTTTCGACTCCAAAATTCGAATCTTCGGGATTTCCCAAACATATCGGTCCTCTTGAAAATTCGTCCGAAGGGAAAATACCCCACCCCGTCCCAGGAAAAGGCATACCTATCACTCCTACGGGGCTTTCTCCAAACAAATTACCTGCACTTACCGCGGGACTTGCTTCACTCAATCCATATCCTTCAACAATTCTCCCCCCCGTATTCTCTATGAAGGCGTCTCTAACTTGTTTATGTAATGGTCCAGCGCTCGATATACACAACTTTAATTTTCCCATTACTCCCGGATATTTTCTCTTCAAATGTTTCATTTCAGCAAGTTTAATGAATAAAATCTCTGCTCCCGCGTAAATTAATCCTTCAGAACACGGAAGTCTTTCTATCAGCTCGCATAACTCGTCTTGAGACGGTGGCGTTGGAAATAGTATCATCCAACCTCCAACAGCAATAGAAGTATTCATAACAACAGTGTGAGCGAAGCTGTGAAATAAGGGAAGTATCCCAATATTTCCTATACCCGGCATTTCACCGCCTAACCACAACTTACACTGTTTAGCATTTGATACTACATTAAAATGCGTTAAAACAGCTGCTTTAGGTAAACCAGTTGATCCTCCTGTAAGAATATAAGTAGCTACATCTTTTCTGACATCGATAGTCACATTTATATCTGAATCTCTTGGTTCAGTTTTCATCAAATCCTTAAACTTAACTGCTCCTTTACAATCACATTTACCAGTAGGGATTTTTTTTAAAAATTTTCCGAGAATCTTTTTGGTACCAAACATCTGAGCCAAATCGACAAGATTTGTATATACTACTTTATCTATACTTGTATTTTCAATTATTGGTTTTATATAGGATCCATATAGTGCATCTAACACAATCAGCATTTTTGGTTTAATAATATCAAATTGATGTAAAATTTCCATAGGTTGGTAGTTTGGATTAATCCCACTTGCTATTGCCCCTATCCTTGTTATAGCGTAATACGACACTACATATTGAATGCAGTTCGGTAGATGAATTGCCACTACATCCCCCTTTTTTATACCTAAATCAACTAATGCTGTAGCAAACCTTTTTACATAATCTTGAAATTGCTTATAAGACACCCATGTACCAAGAAACCAAATTAAGTTATGATCGGGATGTTTTTCGACTTGTTCATCTAACATGTCATTTAACGACTTTTCTTCAAAATCTACATTGTAGGGCACATTTTCAGGCCACCATGTTCGAAACCAACGCTTATTCTCGTCAACACGATGTAAACTGTCTAATTTAGTAGTCATTTTAGATAATTCCTTATTTTTAACTAAAGTGATTGTTAAGGATCACTTTGATGACGCAGAATTTAAAATTATCCTTAAAGTAATAAAAACTAGGAATAATAAGAAAATAAAAAAAATAAAAATTAATAATTTGGTTGAGATTTAAAATCTCATATCTTTACGCCTTTTGATTAAAATGGTAGCAACACCAACTAAACCGACACCGGCGATTAATAGAATTAATGCCCAAAAACCTGTAGCTTCGAACACCATGAACACGCTGAATGTAGGATCGTGCCAAATTCCAGTTCCGTTATTGAACATTGGAAAGCAAACAGCGTAAACCATAACGCTAAAAGTTACATTTAACCCAATATCCGCTGCAAAAGTCTCTACTTCACCAGGTGTTCCTTCGTAAGTCTCGTGCTTATCCCTTTCAGCTTCAAACAAAGCAACAGGAAGTATACTCGTGGATGCAGGTGCGCTGGTAGCCGTTCCTTCGGGACCATAGAAATAATTTGGTCCAGCAATGTCAACAAACGCTAATTTGGACCTGATATTATGAGGTAGATAATTACCTATCGTAAGCGAGCGAGTAAGATTATCATAATCATTTGCAGGATCTAATGGAGCGCTTGGGTCGTTACCAAGAGTTGCGATACTAAGGTGGAAGTGTAACACTGTTGAAACATAAACGATAGCAAGATCTAATCCAGCGATTGGATTATTTGTATACGGTGTGTCAGGATCGTTCCAAGGAGCGAAAAATTGATCTAACTTAACAGCTCCGTGTAAAACAGGCACGGTACTACCGTCAGCAGTAAGGAGATTTATTTCTTTTGGCTCAAAAGTGAAACCAAAGTAAATATATGCTAAAGATTCTTCAGCTGCTCCTAGATATGAATCAATATCAACTCCAACTGGAACCGGGACTATTGTAGCTTGAGTTAAGTTTAAACCCCAAGAAACTGTGTTTCCATCCTTAGCGGGCAAAGCAAAATCAAATTTGTTGACTTTGCCTAACAATAATCTATGCGTTAGCTCTGAGCTCTGTGGAACTTCTATTGGACTTCCATCTACTAAAATCGGAGCACCAACAGAATTATTTACTCGTACGTAGTTTGCAGAGAGTCTGTCATCTAAATTAGAATCGTTGTATAAGAAAGCTCCAGTTAAATGGTGAGTAAATAAGTAAAATTCAATATCTAACCCTTGAAATATTGCGGCAGGATTAATAGGACCAGGACTTCCGCCACCCAAACCACCTAACAAACTCAAAATTTCGGCGACATCAATGTGTATTTCGAAATTTTTAACCCATAATTGGAACAAATCGAAGGTAAATGAAGTAAATTCCCTATGTAGATCTTCAACAACTTCTGCGGTTAATAACCACTCCATGAGACTATCTTGTTTAGCTTGAGCAGTCAAATTCCACGAATTCAATATTGTATTTCCCATTCCCGTAGCTACGTCTAGAGTTAAATCAAAATCATTTAAAAAACCGTCATTTCCCGTAACTTTCCATGTTTTACTAATAGTAAATCCTGTATTTGTGTCAATCTCTAGCTTCTGCCAAGTGATTGGATTTAAGACAAACAACTCTTCACCAGTAAAAATATCATTTATATGAATTAAAAACCAAGTAATCAACTTAACACCTTCCTGAATTAATTCTTCTGGAATTCCTCCAATAGAAGAAGGCGCTGAAGTAGAAGGGGCCGAAGTAGAAGGACTCGAAGAAAGGGGACCCATAAGGTATGGTGAAATTTTATGGAAAAAAGCTATGATTCTTTTCACAGCATTAACAAAAGAACCATCTTTATCCCAAATAATTAAAGTTACTCCTGCACCTACGGTTAAAGTAAAATTATAATCTCCAGATGTCTCAACTTCGCAGTAGGCATATCCATTTTCACTTGCATTATAGGGTCCTCCTTGGATATAATCAAGAGGAACCATATAAATTTGTTTCCTTGGAGTACTGAAATCTTTTAAAGCAGAATATGTTTTTTCTTGGGTTGCGCTTAAAGCATATACACCAGGTAATATTTCCTTACCGCTAAAGTTTGTTAGTGTTTGCATAAATAACATTTCAAATACGGTTGCTAAAACATTACCCCCGGGACCTAAAGTCCTAAACAAGCCTCCGAAAATGCCTCCAAAACCCCCGATAAGAGCAGTTGGATCTGTTATTCCAATTTGGTCGTAAGTATAATCGTTGTCGTAATCGTAACCCGCTGCCATAATTGGCGCGGCTGTAAAAGAAGCTACCATTAATGTTATAACCATTAAGGCTTTAGTGCTTATGTTTTTCATTATTTATGATCACATTATTTTTTTTTATAAAATTAAATTATTAAAATACAAATAAATTTTTTATTTTTAATTGTTTATATTCTAATTCACTAGAAAATTTAAAATTAAGGATTAAATTGTTATTAACTCAAACGATTTTCACACTTTAAACTAGATTGGTCAACATTTTCACTAATCTTAATGTAAAAATGTTATAATGAATAAATTGATTGAAAACAAAGATTATCTTCTCTTTTTAACCAAACAAGTCACAATTTTCCTTTGAACATAGAAAAAATAATGAATTTTTGAAAATTTAAATTAAAAAAGAAAATTAATCTTCAATAGTTATAAAAGTATAAAGCAGAATAAAGATATATAATATCGCTGAAATTACTAAACTCCAAGTTCTTAAAAATGAAGACAACTCTACATTAGTTAAAATTACATTTGAACCGATAAATACTGCTGCGATGAAATAACCGAGAAAATAACTTTTAAAACTTCCATATTTTGATTTTCCTCTTATCATGTTAACAAGATAAGTAAAAATAGCGATTACTAAACCCGCTGTATAAATTAAGTTAATAATCGGGAAACCATAATAATCTAAGAAAAGAAAGAAGCCAAAGAGGCTTACTTCTAGTACTTTAACATGAGCGAAACTCTTTTTTTGTGACGGATCTGTAAAAAGTTGTTCGTATTCACTAATTCCTGAGTTAGAAAATAAAATGATTAAGGAACCTATTGCTAAAGCTGTAAACAACGAGTAGGATATTTTAAATAAGTCATCAATTACCTTGATCCAAATATCATTCCATAAATACAAAGGTAATTTTAGAAATTCTGGAATTATGCTTATAGTACAGAAAATTGGAACCAAAGACGCTAATACCATTACGAATTTCGTTAGAAACGAGATTTTTGAGTCATCTTCCCAACTCTCTTTTCTAAAAGTCGTCAAATGCCATGCGAAGGACGCGAAACTTAAAATGGAGATAAACGGTGTTACTACTGGAAATACGAAGATAAAAAGAATATAAACGGCGTTGATACCATAAAAAAACTTTAACCTTGAAGGCACAACGCTAATCTTTTCGTCAAATGAGTCCATAGTATTGGCAAATCGATTTGCAAATATAATTAAAAAAAATAGCCACGAAACGCTAAATACCGCAGGGCTAAGTATTTTAATTATCCAAAAATTTAAAATCGGGTCGTTTGAATACCATAAATGAAAATCTACTAAGGAAAATATCAAAAAGATGCTCAATGGCACTAATAATATAGCAAGTAAAACAATTAAACGAGTCACGATTATTCCCTTAACTCTTTTCGACATCTTATAGTCTCACTCAACGGTTTTTATTAATTATACATATAATGATGATAAGGTATTTTAAAATCTCTGTTTTATATCTTATTTTTTTTAACTGATATTAAAAATATTAGTAGCCCAATAAAAAAAAAGAAAAAAATAAAATAAACATTAATTCTCTTTGTAAGTTATAATAGAAAACCTATAATTTCATCCCACAGTTAGTACAAAAATCATTCCCCGGAACCAATTTTGCTCCACAGTTGGTACAATGTGAATCATCATCTAAGGTAGGCTCTTTATCGTCTTCTACTTTAGGTTTAGATTTCTTGCTTTTTTGTTTACCGCTAGCTCCCGTTGGTTTGTATTTCAAAGCTCCAATAAATCCTCCAAACACTGCCCCCACGAGACATCCTTCTACAATTGCTGTAGAAACGGCCAACACGTAAGGTAAATCAGTTAAACCTAATAGAAGTCCGTCTAATATTGCTCCGATGATTGGTCCAACAACAGGGATGGCAGGTAGCAAGAAATATATTAAAAGCGCAAGGATCAAATAACCGATTCCAATTGCTAAACACGTGCGTATCCCCTTACCAGGAGTCTTAGCGTTAATTGCAGTTATCCCTGAACAAGCTAAGATCCATGGCAACGTAACCGATATTAATAGCAGTACATCATCAGGACGATACATTAAACACCAATGAATTGGAAAGATGAGGATTAATACTAATCCCAATAGAGGTGCTGCAATAATAGCTATTACATCTCCGAGGCCACCTAACAAACCCCCTAAAGAAGCTAAAGCGACATTTAAATTCTGAATTAAACCACCAGTTACACTTGAAGTCAAATCAAGGAATTGAAAACTGATCCATGATGTTAATAAGAGAAAGATCATTCCGACAATTCCCGTCCATAATACTCTACCAAAACCCAAAAGTATTTTCCTCCAGCTCTAATTTAAAAAATTATTTGAATTTAAGATATATTTTTCTTACTAATTCAGACATGATTCGTATATTTAAAATTATCTTTTTAATATCTATTTAGAAACTCTCTTTATTAACTTCCATAAAATTTGAAAGAGGTGAACTCGATTTATGGCTTTGTAATTTCACACTAAAATTAGTGGTATAAAAACGATTTCAGAGCTATATAACGAAATTTAAAGAAAAAAATTGTAAAAAAAGATTTTTATTGAATATTTGTAATTAGTCCTTTATCCATTTTAACAGTCTTACTAGCGTATGAAGCTAAGGATCCTCGGTGGGTTACTACTATTATTGTTGTTTCCATATCCTTATTAATCTTCTTTAGAAGGTCCATAACTTGCTTTTCTGATTCAGGATCAAGATTGCCCGTTGGTTCATCAGCTAAAATTACTCTAGGGCGATGGACAATAGCCCTTGCTAGACCACACCTTTGTTTTTCACCACCAGACATTTGAACGGGGTAATGGTCTTTTCTTTCAAGTAAATGGACATCTCTTAGTGCCGCAATTGCTCTGTTTTCTATCTCTTTCTCTCTTAAAACAGTAGGCCATAATAACGCCTCTACATTTTCAATAGCAGTTAAGGTCGGAATTAAATTAAAATCTTGAAAAACAAATCCTATTTTTTGCCTTCTTAGCTTACTCAGTCTTGATTCTTGAGCTCTAGCAATATTTTCTCCATCAAAAATTATTTTCCCCGAATCTGGTAAATCTATACCGCTTAGTACATTAAGGAGGGTACTTTTCCCACATCCTGTTGGACCTTGGACTAGTACAAATTCGCCTGATTTAATTGAAAGGTTAATATCACCTAGAGCTCTAATAATTGCACCAGCTCGCCTATATTCCTTATTAACATCAATAGCTTCAATCATAGTGTCTTTATCTACTGGCATATTCTTCCCTCCTTATTCACCTACTCTTTTTAATGCAATCATTGGTCTAACTTTCAAAACTTTTCGATTAGCTACTAAAATCGCTAAAATTTGGAAAGCAAGAAAAATTATAAAAGTCGCAAAAACCGGTAAAAGGCTTACTAAAGGTATCTCTGCAATGCTCTCCGCAGCTTGCAGATAAGCAACAATAGCTGCGTAATGAAATAGAACTTCAAGAACTATAAAAAAGCCCATAATTGTTGTAAATAATATGAATCCAGATATGAGTGAGTTAAGATCTCTATTCGTCCATCCAATGCATTTCAAAGTAGCAATAGTTTTCGAATTGCGTCTTACTATAATCCAAGAATATAATAAAGATAAAAATATCCCTACACCTAGAGCAATAAAGAAACTTGTACTTGCAAAACCTAAACCTGGTTCAGCCATCACTAACTCAATTGAATAGCTTGTCCAAAATATTAAAATTGTGTACATTAAGCAGAATACAGTAAATTGTTTCTTCTCTCGTAACACCATTAAAATTGATTTTCTAAATAATCTAAAAGCCACATATTTCACCGTTTAATAAAAATTAATTTTTTATATAAATTCTTTGTATATGTATATAATAAAATCATAATAAAAATTTTGGTAATAATGTCAGCAGAAATTGAATCTATTATTGATGAGTTGCTCTCTGAAGAACAAAATATTTATGGAGTCGCGATTGTTAACAAGTCGGGAGCTTTAATTACACAAACTCAGAACTGGAATCTTTCCAGCGATTTAGAAAAGATTAACGAATTACTTGGAACCCAACTAGCTCTAGGACAAAAAGGTATATCAAGCATAACGATTCAAGGGATTAAATATATGATAGTCGAGAACACTGAAGAACGAAAGATAGGTACAAATATTACAGGAAAAGGGCACATTATTATAGCACCGATCCCCATAGGGGGAACGGGTGCGTTAGTTTGTTACATCAATCCTCAGGTTGGACCCCGAGACGCCTTATTTACCGTTCAAACTTACGCATTGAAACTACAAAAGCTAGTTTAACTTTTTTTATCCTTTTTTTAAAATTGACTAGTTACCCTCATAATTAACTGGTCAGAAAATAAAACTTATATAATAACTTTTGATCATATTAATTAAATCTAATATTATTACTATAAGAGGGAAAGAAATGCTAAATCAAACAGTTCTCGATTTATTTTCATATCTTTTAATGTATCTACCGAATATAGTGTCAATAACCTTCAATATTATAATACTTGTTTTTGCGATCTTAATATATAAGAGAAATTCGTATAAGTATGGAATTACCCTTATGATCTCATCAATTATATTTTTAGCTTCAGATATAATTTACTTGTCCATTCAATTACCTTTTTTGCCTATTCGATTGCACGATGAATTAGGGTTACCTTTTGCTGTGATTTCGTTAATACTTATGAGTATAAATATCTTTTTTCTGAGTTTGTATACGGTAAGTACAATATTTTTAGTTGTATCTATATATTTAATTTATAAAACCCATAAAAAAGAAAGAATAGATTAGAATTGTAATCATCAAGATAGATTCAAAGAATTATCCAAACTTACAGAGATTATTCGTCTTTTTTTCAATTTTACTTAATATTAAGCTTGAGGTGATCCCAATAAGGATATAACAAGCTTTTAAGAAAGGTTTTTATTTTATCTATCTCCTTCCTCTTAGAATTCTCCAAAACGGATAGATTATTCTCATAGTCAGGAGGTTCGTACTTTTCCTTTAATAATGCTTTAATTATGGCTTCAACACAATAAGGTAATCCAATTATGTCATAACCTCCTTCTAATATGAAAGAAATTTTACCTTCACATACACTTTCAGCAATTTTTAAAATTTTATCAGCAAATTGGTTGTAAGCAATACTTGTTAACGAACAATTACCAATAGGATCCGCGTAATACATATCAAATCCCGCGGCAACAACGATAACAGCGGGCTGGAATTCATTGAGTATTGGCTCCAACAAATCAAGACAATAATAAAAATCTTCATTAGTTATTCCTTCTGGCACGGGAAGATTAATATTTTTACCAATACCTTCATCAATTCCAAGTTCGTCGACCATTCCTAAGTCTCCTTCAGTGAAGTCAAACTCGTGTATAGAAAAGTAAAGAACGGATGAATCATCGTAGAAATACTGAGCTAAACCGTCTCCAAAATGGTCGTCTATGTCTATTATTGCTATTTTCTTGTTAAAATTCAAATGATTTCTTAAATAAAGGATTGAATTTGCAATATTATTGAATATACAGAGCCCTGACGCTTTTTCTCTAAATGCGTGGTGTCCCGGAGGTCTAATTAAAGCAAATGACTGGGTATACTTATTGCTTATTACGCCTTCAATAGCTTCTATTGCCCCGCCAATAGCTTTTTTAGCTAGAGCGTAAGTATCCTCTGTTAAGAACACGTCCTCTTCGAGTAAGCCACCTCCCATGTTGGAAACTCGCTTAATGGCTTCAATGTGGTATTTTGAATGGGCTAATTCCATCGTAGCCTGAGTAACATCTCTCGGTTTAACTTTTATGATACGATTGTTATTAAAAATGTTTATTCTTTCTAAATGGTTTAGAATCGACTTTATCCTTAATGGGTTTTCAAAAGATATAAAAGACGGTTTTGGATACGGTGGGATATGTTTAGAAGCGAAATCATCGTCAACAATTATTCCGATTAGATTTTCTGTCGTCATAACAATAATTGAAATTTTTGAATAACTAAACTCTTATATTTATATTTGCATACTAATATTAAAAAATAATTTCAATTTACCCAAAAAGGTTTGAGAATTAAAATGAATGTTATTGAAATCGTAGCATTATTCTTGCTTAATGCCCTTCCCATCATTTTATTAATAATACCTTACTTGTTCCTACGCAAAAAACTTGCTGGGAAAATCTATTTCAGAGTGATGCTGGGAATTATGGTGTTCTACCTTGTATATTGGGTCCTACCAATAATATTTCAGATAGGAAGTGCTCCAATAGAATTAGAATTACAAATAGGCGATGAAGGTAATCTTGGGTTAGGAATAGGTTATATAATTGCACACATCGGCTCGCTTATCTCACTTTTTGCCTACTATCCCCTCGTAACCCTTCCTTTTATCTTTTTTGTCGCTCCCTTTATCTCAATTATTTACGTAAGGAATCGAGTTAAAAAAGAAATAGGGACCAAAAGCGAAAAAATGAAGGGGTTAACTTATCATATCAACGATAGCCCTTACAAGCGAATCAGAAGCGATCTGTTTAAAGGCGATTGGTCGAGAGAAAAAGACATAATGAAGTTACTCATCGTGCTTTTACCAATTTCTCTCTATTTATTACAGGTAATTCTCAAAATTATGCAAATTGAATCAGTCTCGATTACAACTGGAGAAACTGCTTTAGGTTGGTTCATCGAAATCTTATTTGTTTACCTCGCAACTTTTATATTCAGTTTAGAAATACTTTTTAGTTCGCAGATTGCACTAAGAGGAAGGTATTTTGGAGAGAATATTAGACAGCAGACTTATAAGAGCTTATATACGGTTGGAGCTCCAATATCAATCTTATCTATTATATTATTCATTGTTGAAGATATTGGATCTTTCGGAGTAATCCTTTACTTCTTTGCGTATTTTCTTATGGCGTCAATTATTTTTATTTTGTTTCTTAAAATTTTTGAACCTATTTCTTTACTTATTTTTATTAAACTAATTGACTGGTGGAAAAATAAGAAAGAAAAAAGGAAAAAAATGAATACTTCTAACATATACTATGGAATCGTCTTTAGTTGTCTCGCTTTTTTTGTATTTTTCATTGTAAACAACTTTGTTTTTGGTGCTATCCTTCAATTTATTGATCAAGATATCATAACCGCCTCAGCCAATTTTGCAGTAAGTGGATCGGTATTCTTATACGAAAGCCTTGGATTTGACCTTTTGAACATTTTAAGTTTTGTAGCTTTAGTAGTTGTATCTCTAATTATTGCCGTGATTTTCTTGAGTCTAAGTATGAAATATATGAAAAGCATGTTTCTGAGTATTACAACATACGTACCTGTCTTAATCATCTTATCTGTGTTGTTTGTAGTAATAGGTGCAAACGGCTTGATAAACTTCTCTTCTGAAATCTATTGGATTACTGGACAAACGAGCTTTACTTCTATTTTTGGTTTTAACTTCTATACTCTAAGGACTGCTGTATTCGAAGGTGGGTTAACCGGAGTTTTAAATATCCTTGCGATTCCTTATCAAACTACTCAGTACATTTTTAATATAGTTTTTTGGAGCCTAGTTATATTCTACATGAAAAAAAACTTTAGAGTTAAAAGCTTAGCTATTGATGAAAAACATTTAGAAAAGGTTATCTTCTCTTCAATTACTGAATTTCCAACATACAACGAATACGCAAAAACTAAAACCCGTTATTTAATTATTAGAAGGGAAGATATCGATTTAAAAGATATAGCATTAGAGCGAGAGGAAGTAAAGTCCTTACTAGACGAACTAGAAACAGAACAAATGCTAGATACATTAAAACCCGTTGAAGGAAATGAAATGCAAAGATTTTACTTTACTCTTAAATACTTATATAACAACAACCAAATCGATGTTTTAAAGCAAGAATTCAGCTACATCTTCGAAAAAGCAGAAAAACAAGGATTATATATCATTTACGACGATGGTAGAGGCATCTTTGACTATAATTTCTCTAAAGAGTATAGTCAAGATCCCGGAATCGTCTCCGGTATGTTTTCAGCTATTACTTCCTTCATAAAAGAAACCACTAAATCTCAAGAACTACTAAAAACCATAGATCACGGCGATATTACAATTCTTATAGAGTATGGGAAACGAATATTTGGCGCTTTATTTATTAAAGGAAAACAAACTACTGAAGTTCGCACCTCATTAAAGGAACTGGTTACCACATTTGAAGCTAAATATGCTGATGTTTTAGCTGACTGGAGCGGCGCTCTTATATATTTTAAAGAAGACAACAAGCTAGTAGAAAGTATCTTTAAAGATTAATTCTATTTTTTTATTTTTTTTATATTTATTTTCAAGAAATTCAAAAGATAAGGCTTTTAAAAAGGCATTTATATTAATAAAGCCATCTTTACATAATCAAACAACTAAGAACCTTTATCCGGATTATTTTAGTAAAAATGAAATCAAACATTGAGAAAAGAATAACATTTATCACGATTCTAGTAATTACTCTCGTTTTATCATTCATTTCTTCCAATAATCTCAATTTCTACTCAAGAGATAAAAATGCCAATATTAAAATTTCGAAAATATCTGGAACAATCTACATAAATAATAACTGGACTGAAGCTATAAGTGCGGGTGTTTGCAACGGTTCTGGCACATGGGA
The DNA here is from genome assembly GCA_016839745.1 of Promethearchaeota archaeon. GTDB lineage: Archaea > Asgardarchaeota > Lokiarchaeia > Sigyniarchaeales > SOKP01 > SOKP01. The sequence goes on from JAEOTS010000013.1 coordinate 31,953, forward strand.
CGACCCATATATAATCAAAGATCTGATTATAGATGGTTATAGTTCCAGCAATTGTATTGAAATCCAAAATTCCAGCGCTTACTTTAGAATCGAAAACTGCACTCTTTTCAATGCGGGAGCCGATTGGTCAAGCGAGTACGCTGGGATATTACTAAACAATACGAATAACGGAATAATTTTTGGTAACAACTGCTCAAAAAATATGTACGGGATTTCCTTAGTTTCATATAGTAAAAATAATACCATATACGGAAACCACGCAAATAATAACTTCAATACGGGTATATCTCTAAACACATTTTGCAACAATAATACAGTATCCAGAAATTATGCTAATAACAACTCAGCTTTCGGAATAAGATTATCTTGGAACAGTCACAATAACACTGTTTTGAAAAATAACGCAACTAGTAATAAAATAGGAGTAGAAATATCGTCTTTTTCGAATCATAATATGGTAAAAGATAATAATCTATCTTTAAACATATTTCCTGGAGGGGTTACTAATGGTATTAGAATCAGCAGATCAGAAAATAACTCTATTATAAGAAATATTGTAAATCAGAACGGTTGGGAGGGAATACAAGTCTACGAGAGCAACTATAACTTTTTTTTAAATAATTCCATAAATAATAACGGGGAATATGGAATAAATTTGATTCGTTGTAGCGATAATGGACTTATATCAAATTTTATAACTTCTAACGGACAATATGGGATATATTTAGAGGACTGTGAAAGTAACATCGTAAAATATAACACTATTAATAATCACGATGTCGCTATTTATCTTGATGTTCAATCAAAATGCAATATTGCATTGAATAACTCTTTTGCGGGTAACGGGGCAAATATTCGTGACTTTCAGGGAGTATGTGAAGAAGATGGCTTAACTGCACCTCCTGTTGATGTATTAATAATTTCATTAATAATTGTTATGATTATGATCCTCATTACTGGGACGATATTGGTTTTGAGAAGATTATCTAAAATTAAGGTCATCAGAAATAAAAAAAGTTCATAAAAAATAAAAAGAAAAATGTATAAAACAATTCTTAATTTTACTCATTCATTTCATATGCGTCCTTTAAGGAGTGAACTGTTTTCCACACTTTACCAAACCGCTCAGGATCGACGTTAGGTTTCTTAATCATCTCCAAACACCATTCCATTTGTAGAGGAGTAGTACCGGATTTATGATAAAGATTCAAAGCGTATTTGGAAAAGTCTCTCACTAGAAAATCGAAAATTTGGTCAATTGTATCTACATCGATTTCATATATTTTCGCGTTTTCAATGACTAAATGGGCATATACAATAAGAGAAAAGATTTCGCCAATCCCTGAAAGCATGAAGTCCATGTCTTTTTGTTGCTCGATACTAGGCGTGGCCTTTGTTCCCATAAGGTTAAACATCTTAATTTGTTCCATGAATATTTTGACATTGGGTAAATTATATTGCTCAAACGCTGGCTTCCAATCGTGAAAGCGAATTCTTCCCAACCCACGAGTTGGACCTTGGTTAAAAAGGAATGTATCATCTTTAACTTGATCTTGTTTTGGAATTTCTTCATATTTCTTATGATTCATAAAGAAGTTTATCATAAATTTCAAAATCAAGGCGATATTTACGTGAACGGTGCCTTCGAGTTTTGGTAAAGCACGGATATCCTTTGCAGCCATTTCAAAATACATGTCCTTTTCGAAACCTTTTGCCGCAATCACATCCCATAAAAGATTTATTACTTCCTCTCCTTGAGTTGTTGTCTTCATTTTCATGACGGGAGCATATAGTAGATAACGTCGGTCTTTATCAGATGCTATTCTCATGTAATCAGCAGTTCTTAGTCCAAATAATTTCATAGCGACTAAACGAGTGTATGCATCAACAAAGTTTTGTTTAACGTGTTGAAAATCAGTTACGTACATATTATAGAGCCTTCGATAGGACGCGTGATGAATTGCTTCGTAAAATGCGTGCGTGCAAATTCCTATTGAAGCCCATCCTAAGTTATACTTCCCCACGTTAACCGTGTTAAGGGATGAATTCCATGCCTCCTCTCCTTTGGAAAGAATATCTTCTTCGGTTATGGGATAATCGTGAAGCGCAAAATTTGAAACATAATTTTGACTATCGCATACATTTTTAATTAACTCATAGTTTTTGTGTTTATAATTTGCGACAAAGAAAACATATTGCTCCTTATTTTTCATGTCATACGGAGGGATATTGCCATCTTTATCAGCAAATTTACCAAAGTTTGAAACCATTTGTGCTTCGTTTCCATTGCCGATATAATACTTTTCTCCATTAGCTTTATATGAACCATCTTCTTGAGGAGTTAATGCCATTTCAGAGGCATAAATATCTGCTCCATGCGCTTGTTCAGAAAGACCGAACGCAAAAATATTTCCCTCGTTAAGTAATTTCGCTGCTTTCTCCTTTGCTTTTTCATTTTTACTCATCCAGATAGGTCCGAGGCCTAGTATTGACACCTGCCATGTATACCAATAGCTAAGTCCGTAAAACGCAAGAATCTCATTAAACTCGCATATTCTCCATGTATCCCATCGATAATTCTCATCTTTTCCATACTGAGATGGAGTTAAAAGTTGCGCAAAAATCTTATTTTCTTTTTGAAATTCCAGGAAGTCAGAATACCATACTCGCTTGCGATCGTCCTCTTTAATTTTCGCTCTCCCTTTGTTTTCGAAAAATTCTATGGTTTTAAGCATGATCTCTTTTGATTTCGTGTCTGGATAATACCTTTTATGCTCTTTTGGATTTAATAAAATTGTCATAATTACTTTCTCCACTTTAATTTATAGTTAACAATTTAATTATAATATAGAATCAATATTTCAAAATTAGCTTTTTCATTCATTTATATTGCTTTACATAAAAATAAAGAAAAAAGATTTCACTTGGTTTTCTAATTGTTTACTTTATCAGCGTTGTTAGCAATTGCGTCTACAATTTGAGGCCATGTTTCAGGCGGTAGACTATGTCCCATGCCCTCAATGATTATTAATTCCGCTCCAGGGATAGATGCTGCTGTTTCTTTACCTCCTTCAACTGGAACTAATGGATCGTCGCCGCCATGAATTATAAGCGTAGGAACTTTTATTGAACCAAGTTTTGGTACGCGGTTTTCAGTGCCTAATATTGCCCAAATTTGTCGTACCATTCCTTGTGGATAAAATGAACGGTCATAAAAGGTTGCTGCAAGTTCACGGTATTCATCTTCAGGAAAAGGAAAACCAGATCCATAATAAATACGTCGACGTTTCGTTGATTCCTCAATATAAGCTTGACGATCTGTAGGCGCAGGTTTTAACAGTAGTTGCAGAATTTCTGGCTTAGGTTGAGGAAGGTTAGGATTTCCGGTGGTACTCATAATGGAAGTTAAGCTCAAAACGCGGGTTGGATGGCGAAATGCGATTATTTGAACAATCATTCCCCCCATTGACGCTCCACAAATATGAGCCTTTTCTATGTTGAGGGCATCTAATAGACCAACAGCGTCATCAGCCATATCTTCGACAGTATAGGGGGGCGATATCGTTTTTCCTCGCTGGCGTGCACTGTATTCCTTTAGAATATTTGGTACTCCCGCTTCTTCAAATTTAGTAGACAAACCTACATCTCGATTATCGAATCGAATTACGTAAAATCCTTTATCTACAAACATCATGCAAAGCTCCTCAAACCAGGTAATCATCTGAGCTCCTAACCCCATCACCAAAAGTAAAGGTTTTGATGAGGAATCTCCAAATGTGTCATACTCTATTTCAATATTGTTAGCTTTCGCTTTAGGCATTAATATTACCTTTATTGTTTTTATTTTTATTTCTATTGAGTTATTGGTAATAGATCAGTATTGCTTACATCTTATTAAAAATTTTTTTCTAAAGGTTTTTCAATCTCGAATATCGTCTGAAAGAAACAAAGTATTTTAATAAAATTAAAATTAACGGAATTGATATAGTTGGCTGTGGACTCTCTCAAAATA
>JAEOTS010000091.1 GCA_016839745.1 Promethearchaeota archaeon
ATATTCTGGTGAATGAATTATTCAAATTTCTTTGTATACTCTTTTAAATTATCCGGAGGCCAAGCTATAGGAGTAATACCGGTTCGAGTGTACCGATGATCACAACCTAAAGCACCGTTTGCAAGAGAGTTACTGCGTGTAAGCCCGAATCCTAAAACGTTTGCTTGAGCATAATCAAGAATACATGCAAAGGGGGCATATTTTTCTGCTCCTAATTTTTTGTATACTTTAAGAATTCCACATTCTGATACATTTAAACCATTATCGAAATCTTCATTAGAACCATCTACGAACTCCATAACCCAATTATCTGGATATTTCCTCTCCTGGGAATCTTCGCAATGCTTTCTTAAAGAATTGATGTAAGCATCATCAAAAAAGAGATCCAAAAGATTCATTCCTTTCTTTTCAGCTCTTTCCATAGCGTTCTTAGTTTCTATTTCAGTGAATCTATAACTAAACTCTCCAATTTCTCTATATGTATATCCTTCCTTTTCAAGGATGCGAAACATTGCTACTAAAGAAGCTTTACTTGCAAGAATTGAAATGAATAGATTTCTTTTTCCTCCGATATCAGGTAATTTTGTAAGTATATCTTCATATTCAAATCGCATTTGATTGATTAGCTCTTCCGATTTGGATTCATTATATCTTGGTAATAGAAGATTTTTAGCAATTTTCAAGGAATACTCAAAATTCTTCATTAATAATGGTTTATTCTTTATGTAATAATCCTTAGCACTCTTACTTGACATTATATTCACATTTTACAGATAATAGTGATTATTATTCTACTAGAAAAAAAGCAGAGTTGTTATTAAATTTGATTTTTGATTTTTGATCAGTATCAGTAAGAAAATTCTGTATCCTCACACTCTTTGTTAATAGGATTTAAGCGAATTGCATTATTAGGGCATCGATGGAAGCAAACTGAACATCCTCCACAAGATTGAATTGATTTTATGGTAATTGCTTTGCTTTCAGAATTAAATTTTCTTATTTTTAATGGGCAATATTTAACACAAGTTCCACAGGATTGACAATTTTCCAAAATTGTAACAGCTTTGTACGATATTTTAGATAATTCTTTAATTGCCTTTTGTAAATCAGTTGAACATAAAACATCCATAATATAATCAATAAAAATGGTCTAAAAGTTCAAAATCTCTAATATTTAAAAAAGAAAAAATGAATAAGAATTTATTCAAGAAATATCAAAAATAAGGATTTAAACCTTAATGTTGCACTACAACACATTTACTTTTTTTGGGGTATAATCTCTATCTCTATTGATGAGACATTGGTAGTAGTGCCATCATTATCGGTAATAGTTTCGGTAGTAATAAGAATTTCTCCGTAACTGCTTCCTTGGAGGAATTTATTCCTGAGGATTTCGGCAACATCAACTGCTCGCGAAATTGATCTTCCCCGCGCTAGTAATTTTACTGGTTTTTCACTCAAAACTAACATTGCGGCCATGACATAATCCATTGATTTCTTTTTACCAATAAACACTTTTGAATCATCTTTTTTAGCCATACTAATTCACTCTTCAATCTCTTTTATCAGTTCTAGCTTTTATGATTAAAATTTCTTTTTTTTCAGTTTGTTTCTCTTCTGAGAGTTGTTTTTTGAGTAGCAAAACATCTCTGTCTAGCTAAGGTTAACTAGCTTAAGCGATGATTTAAAGATTATGATCTTTTTTTGAATTTGTAAGAGGAGTATTAAAAATTGTTTTTTCAATCAATTAATAAAAAATCAAATCTCTATTATTCAAATTTTTTTTTAAATTCTTGAATAAACTTCTCCTTATCCTGGTGTTCATACCATCCAGAAGCAATTTTCTCTATTTCATAAGCATCCGTATAAGATTTATCTAAGAAATGATTACTACATAGTTTAATTGCGTGTAGAACAGTTTGATTTTTTGAGAAGAGGAAGCGCGCTTTTTTCATGGATTCTTCAATTAATTGGTCTTTCGTATTTACAATTTGGTCTATCAATCCGATCTCGAGAGCTTTAATCGCGCTTATCTTTTCACCAAACATGAGCATCTTTTTTGTCCATGGAATTCCTATTATTTTTGAAAATAGAATTACGCATCCCGTTCCAGGAAAGATTCCCGAGACAATTTCTGGCATCTGAAAGAAACTGGTTTTAACGGCAATTCGATAATCACAGCAAATCGAGAACACAACCCCCTCTCCCATTGTTCTACCATTAATAGCACATATTGCTGGTTTTCCATTGAACAATAATTTACATATATCTGCAGCAGTTCCTTCAAGCTTTTTAACTGCGACATGATCAGCACCGTCAATAGCGTCTAAATCCATACCCGTACTGAAAGAAGAACCATTATTTGTTAAAACTAAACCCCTTATTTTGCTTTTCTCTTGACAGTGTTCTATAGCTTTTTTTAAATACCATAGTTGATCTTGTGAAAAAGCATTTGATCTTTGAGTTCTATCAAGCGTAATAATGCCGAATCGTTTTTTTACAGAAAACTCGATATGCTCTCCAAAATCTAAATTATTAATAGACATAAATAAAATTTATTTTCTTTCAATAAAAAATAATAATATTGAGAGTGTATTGAAATTAAAATGCCTAAAACACTAGACGCTTTTACTAAGGAAGGAAATAACACTATAATTAGAAAGAAAGATCTAATAAAATCTTCTAATTTAAAAAAAGAATTTTTAGAAATCAATCAACATCTTTATGGAAAATTAAAATACACAGAAACCGATACAAGAGCTCGTTCCAAAGAAATAATAAATCTGATTTTATGTAAGTTGGTTGATGAAAAAAATAATTCTTCACCCGATTCAGTTATGGCATTCAGCATTCGAAATGATGAAGAAAGCCATGAGCTGCTTGATCGTCTTAAGCTATTCTTTAAAGAGAAGTTAAAAAACAAATACAAAGATATTATTGATGAAAATGAAAATATTAACTTAAATAAAGAATTGGTCGCTTTAGTTGTTGAGAAATTACAAAACATTTCTCTATTGGATTCCTCTAAGGATGTACTAGCAGATGCGTTTGAGGTTTTTGTAAGTAGGTTGTTAAAAGAAGCTGGAGGCCAGTTTTTCACGCCAGCAAGTGTTGTAAAGTTTATGGTAAATTATTTGGATCCAGAGATAGATACTAGAATAATAGATCCCGCTTGTGGACACGGTGGTTTTTTATTAGAATGTAAGGACCTCTTGTTATCAAAAATTAAACAGAAGTTTACCAATCAAAAGGAACTCATTGAATCAAATTACGCTGAAGTAATCTCTAATCTCTATGGGATTGATAAAGATTCCTACTTAGCAAAAATCTGTAAGTTATACATAGATATTATAAGTCAAGGTAAATCTAATATATTTTGCGAGGATTCCTTAGATCCAAATAATTATAGAAAACAAACTTTAGATATTATAAAAAATGACCACTTTGATTATGTGTTTACTAATCCTCCTTTTGGTGCTAAAATTCCTATTGATAATAAAGAAATATTACAAAAATTTGATTTAGCTCATAAATGGGATTATAAAGATGAATTATGGATTAGGCAAAATAAATTAATTAAAAAACAACCACCGCAGATTTTATTCATAGAAAGATGTGTTCAATTACTTAATAATGGTGGAAAATTAGGAATTGTTTTACCTGAAGGACTTTTTGGAAATCCTTCAAACAGATATATCTGGGAATATTTACGGAGAAAGGGTAAAATATTAGGAATAATTAGTTTAGATCAGAATGCATTTCAACCCTACACATGCAATAAAACTAGCATTCTTTTCTTTCAAAAATTAAAACTTATACCTGAAAATTATCAAATTAATTTTGCCATAGTCGATAATGTAGGGCATGATAAAGATGGAAAAGTACAATATAAATTAAATAAAGACGGCAGTATCAAATATGATTTGGAGAACGAACCAATCATTAATAATGACCTATTAAATTTACATCTGAAAATCAATGAAAGTAATGAATTTAGCTATTTAGAAGAACAAGATGTTTTTAAATTAAATATTAACCAAATTAAAAACAATATTTTTATACCCTCCTATTATACCGGCGTCGAAAAACCCCTCAAATCTTTAGAGGAGAACCAAAGCTTCATATTATTATCTGTTGCTGACTTAATTGAAAAAGGCATTATTTACACGAAAAATAAGGAATACCTTCCCAGAGGTGACGAAATTGGTTCTCAAGTTTATGGTTTAGGAGATGTTCCGTTCATACGTACCAGTGAAATTAATAATTGGGAGATTAATTTAAATTCCCATAAAAAAACGTCTGAGGAAGTCTATAACCAATTTAAAGAAAAACAAGATTTAGAAATCGGTGACATTCTTTTGGTTAAAGATGGTGGTCCAAATTTAATTGGGAAAACTGCATATATAACTGAATTGGATACTAAAATAATCATTCAGAGCCATATTTACAAAATTAAGACACTTAAGAATAATGAGGATATTGATCCTTACCTTTTATTATACCTGTTAAATCTAAATATTGTTCAAAAACAGATTAGAGCAATAACTTTTGTTCAAGGAACTATTTCTACAATCGGAAATAGAATAATGGATGTAATTTTACCAATTCCCTCCGATTTAAGTAAAAGAAAGGAAATTTCAAAACACATTAAAGAAATTATTGATAATAAAACAGAGAGTAGGAAGAAAATACTCAAACTCTCTATAAATTCTTTTGATGATTAATATGAAGATAGAAAAATTTAAAATGCAATATTACGATGAAATTGTAGAATTATGGAGAAGAACAGGAATTGGAGTGGGGTCATCAGACACTAAGGATGAAGTAGCAGCAGTTCTAGCTCGAAATCCTAATCTTTTCTTAATCGGAAAAGAGGATGGAAAAGTATTAGCAGGAGTCATAGGCACTTTCGATGGACGCAGAGGTTATGTTCACCATCTTGCTGTAGATCCAGATTACCAGAAAATGGGATATGGTAAAATGATAATGGACGAGTTAATTGAACTATTTCGCAACTTAAAAGTTCATAAACTTCATTTGTTCATTGAAAAAACAAATAGAAATGTCGTGGAATTCTACAATAAATTAGGGTGGGAGATCAGAGATGATCTTGTAATGATGAGTTATGTTCCAAATAAAGAGTTATACAAGAGAAATATTTAGAGTATTATTAGCAAAATTGTAGAGCATACCTATTTAATCGAAAAGAATTTGAAAAAAAAGGAAGATTATACTAAAAGTTTAAGGAATTTTTGCACTTAAGTTTTTTAATATTTCTTCTGCCTGTTTTGAGAAATTAGTAATAATATCTCCTACATCCATTACGGAATCGATCATACCGCAAGTTTGACCTGCAGGAACAGCCCCATTATCTACATCTCCTTGTGTATACACGATTTCGTAGCGATAAAGATCTTCTCGAAATGAATCCAAATCATACGCTAATTCTTGAGAGATTTTCTCTTCTTTTGACATGATTTTTCCATGTTCAAGGCAATATTTATTTTTCAATAGCCTTATCGGTCCAAATCCTCCCGTAGTAATCATTGTATCTCGAGCTGTTGCTGGTAGAATTAGTGCTTTATAATTTGGATGGAATTCACTTTCAGTTGATGCTATAAATCTCGTTCCCATAGCAACAGCATCTGCGCCCATAGCTAATCCCGCAGCTACACTTTCTGGACTTGCGATACCTCCACAAGCAACTAACAGTTTTTCGGGATATTTTTGAGCTACTTGTGAAACTAGTACTAATGTAGTAATCCCTTCATAGCTTTGATGACCGCCTCCTTCAGTCCCAGTCGCACACACTCCATCACAACCTGCTGCAAATGATTTATCTACTAACCATAAAGCAGGAGAGACGTGGAAATGTTTTACATTTGGAGTTTTTTCTTTCAACAATTTACTCGCAAATGTTGAACCTCCTGCACTTGTAATAATGTAAACTAATTGTTCGCGAAGTTTTGGATTCTGCTTAATATTTTGGATAATTTTTCTTAACATTATTTTATGATCGGTTTGGATTCGAGCTGTTCGAACATTTACACCAAAAGGCTTATCTGTATGCTCAAGAACATATTCTAACTGTGTAATCATGTCTTTTACAGAATTTTTTCCCTGTAAAGTCGCATGACTTACTACACCAAGCCCCCCCGCTTCAGAAACGGCAACTGTTAGTTTAGTTGTGTAAAAAGGGCCCATCGGAGCGCTTATTATTGGATATTTAAGCCCAAATAATTCAGTTAATCTTGTCTTTATCATTTTTTTTCCTTAATAGATTTCTTATTATGATAGTTAATACTACCCTTTTGGGATTAAAAAATCTTTTTTATATCTTAATAAAAATGTCTAAAATTAGTAAAAAATATTTTAAGGAATAATAATTGGATGTTATTAACTTAACCTACGAGCATAAGTGATTATAATGGAATTTGAAGAAATACAAGAAAAAATGAAGATTATAAGGGAAAGCCCAATCAAACTAATTCCAGACGAAAAAATGGCCAAAATACGCAAAAATATGGCAGAAAAATGTCCGATTACTAAAAAAATGGATGAGGAAATGAGAAAACATGTTGCGGGGGGAACGGAACATCAATTGACAATTAAAGATCCCTTCGTACTTACCATCAAGCGTTCTTCTGGGACTCGAATGTGGGATATGGACAATAATGAATACATTGACTGGTTGATGAGTTCGGGAGCATGTATATTAGGTCATAACTTTCCCCCCTTAAAAGAGGAGATAATCAAAGTTTACCATGACTTAGACCCTAACATCTATTATAACAACGAATGGGAAATCAAATCGATTGAGATGATAAAAAAACATGTGCCATCCATAGAATTAATGCAGTATTTTCAGTCGGGTACCGAAGCTGATATGGCAGCTATCCGGATAGCAAGAGCTTTCACAGAAAAGGAGAAAATAATTAAATTTGCGGGTTCATATCATGGTTGGTGTGGACAATTATGTGTAGATATGCATGTACCATTTTCAGGTGCCATGGAAGCACATGGTATTCCTAGTGGAGTATATAAAAATACTATCGTTGTTCCACTGAATGATGTTAAATTGCTAGAAGAATCTTTAAAGAAATGGACGGAGAAAAGGAGTGGAGTCGCAGCCGTGTTAGTCGATCCTCTAGGAAGTGATGCCGGGGGAATAGCTACTAAAAAGGATTGGCTCAAATCCATACGAGAGTTATGCGATAAATACAATGTTCTGTTAATTTTTGACGAAGTAATCACCGGATTTAGGTTAGGTATGGGTGGAGCCCAAAAGTACTTCAATATAAAACCTGATTTATCCGTTTTTGGGAAACTACTTACTCACGGATTTCCGAGTTCTGGAGCAGTTGGTGGTCGGAAAGACGTTATGAACAATATAACCATAGATGTGGAACCAGGTGGAAATAACGCTTTTGTAGGAGGAACGCTTAGAGGTAATCCTTTAACCGCTGCGGCAACTTATTGGACGTTAAAACTTATGGAGGAACATAAGGCTCACAAGAAGGCTAAAGAATCTGCGGAAGATCTTGTTAAAAAATTGAATCAAATCTTTGAAAATGACGGAAGACCATATTTTGCTCACAATATCGAATCTATAGTTCATTTTGAAACATTTTCTCCTCTAGCTTTGGATCTTTCAGACCTAAACAATATTGAAATTATGCTGAAACGAAATGAAGCGGTCAATCGTATAGCAACTGCTTTACTTGCTCAAGGAATTATTACAAAATATGGCAATCGAGGCTTTACCTGTATGCAACACACTATAGAGGATAATGATAGATTTATCGAAGCTTTTGAAAATGTTTTACAAATGATTCCGTAATAAAAACTCAATTAATTGCTAATAAAAGAAATCAATAAATAAAATTCAATTAGTTTAACCCTCAATTATATTTACTTTAAATAAGTACTTTTTATTAAAACCCAATTGATATAATACATATATGACTCATTCAAAACCATTGGTGCAGGTTGCTTTAGATCTTCTTAATATTGACGAAGCACTCAAACTGGCTTCAAATGTAGCTCAATATGTCGATATTATAGAGGCTGGAACTCCATTAATTAAATCTGAGGGAATACGAGTAGTTCGAGAATTAAAGAAAGCTCACCCTGATAAGTTAATTTGCGCTGATTTGAAAATTGCAGATGCAGGATATCTTGAAGTGAAAATGGCGGCTATATCAGGGGCTGACATCGTTTCTGTACTAGCAGATGCTTATAATATCACAATACTAGAGACGTTAAGAGCAGCTGAAGAATTTCAAGTTGAAATTATAGCAGATCTTATCATGTCCAGAAGACCTGCTAAACGTTTAGCAGAAATTGTTAATCTTAAGTATAATAACACAAAACTGCATTATTGCTTGGTGCATAGTGGCTTAGATCGACAAGAGTCACGCCATAATCCTCTAACTGAATTGGAATCTGTAGTGAATATACAGCCCCGTCCTCATTTGGCAATAGCAGGGGGTATTACAAAATCCGATATCCCTAATCTAAAACCTTATCCCCTTGATATCATTATAATCGGTGGAGCAATTACTCATGCTGAAAATCCAAAAAAAGTGGCGGAAGAAATCCGAAAATTAGTTGATTTAACTTTTTAATAGATTTTTGTAATATTATTTTAATTTATAGTGAGAAATCAATCGGTATCTTCTATAATAACTGCAATTCCCTCCCCAACCATATCCATACCTTTATATCCATATCGTACTTCTGTGATCGCATTAGCCCCTAACTTATGAGCAATTTTCCTCAATTTGACAGGAGCCTGTTCCCATCTAAATTTTGCAAGTTTCATAATATCATGTTCTCCGGCATTAACTTTGGTTTTCACTTTTCCTAATGATTTAATAATCTTTTTTCCTGGAATATCATCCGTCTCAACAATTATAATATCTTCCCAAGCTTTTTTCCCCATATTATTAACCTTTAAAAATTGGATTTTCAAGTTGAATGCTATTGATAATATTTTAAGAAGCAAGAGTTTTTATACATTTTTATCAAAAAGCTACAATCACTGCCTATTTTAAAATTTCAGCTTTTAATAATGAGTAGACTTTAAATAAGGATGTAGAATTGAAATAATTACCCAAGTAGACATTTAAAAATTTTAAAATTGCTACATCAATGCGTAATCTGAGGAAAAATCTTATCAAAAAATTTATTCGAGAGAAAGGAGGGTATTTTGGAATTGTTGGAGCAACATCGATTACAATTTCAACCTTAATCTCGTTTTATTTGTATTCTTTAGTAAATCCTGATTTAAATATAATTTCGTATGCTGTAAGTGATTTAGGAACAGGACCAGGATTATCGGGCTTAATTTATAGCATCGGGTTGTTAATTGCAAGCTTTTCTCAAATCCCCCTCTATATCTCATTAATTAATTATCTTCGCAAAAAAATGGGTAATGTTTTTCTGATCAGATTAGTCGTCCTAAGTTCATTATTTTCTATATTTAGTCATAATTTCCTAAGTTTAGTTCCCTTTTACAGGACTATTTTACTTTTATATTATACTCATGGTATCGCGGCGGCTACTCATTATATAGCGGGATCAGTTTCTTTAATTTTGTACGGATTTATTGAGCTTTCTCATGTAAAGGTTTCCAAAATTTTGGTCATTTTATCATTTATAACTGGTGCGTTATATGCTACACTTTGGATAGGATACTTACTCGATTTTTTAGTCGGAATACCAGAAGAGTTGATCAACCATACTATACAATGGGTTGCGCTCGTCGGGATCATCTTATGGTCACTATTTCACGGGATTTTTTTAATCAAAGCTAAGAAACAAGAACAAGGCGTATAAAAAACGATTACTTCAAGGATACTTCATACAACTAAGGTTTGTTGAAAACATCAAACCGAGAATAATGTCCACTGATATCTAAATTATGATGTTCTTGGATTGATAATAATGGGTTTATATCTGTATAGAGTATCCCTTCCTCTTCTATTGGTGGTCCAGCAACAATTTTTCCGGTTGGATCAACAATCATTGAATTGAAATGGAAGGAAAAAACGACTATTTTAATAATTTTTGTTTCATTTTATCAGAGATACTTGCTCTCTTTTGGTTTTCATAATCATACCAGACTAGGTGAGCCTCTCCTTCAGCGACTACTCTGTTTTGCTTTTTACTTACTATAGAATGGTTAATTATAATTTTCGATCCCTCTATAGCTTCTATTTTTGCTCCTACATAAATTGCATCTGGATATGTCAAAGGAGCTTTATAATTACAGCTTTGAAAGGATAATATTGGACCTACGCTAACCTGTGTGGGTTCTTCGTATAAATGCAATGCTCTAAATAACGCGATCCGCGAACTTTCAAAATATCTAAGATATATTGTATTATTCACATGCCCACGGGCATCCATATCCCCCCATCGAATAGGCATCTCTTCTACAACGGGATAATCATTTAAAAAGTCGTTCATAGTTAATTCTCTAATTATGTAATTAGATTTAATAATGGAATATATTCTATTTATTTTTAAAATGATTCTTTTTTTAAGAGATTTCGAAAATAGATTCCTTGTAAATTTAATAGGATTAAATGTTTTTATTTATTAACTCTAATACTAGTGATTTGTATGAAGCTAAATACATTATTCAGTCCAGAAAAAATTGGAAATGTTCAAATTAAAAACCGAATAGTTCGATCAGCGACTTATACTCGAAAAGCAGAAAAATATGGAATAGTGGGCAATACATTAATTGAATTTTATGATGAATTAGCTCAAGGTGGAACAGGTTTAATAATTTCGGAGTTTATAGGCGTTGATCCAAGTGGAACAGCGAGCGCATATCAACTTCGCTTAGATAATGATTCTTTTATTCCGGGTCAAAGAAAATTGGTTGAGGCTGTTCATAATTATCCCGAAGTTAAAATAGCGGCTCAAATTGCTCATACTGGACGTCAGGGGGCTCATCCTAAATATCCTCCCGTTGCTCCTTCTCCAATACCTGATAAAAATACTGGTTTAACACCCAGAGAATTAACAAAACCTGAAATTGAAGATCTAATACAAAAATTTGTTGCAACAGGAAGAAGAGCTTATGAAAGCGGATATGATATGGTTCAATTACACGCAGCACATGGTTATTTTTTAAGTAATTTTATTTCACCTTACACAAATAGGCGATCTGATAATTATGGTGGAACCAATGAGAACATGGCAAGAATACTAACCGAAATCTATGATGGTATTAAAGATGAAGTTGGAAAGAAATTTCCTGTAATAATTAAATTACAAACACAAGATTTTGTAATTGGAGGATTAGAACCGCAACAAGGTTTAGAAATTGCAAAAATCCTAGTGGATAAAGGTTTCGAAGCAATTGAACCGAGCGGAGGAATAGGAGAAACTCAAATTGGAACAAAGAACGCATATCCAAGTAGACAGATTAAATCACCAGAAGAAGAAAATTACGTCCTACCAATTGTTAAAGAATTAAAACCTTCTATGAAAAATTGCAAAATGATTCTAATGGGTGGAATTAAAAACCCTATTTCTGCTGAAAAATTCCTTAAAGAAGGGGTAACAGATTTTATCTCTTTGAGTAGACCCTTAATATATGAACCGAATCTTCCGAATCGATGGATGACTGGTGATTTAAAACCTGCTGAATGTAGGAGTTGCAACTCTTGTTATGTAACTGTATTTACAGGCCCAGTTTATTGCGTTGTTAGAAGAAGGTTAGAGAAAAGAGAACAGAGAAAAATGAAGTAATTTGAGCTCTCGTTTGAAATGTGATAGATATCCTTTCTTATAATAAAAATTCTACTTGAAACTTGTTTTTCAATTGTCTTAAAAAGAACCCTTAACATTAATTAAGAAAAAAAT